>JBHIXE010000402.1:324-5158 GCA_041984905.1 Verrucomicrobiales bacterium | reverse complement strand
CAGTGCGAGTCGGCAAATGTCGGAGCGCGAGCGGCCCGCTCGCCAGCGTCGGTCCTGACTGTTTACTGTCGAACTGTTAACTGTTCACTGAACTGGGTTTCCCGTAAATAAACCAGAGATTGCGTACATAGATAAACCAGGGCGCGGCCTGGCCGAGCAACCCAATGGGTTCCTTCCGCCAGATGAAATAGATGATCAGCATCGAGGAGCCCACCAGGCTCATCCACCAGAAGAGAGGCGGCACCACGGCCTGCTTGGCTTTCTCCGCCGCCAACAACTGAGCGAACATCCGTCCCGCAAACGCGGCTTGCCCTAGCAGGCCCACGGTTACCCAGGCCATGCTCGTCCAGCTGGTAATGTCCAGGACCTTGAAAAGCCAGGCGACATCCGACTTACCGTTCTTTCGCTCGCGGATCTCCTGGAGGAATTCCTCGCCATTGTAGACGGTCTCGTCACCTTTCTTGTTGTAGACCACGACGAGTTCGCCATCGCGCTCTTCCAGGGGCAACCGATCCAGGCGGTCAGACATGTTGAAGGGAGGGAACATGGCTTCGCCAGGCGCGGGCAGAATGTTGAACTGGATCATGAGCAGCCAGCTCACAAAGGGAAGGACGATGAGCCCCGTGGCGGCGAGGACCACACTGCGGCGATTGGAGAACTGAATCACCGCGCTAGAATCCGATCACCTTGAGCCGCTTGCAAGCTGGAGTAGATTGAACTTCCGGCCCCTTGGCATGATTTATCTGGATAACAACGCCACGACACCGCTCCACCCCGCGGTCCTCGCAGAGATGGAACCGTTCCTGACGAGCAGTTTCGGCAATCCATCGGCTGGCTACAAGCTGGGGAAAGAGGCGCGCAAGGCAGTCGATCAAGCCCGGCAACGCGTGGCGGAGTTGCTGGGTGCCCGCCCGGAAGAGGTGATTTTCACGAGTTGCGGTACGGAATCGATCAACACGGCGATCCATTCCGGCTTGGAGCTGTTCCCCAGCCAGAAGCGGATCCTGACGACGACGGTGGAGCACAGTGCCACGGAGAAGACTTGTCAGTACTGGGAGAGCCAGGGATACACCGTGACCCGGCTGGAAGTGGATTCCCAGGGCGGCCTGGACGTGGACGCCTATGCAAAGGCACTTGGGGAAGGGGGCATTGCGTTGGTCTCTATCATTTGGGCGAACAACGAAACGGGCGTGATCTTCCAGGTTCCGGATCTCGCCCGAATGGCAGCGGAAGCGGGGATCCTGTTTCACACGGACGCGGTGCAGGCAGTGGGCAAGATCCCCATTCATCTGCAGGAGACGCCCATCCACATGCTTTCCTTGTCCGGGCATAAGCTGCATGCGCCCAAAGGAATCGGAGCGCTAGTGGTCAATCGGGAGATCCGGTTTCGCCCCTTTATCTTTGGAGGTGGCCAGGAGAACGAGCGGCGATCCGGAACGGAGAACGTCACTGGCATTGTGGGGCTCGGCAAAGCGGCGGAGTTGGCCCGTCAGGATTTTGAGGAGCGGACTCGGAATGTGCGCTTCTTGAGAGACCGGTTCGAAGCGGCTCTGCTGGAAGCATTGCCGGGAACGGAGATCAACGGTCATCCCGAGCATCGCCTCGCGAATACCAGCAATCTCCACTTCCCGGGCGTTGATGGCGAAGCCTTGCTGGTAATGCTGGATGAGAGGGGAATTGCCTGTTCGCCAGGTTCCGCCTGCAGCAGTGGCGCCGGTCATCCTTCCCTGGTGTTACAGGCAATGGGATTCGCCAAGGAACGCGCCAAGCGCAGCATCCGCGTTTCCCTCTCTCGCTTCACGACAGAGGCGGAAATCGATCAGGCGGTGGCCGCCTTCACGGAATGTGTGAAGCGGTTCCAAAGCGTTCGGCCGTCATCCGCGGGCCCGGTTCGCCAGGGCTAGGGTTGCGGAAGGATTGACCTTGCAGGGCAGTTGCTTTCTGATGCTTCCATGCCCTCTGACTTCACCCCCTTTCTGGACCGGCGTGCCTTTCTCCAACACAGCCTCACAGCGGGCGCGATCGCGGTGACCGGTCCAGCCCTGGCACAATCCCAGCCTACCCAGGCCGATGTCTTCGTCTATGGATCCACACCAGGTGGGTTGTCCGCTGCAATCGAAGCCGCGAGGCGGGGGTGCAAGGTGATCCTGGCATGTCCCAAGGCGCATCCGGGCGGTATGACCGCCAGCGGGCTCTGCACCACGGATGCCGTGCGCCGGGAACTCTTTGGCGCGTTGGTGGTCGAGTTCGTGGACGGTGTTCGCGAGGATTACCTCAAGAACATGGGACGCGATTCCCCGGACTGGGAACTCATTCGGGACGGGTGGTTCTTCGAGCCCTCCGTGGCGGAGCGAGTCTTTGAGCGGATGCTGGAAGCGGAGGCGGATCGGTTGACCTTTCTGCGTGGTCATCACCTGACCAAGGCGAACGTGCAGGGGAGCGAAATCACTGCGGTAGAACTGGAAACGCCTCATGGCCGCCCAGTGAGGGTGACGGCCAAGACCTGGATCGATGGGACTTACGAAGGGGATCTCGCCGCCGCGGCCGGTGTTGCTTACCGCGTGGGCCGGGAGAGTCGTGAGGAGCACGGCGAAAGCCTTGCCGGCATCCACTACATGAACTGGAAGACGGGCGAGCAGATCCAGACGCCAGATACCGGAGAAGCATCTCCGGCGATTCAAGCGTTCTGTGCCCGCTCCATCTTCACGGACGATCCTGACAAGCGAATCCCTTTTGAGAAGCCCGCCAACTACGAGCAGCATCTCCAGGATCTGTTGCCCCTGCTGGACGACTTTGAGAGTGGTCGAGTCAAGCGTCGCACCCTGGGCACCAAGCTTCCCCGCCGCAAATTCCAACTCAACGGTTCGATCGACCAGCTTACCAGCCTCAACTGTCCTGGGGTGAGCTGGGCCTGGCCGGAAGCAGGGAAGCATCACCGGGCCCGGTTGGAGCAGTTTCACCTGGATCACGCCGCCAGCTACGTCTGGTTTCTCCAGAACGAACCGCGAGTGCCGGATCATGTGCGGGCGCTCTGGAAAACGGCAGGCCTGCATCGCGATGAGTTTCCGGACAACGGTCACTGGCCCTGGCAAATCTACGTTCGGCAAGGCCGGCGCATTGAGGGCAGGGCGCTCGTGACCCAGCACAACTTCATCGTCGACCCCAAGACGGGGCGCACACCCGCTGTCGATCAGGCCATCGCGATCGGCGAGCATTCCTTTGACGTGCACCCTTGTCACGACCGTCGCTATGCCGTGGACGGTTGGATGGAGGGCGTGCTTTGGTATCCCAAGAAAGCCTTCGGCCCTGCCCAACCCGGTCAGGTTCCTTATGGCGCCATGCTTCCCAAGACGCTCGACAATCTGCTGGTGCCAGTCGCGCTCTCCAGCACCCACATCGCGATGTCGGTGCTGCGAATGGAACCGCTCTGGATGACCACGGGTCAGATTGCCGGACTGGCCGCAGCAGTGGCCAAAGAGAAGGGAACCCATGTGGCGGCGATTGATCCCGATCCTCTGCCGAAGACGCTGAAGATCCAGGTGGACCCCTACGGTTGAATCCTTCAAGATTCCCCCGCGTCTCTAAGCCGACACAGGCCTATGACTTTGGACTTCGCATCCCTCCTTCTGGCCCCGATCTGGGCGGTCTCTGCAGTGGCCGTGTTCGTGGGCTGCGTCATTGCCTGGCGGCGTAGCGGGCACTACTCCACCATCATGATGGTCATCGGCTCCTTTCTGAGCCTGATGTCGATTGCCCAACAGTACGCCGCCACTCTATTGGTGGATCAATTTGGCTTCCGGGTGTTGGCGCTTCTGGGAGGTTTTACGCTATTGGGGAACCTGCTCTTTGGAATCGGGTTCATCATCCTGATGCTTGGCCAGCGGTCTCCGCGGACAGCGCAATCCTCCACCGGCCAACTCTGGAAATGATCGAGTCCTACGTCATGGTTCTGGCCCAGTCCTCGGGGCTGCTCATCCTGATCCTCATCCTGGCGGCATCCGTGATCGGAGTCATCCGGCGTCGAGATGCCTTGGCCATCATGGCATTGATCGGGGCAGTCATCATGATGGTGGGAGGAACGGGTTCCACTATCCTTTTCATGAATATGGAAGCCTGGGTCTCCAATACTCCGGATCCAGGTCTAACGAGGCTCGCGATCATGAGCTGGGGAGTCAGCGCCTTCGGCAATCTGGTGTTCGCGATTGCCTTTGTCATGATGATGTCGACCCTGCGATCCAGAAACTCGGAGGCGGCGCCATAGTGAAGCAGCCAAAGCGTGAAGGATGACCCGGGGCATGGAGGCATTTCCCTCCAAAGCTGCCTTTGGCCTTTACCCGGCCCGGTTCCTGTGGGTTATTCCGTCACCAACCCCAAATCCAAATGAGAACCGTAACACTGACACGCCCAGTAACGGCTCGGGATGTGGCGCAGGTGGTGGGCAAGAAACCCTTCCAGGTCATTAAAGATCTTATGAGTCTGGACTTCTTTGCCGATCTGAAACGGGAGTTGACCGACGCGGAAATGATCGCGCTTGGTCGTCTCTACGATCTGCGTTTTGTGCTCGAGTCCGTCGAGGAAGAGGAATCCGTCAGCTGATTCCTCTTCAACGCTTTGACTGGTCCAGCAGGCCGGTAGTACATCCCGATGTCTACCAGTCTGCGGGAGTTCTCATATAATCGTTTCAGGCCGTCTCCTCGGCATCAAAAGCAGGGGTAGCAGGCTGCCGCTTGGGGAGAATGCCCAGGTTGGGGAGGTATTCCCAGATCAGGCACCCATAGCCTGCGCTTAGTAGCAGGAGCCCAACGGCAAGGTGTTGGATCGCGGGAAGAGCAAT
>JBHIXE010000402.1:0-314 GCA_041984905.1 Verrucomicrobiales bacterium | reverse complement strand
GGTCCCAACCAGGGACAGCTTTCTCCTGAGTTCCATCTGCATCTGCGGGCAGGCCACGGGGAGAAGCGATACCATCAGTCCCAGCACCAGGATGAACCATCCGATCGCTCCACCGACGCCGGCTCCGTTCACCCAGAGATCGATGCGCGTTTCTGCAGGAATAAGGCCCGGATCAATGGCGAACCCTCGTGGGACGGAATGCCGGAAGTGAAACCAAGGGAGGCAAAACCCCACCACCAGGAGACCCGCAGCGATCAGCACGCGATTGGGCGACTCGATCCTCGCAGGAGCGGATGTGCGCTCTCCCAGGGCGC
>JBHIXE010000401.1:0-5174 GCA_041984905.1 Verrucomicrobiales bacterium | reverse complement strand
CATTTTCGGCGCGGTAAGACCGCTGCTCCTCGGGAAGGCGCCAGTAGTCCCACATGATCACCTTCGGAGAGGACCTATTGAAAGCCAGTGATAGTGCGAGCCTGACAATGAGCAGACTGCAAGGGCCTCAGCGTGCAGGATGAAAGGGAAAAGGCCACTCCCCCTCAATGTTTTGGGGGAGCGGCCCTCTGTTACCACCTGATCATGTCAGGCAAATTTGGAAAACAAACGATGGGGTGGCGACAGTTTACCGATGCCGATGGCCGCGATGTTCGTCTCGCTCACCATGGCCGCGATGGCTGCGGTGCTCATTGTGTTCGTGACGCTCATGCCCACGACCACGGTTGTATTCATGCCCACGACCACGATGATTGTGCTCTTCACCACCACCAAAGCGGAGATAGATCCCGGCTCTCGGAGTGCGGTGATCGTGCGACCTCACCACCCACCGATAAACGGGCTGCCGATAGGAATTGTAACCTGCGAACACGCGATAGCTGTAGATCGGTTGGTGACAAATGCCGCAGCGACTGTAGTAGCGTCGTGAGGTGTCCGCGGAAGCGGTTGGCGGAATCGCAAACATCGCCGTCAATGCGAGCATTCCAGCAGTGATTAAAGTCTTCATCAGTCTTGGGGGTATGGGATTTCTGGGGAGGGCAGTGCACCACAGGAAACCCTGCGGAACACCGATTCCGGAAAAACCGGAAATTGGGGGACCGACGAAGAGAGAGGTATGTATCTAGACCGCAGGACTCATTCCATTTGCGATTTTCTCTGGAATTCCCCGTTTCCGGCGCGGAATCGCTACCGAGGACGGGATGAACGTGCCCCTTCTGATCATGCGGTTTCCGCGGACTTCCTGGCGAAGTGCAAGCCTGCTCGAGAAGCCCGTTGGTCAGTGTTTTGGAACAGTAAACGTTGCACTGAGAGGTCTCAGAGAAGAAAATCGCCCGATGGAACCGTCTTCGTTGGAAGCCCATCGCAGAGCGCATTCGCCGAGCCGCATTCGGGAGCGTCTCGATGGCGGGCAGTCTTCGAGTCACCTTAAGGACTATATCTACGGGGGAATTGACGGCATTGTGACGACCTTTGCCATCGTTTCGGGGGTGGCAGGAGCAGGGTTGTCGGCTGGCGTGGTGATTGTCTTGGGACTGGCCAACCTGATCGCTGACGGGTTCAGCATGGGCATCAGTAACTTCCTCGGCTCGCGGGCTGAGGCGCAAGTAGGGCAGCGAGCCCGGGAGGAAGAGGAGGAGCACATTCGCCTCTATCCCGAGGGGGAGAAGGAAGAGATTCGCCAGATCTTTGCCGCCAAGGGGTTCGAAGGAGAGCAGTTGGAATCGATCGTAGATGTGATCACCTCGGACCGGGAACGCTGGGTGGATACGATGGTGCAGGAGGAACTGGGCCTCACGCTTTGCCCACCTCCGGCCTGGCGGGCGGGAGTCGCCACCTTTGGTGCTTTCGTCGTGGCGGGCTCCGTGCCCCTGCTCCCGTATTGCGTGAACCTGGTGAGCGATGTGTTTGCGAACCCGTTTGGAGTGAGCATCGCCATGACGGGACTGGCTTTCGTGGGGGTGGGCGCCTTGAAGAGCCGGTTCGTACGGCAAAGCTGGTATTGGGCTGCGGCGGAGAATCTGGCCGTGGGGGGCACCGCTGCCTTGTTGGCTTATGGAGTGGGCGCTATGTTGAGTGGTCTCGTCTAGTCCAAGTCTTTATTGTGATTGCCAGAACCACCCATTGTTCCGACCACGATCACCTGGAGTTTTGTCTTCAGGTGGGAGATGAAGTGTTACCTACGGATGTGGCCTGGTTTCTTTCCCTCCTGGAGCGCACGGTGGAGGCAGGTATCCGTTACTTGCCCGGCATGATCGTCCAGATCGCGTCGATGCAATTTCAGATCGATGAGGGGGACGGGACTTTAGAACTCCTGGAGCCCGATTTTGAAAGTGTGCCGATCGCCTGGCGGCCGGGCATCACGCGCTCCATGCATCTCTTGCGGCTTCAGCGGGATGTGGCGGAGAGCTTCGAAATGGAAATGGAGCTGGACTATCCTTCCCTGCAATCCTTTGTCTGGTGCCACGGGGAGGCCCAGGAGTTTGAGGACCAATTTGTCCTGGAACGCGGGATGGGTGAAGGCGAGGCCTCCGGCTGGGTTTGTGGCAAGGAGCCTGTCGATCTCGATGAGCTGTCCTTGGACGACGCGGATAAGGTGCCGCTTTACGCGTTCATGGTGCGTTGTCCTCAGATGATCGGCTTCCTGGCCCTGCCCGTGGGAACCCGTGTCGAGGCGACTCCGGAGAGCGTGGATATCTCTCTCTACGGAGAGCCTCTCTCCTTCAAAGAGGGGAGCTATCTGGATCAGGTCAACCGGCTCAGATAGAAACGAAAAGAGGATGCTGGAGGATCTTAGACCCTCACCAGGATCACGACTGACTGGGCCCTCACCAGGTAATTAGTGGAATCCAGCAGAGGTGCCTTATCCTCCAGAACCACGTCATTGGGGCTTGGCTCGGCGGTGTCGATAATCCGCTTCCAATGACCGGGAGACCCTTCGTAAATGGAAAAGCACTCTGGATTGGGGCCAGCGTTGATCATCACGTAAATGTCTCCGTCGTTCTCGTTTGCGCCATGAATGCAGAAGGCGAGTTGCTGGGATTGGAAGGAGACGTTCGTAGCACGCTCCTTGGATCCATGCCAGCGCACATCATCCCTCCAGTAGTAGGAGCGGGACAGCGACGGATGCGCCTTGCGAAAGGCGATGAGTTGCTTGAAGAAGCGGAACATATCGGGATGCTCCTCCAGCTGGTTCCAGTTCAACCAGGAGGTTTCGTTATCCTGGTTGTAGGGATTGTTATTGCCGTACTGCGTATTGAGGAATTCATCCCCCATCCGGAACATGGGCGTTCCGTTGGAGATCATGAGGATGGAAATGAAGTTCTTTACCTGACGCTTGCGCCGATTGACTACATGAAGCGGGGCATCCTGGTGACCTTCCCAACCGTGGTTGGCGCTGTATTCGTCAGGCCCGTCCGTATTGTAGTGTCCATTGGCCCAGTTGTTTTTGCGAGTGTAGGACACCAGATCATAGAGGGTGAAACCGTCGTGAGAAGTGATGTAGTTGACGCTTTGGAAGGGCCGGTAGGCGTGCTCCACATCGTCCGGGAAGAGGTCTGCACTGCCATAAATACGACTCATCAAATCTGGCACCAGTCCTTGATCCCCTCGTACAAAACGCTGTAGCGTGTCCCGGAAGCCGGCGTTCCACTGCATCCACAGAGTGCCGGGGAAATGGCGGCCGAGTTGGAACAAACCGTAGGCATCCCAGGGTTCGGCAATGAGCCGAATATCCTGGAGAGCCGGGTGGGAGGCAATCTCCCCAAAGATCGGCGCTTCGTCCGGCCCCACGGACCCATCTTCTCGCCGCGTGAAGACGGAGGCGAGGTCAAACCGGAAACCGTCAACATGGGCATCCTCCACCCAGTGGCAGAGACTATCGATGATCAACTGACGGACCGCCCGGTTATGCGTGTGGAGCGTATTGCCGGTTCCACTATAGTTGGCGTAGGGATGGGCGCTGTCACCGGTCAGGATGTAGTAGCTGGTATTGTCGATTCCCTTGAAGCAGTAGTTGGGACCGCGCTGGTCGCCCTCCGCCGTGTGATTGAAGACGACGTCCAGAATCACTTCGATATTCGCATCGTGCAGGGCCTTGACCATGGCCCGAAACTCCTCATGCTGGCTGCAGACCCCTGGTGAGGTCGCGTATTCGTGGTGAGGAGAAAAGAAGTTGAGCGGCATGTAACCCCAGTAGTCGTCACCCTCCGGATCGTGCTGGAAGACCGGCATGAGTTCCACGGCAGTGATGCCGAGATCCTGTAGATACGGGATTTTCTCAATGACGCCTTTGAAAGTGCCTTGATTCGGTTTGTCGACGCCGCTGCTGGAATGCTTGGTGAAACCGCGCACATGCATCTCGTAGATGATGAGATCAGAGTCGTGGCGCACGGGTTTGTCGTCTTCCCAGTCGAACTCCAGCATGCCGTCGCTGCCATCAAAGACACCGAGAGCGGCATGGCCGAGGTTGTCGCCTGGACGATTGGCGGCTTCTCTACTAAACGAAGGAGGGAAGTAGATCGTCTTAGCCCGGGGATCCAACAGGAGCTTCTCGGGATCGAAATCGTGGTAAGACGTGCCGAGCCCAGGATTCGGGCCATCCACCCGATAGGCGTAGTAGTGCGCTCCATCGAGATCTTCCTTGGAGATCCGGCAATGCCAAATGGGGCCGGACTTATTGCGAATCGGATCAAAATGAAACTCGAACTCCGGCACCATCAACTCCTCCCGCGTGAAGAAGAGCAGGGTCACGGTGTGGGCGTGCTTGGAGTAGAGCGCAAAGTTGTATGCACGTTCCTCGGGGAGCCACTCGACTCCCATGGGAAAGGGTGAGCCTTCAGTCACGTGCCAGCGATTCATGCGCCTACGCTGCACGCTTTCGGAAACCGGGTCCACTGAAAGGATAGGAAGAAGTTGGCTTATAGGCTCGGTTATACTGTTATCTAGGACGGAGGCAGAAAACGTAGGGATCGAGTGGCCTCTTCCAGGTCGGATTCGAGCACGCCGGTGAGAAAATCGACTCCGTGTTGATCGGCGAGCTCTTTCAAGTCCTCCTGGAACTCCACGGTATCCTCAGGCTCGGCAAGGAGCCGGCCCGGGTCTTGGTGGACCAGTCGCTGAAACTCCTGGGCCTGGACGTGGGGCGGGTGGTGAAGAACAGCAAGAGCGCCATTGCCGGCGCCGCGTTCTTTCGTCCACTCCTCAATCCAGTGCCGCAGAGGGGTCAGCGGTTTCTCAGGAACGGGTTGCAGGGCCACCAGCAGGAGATTGGCCTTCGAGCGCAGATCATGATGCGCTTTCGGATCCTCTCTCAGATGACGGGCCTCAGCCTCATCAATCTGGAACTGCGTGTGTGGAACCCGCTCTTCGATCTCGCGGAGGAGTTGGACCGCTTGCACTCCCATATCGGGATCATCCCAGAGCACGAGTGCATGGATGACAACTTCCTCATTTTTAGGAGCATGAATGAACATCTTGGGGTTTTCGGTTAGGGCCTCGGCCGATCGTTTTAGCCGACCGGCCTTGGCCCGGATTCAGGGTTGACTCAGTCCTGCACC
>JBHIXE010000400.1:0-5219 GCA_041984905.1 Verrucomicrobiales bacterium | reverse complement strand
AGGACTATGATCTGCAGATTCTCCTTTGGGAAGATGACGTCTGGTACATGGAGCTGGTGCTTTATCCGCCCAGTGTGGATGACGCTTACAAGGTCGTGACCACCTCGATCTGCGGACCGACCTCAAGATGGCAACTCATGCGTCACTGGAACGTGATCAATCCCGGCGATCATGACTATGGGATGGACGATGTGAAAGGGCCGGAGCAGATCATGATCCGCAACCTGAAAAACCTCGGCCAGGATGCGGATTACATGCGGCGAAACTTCCAGATCGTGCACCATCTCGTTACCGGAGAAGAGGAGGTGGATGGCACCATCAATCCCAAGAAGTGGCGGCGCTGGAAGATGCCCAACCGGGATTTCTCTCTCATCGTCCTGGATTCCCGGCTGTGGCGTTCCTCTCAGGACACGCAGATCTGGGAGGACTGGGGTTGGGGCCACATCAAGGATCTCTATGACCGCCGGGATCCCACCCGGTCACTACTGGGAGAAGAGCAGTTTGCCTGGTTGGAAGGCGTCCTCAATACGGACTCATCCCCCCTCATCTGTCTTACCGGGATCAACTCCCTCCACTCGGTCTGGACCGGTATCAAGACGGATCCGCAGACGCAGCTGAGGTTTGCGCAGGATGACCGCGTCTCTGCCGATTACGCATCCTGGGTTGCCGCGGGCGCCAGCCGGGTGTTGGAGCTATTGGGAAGCCGGACGGGGATCACGACGGTCTTCGGAGATATCCACGTGGGCTCGATTCTGGAGAACAGGGAACACCGTATTCTGGAGTCCTCCTTTGGCCCCATCGGTCGTAGCGCCAACCGGCCACTCAAGAATGGCAAGACGCGCGCTGGGGGCGGCCGGGATGTGATCGATCACTATCAACCCGGTGAAACCACGGATGCGGATGGACGCCCCATCGAGATGCTGGCCCTGTATCATCCCTCCTACAAGAATCCCCAACTGGAGTCTCAGGATGCTTTCCCGCATTATTGGAACTTTCTCTGTGCCGAATTCGACTGCCTGCCTGCGGATCCTCAGATCAGGTTGTCGTTACACAATCTGATTGATCCCGTCAGCGAACCGCCTCGTGGCGGACCAGCGGTCACGCGAAAAGCTTCGGAGACAGGCCGCCTGCCCTCAAGCTTCCTCCCTGCTATCGAGACCCTTCCTCTCGCGGACGTCACGATTGCCAAGCTGGACGGGACTCCCGTTCGCGCGCTTCGGTCAGATGCGGGAGGTGTTGTTCCTGTGGTGGGACTTCCTGATATTGAAGTGGGTACAAAATTGCTGATCACGGCAACGGACGGACAGAGCGCTGCAGCTCAGCTCCTGGAGACGATCCCGGGCTAAGCCGCCTGGTGTCGCCCAGATTGCCCCCCTGCCAGTTGGAGTTGGAGGCCAGAAATTGAAGAAAATATCCGAGAGAGTGCGAATTAGAGTTGCTGATCCCGGCAAAGGAGAAGATTTTTCCGCCCCTTTCGCCTAAGAAGGCTATATTTGAAAACGTTTTACTTCGGTCGAAGAACGAGTTAGCCCCGATTGATCTTCCCCTAAATGAACCTCAGCGGTCCTTTTTTCGCCCTAGTTCTAGTCATTTTTCCTATCGCGGTGAAGGCGGGCGATGAAATGGGGGATGGAAGAGTTCACCAGTGCAAACCAGGTCCCTGGGGCACTTTGGAATACTACGAGATCATTCTGGAGCCCCCGGAGAACAAGATGCGAGTAGGGGATCGATTGCGCTCTCCGGTCCTCTGGGATTTTCCGGAAACCTCCGTGTCAGCGGTGGAGAACAAGTTGAGGGAAATGGGCTTTGACAAGGAGCGCATTGCCCAACTGCAGCGTGATCAGGAGTGGGAGCTCAAACCTTCGGGAACCCTGGTCCGGCCATCCTGGCAATTCGTGGAAGGGATGACCCTGGATCAGCGGAAAAACGTCAATACCTACCTTTGGGAGCGGGGCATTGAAGGGGTGACCTTCAATATTGAAGGAAACGATTTCTGGGGGCTGCAGAACAGCGGGCTTCCAGATTCGATTTTGGAGCGGGTGAAGAAACTCTCCTACTACCATGGTCCAGGGTTGGTTTTCAGCGATACCCCACTGATTCTTCAATCTCTGTCTGACGATCAGAAGAATCTCTTCGTGAAGATGATGGCGAGGACTCGGGCCCTGGTTCTGCGGTTGAAGATAGATGAGGATTCGAACCTGGAAGAACTGGCGGACTATTGGACGGTGAACAAACTGCAGAAGACGTCCCTGCCCATCCTGCGTTCCATTCAAGCCACACCCGGGGTGGAATGGCTGGACGTGGCGCATTTGCTTCCCCCAGTGGGGCGCAAGTATTTGTATACCTATCTTCAGCTGGAAGATGCCGTCTACTCAGACCTGCCCGACTGTTACTGGACCGCGATCAATTTCTCTCGAACCACCAGTTCGCGCCGGGTGCTGGATGTCGATGACGTCGGCTTTTATCTCAACGAGGATTTTGAAAAGGTGGAACCTCCCTACCGGTTCGGAGATACCATCGTGCTGGCGGATGCCGAAATGAACTTTGTCCACTCTTATGTCTACATTGCCGACAACATCGTCTATACCAAGAACGGAAAAAGCGCGCTTTATCCCTGGATGTTGATGCGAGAGGAGGACATGCTCTCCCGCTATGTCCGTGACATGGATAAGAAACTTGGTTTTCGACCTAAGGTCGCCATCGAGAAATGATCCGAAGCTTTCACCTCCTCCTGCTTTCGACGCTGCTGTTTATGCTGGTTTCCGGTGTGGCATGGAGCCAATCGGCGACGCAATCGATCAAGCGCGTGTTTGAGGCTGAGCCCGGCCCGTGGGGAGATCTGGAATACTATCATATCTATCTGGATGCCCCTCCGCATCTCGCTGCGTTACTTCCGTTGCCATCCCAGACAACAGAGTGGCGTTTCCCGGATTTCGTCCCCGGTCAGGTTGAGAAAACGCTCATTTCCATGGGCGTTGCGGAGGAGAAGGTGAGGGCTCTTTACGATGACAAGCGCATCCTACAGACAGATGATGGGTTTATCGTCTATCCGACGATCGAGTTTCTCATGACCCTGGATGCTCAGACCCGCACTCGCGTCTATACCTTGCTTGCGAACTTTGAAGAGAACCCGTTTCACAAGCATCCCGTCGTCATTCAAGAGAAGAATCTTCGGGAATGGTTCCGGGGGACTGGGTTGAACGATCAGTTCCTCCTCATGATCTCCAAGCTGGTCTATTATCGGGGCCGCTCCGCTCTGTTCTCCGATGTATCCGCTCTGCTCTCTCTGGTGCAATCTGCCCAGGAAGAACGGCAGTTGATCCAGGCACTGACCCGGACAAGAAGCCTGGTTCTCAGATTGAAGGTCTCCAAGGACATGGATTTGGAGAGCATCTCCTCCTATTGGAGCGCAGGATACAAATATAAGGATATTATGCCGGTGTTACAGACCGTGGCCCGCTCTCGTGCTGAGCAGCGGTTGGACGTGGTTCATCTGATTCCCCCCACGGCCCGGCGATACCTCTACTCCTATCCCTCCTATGAAGATGGTCTGCGTGGACGGTTCCCTGACAGCTTCTGGGCGGCAATCAACTTCTTCCGGTTCAATGCCACGGACGTCTATGGCGATTCCCTGGACGTGGAGGAGGTGATTCACGAGGAATACCGGCCCATTTCCGGTCCCTATCAGTATGGCGATCTTATCCTCCTGGTTCGGGAAGCGGATCGCAGGGCCTTTCATGCCTGCGTTTACCTGGCGGACGGAATCGTGTTCACCAAGAACAGCCCGGATGTCTATATTCCCTGGACCCTCATGACGATGGAAGATTTGATCAACTATCACGAACGAGGGGAACCGTGCTTCATTTCAGCCTGGCGCCCTAATGAGTTTGTGGAGGAATCTTCGTCATTGGAATTTGCCCCTCCCTCCTTCAACTAGATCGGGAGTCGCTTCCAGGGCGAAGGAAAAAAGCGATAGCAGGAAGGGAATTTCTCGCTTGGGTATGGGCATGACCCCTATCCGAACCCTCTGGATCTTTCTCGCTGTGGGAGTGGCTTCCTGTCTGACTTCCCAGGCGCAACAGGAGAAACCCAACCTCCTCTTTATCTTTGCTGACGACCAGTGCTTCAGCACCATTCACTCACTTGGCAACGAGGAGATCGAGACGCCGAATCTGGACCGGTTGGCAGGGCAGAGCACCGTCTTTACCCATGCCTACAATATGGGGAGTTGGTCTGGAGCCGTCTGCATAGCGAGTCGAACCATGCTGAACACCGGCCGCTTCGTCTGGAGAGCGGAGAAGGACTACAAGGAAACCCAGGAACGTTATGCCGACAAAGGGCTCATGTGGTCACAGCTGTTGGAGAAAGCCGGCTATGACACCTACTTCACCGGCAAATGGCATGTCCGGGCCAACCCGGAGACCGTATTTACCGTGAGCCGGAATGTCCGTGGCGGCATGCCTAACCAGACACCGGAGGGCTACAACCGGCCTATTGAAGGACAGGAAGATGTCTGGAGTCCCTACGACCCCAAGTTCGAGGGATTCTGGAAAGGAGGCAAACACTGGTCGGAAGTCGTTGGGGACGATGGGGTGGATTACCTGAAGCAGGCGAAGGACAGCGAGAATCCGTTTTTCATGTATCTGGCCTTCAACGCCCCTCACGATCCGCGGCAGAGTCCCAAGGAGTTTGTGGACAAGTATCCCTGGGAAGAGATCGAGTTGCCGGAAAACTACATGCCTCTCTATCCCTACCGGGAAGAAATGCGGGTCGGCAAAGGCCAGCGTGACGAGAGCCTGGCGCCTTTTCCCAGAACGGAATATGCCGTGAAGGTCAATCGCCAGGAGTACTATGCCATCATCACGCACATGGATCAGCAGATCGGCCGGATCCTGGACGAGCTGGAAGCAAGCGGGCAGGCGGAAAACACCTTCATCTTCTTCAGCGCGGATCATGGTCTTGCCTGCGGTCAGCATGGGTTGATGGGCAAGCAGAACATGTTCGAGCACAGCCTGCGGGTGCCCTTGATGGTTTCCGGTCCTGGAATTGAAAAGGACAAGCACATCGATGCTCGCGTTTACCTTCAGGACATCATGGCCACGACGCTGGAACTGGCGGAAGCGGAGCGTCCCGATCATGTAGAGTTCCAGAGCCTCATGCCTCTCGTTCGCGGAGACAAGGAGCAGCAATATGACGCCATCTACGGAGGCTACCTGGAT
>JBHIXE010000399.1:0-5262 GCA_041984905.1 Verrucomicrobiales bacterium | reverse complement strand
TGCCTCGCTTTACCACCGGCTAACGAACTTATAGGCCTCCGGCCTGGAGAATGGTCTATCGAGCGAGCTTGCCCGCACGAACCTAATTCTCGTCAAGCAGCTACATCCTCACTTAAAATGCTCTAGCGTCCCCGGCGAATTTCAGAACCGGGGAAGTCGATGATGAATCGCCAGACCTTCTTCTGAATGTTGATGATCTTGTAGGTCTTGGGATCGATGCGATCGGGCACATCGTAAAGCCGTACGTCCACGACCGTGTGGTAGCCGCGTTCGGAGAAAATATCGATGATCATCGCCAGCACATGTGATTCCTCGAGAAGCGGATTCTCGGAGTTGATGTAGGCTTTCCCCGAGATGGCGTGGGTGTGAATGATCGGGAGGAACTTCTCCTCGATCAACTTCACGGCTTTGCAGAAGAGGTCCCGATGGTTGTCGTAGTACGACTCCAGACGGTTGACGAGGTCTTGCCGGGCATGCATGCCCAACCGCTGCGCGATCGGGATGTTCGCAATCGCGTCATGAGTGGCCTGGTCGAGCTCCAAGGAGCTCTGGTAGCGCAGCTCCTCCTCAATACGCCGCTGGACCTCTTCGATGGTGCCGTGGGCATTGACGTAGTGATAGAAGAAGACTTCCCGAAGACTCTTGAGAGACTCATAGGTCACTTCCTTGAAGGTCCGGTAACGGTTTCGTGCCGCCTTGCGAGAAAGGTCCGTGGCGCGAATCTCCATGACCTTACCCACGCCGGATGCCTGCACTTCGTCATTGTGCTGCTGGGCCCGTTCGCCGCGCAGAAGCTGTCGACGGACGGATTCCGCCTCATCGATGAACAGCACCACAATATGGAACATGGGCTTCTGGAAATTGCCCGCCAGGCGGGTCTCCAGGTGTTCGCGGCGCAGAGCGTTCAGCTTCTCGTGAAGAAGCTTGAGGCAGATCACCTGCACATTGGTGCGCGGATAGCCGTCCACCACGATGCCGGACTGGTTGGCGGGATTGAGCAGGGCGCGAAAGACCAGCTCGGTCACCTCGCGGTCACCCACCATCATGCCGGAGTCGATCAAGGCCCGCGCTTCCGGGCTCTGCAAGAGGGAGCTCACCACGATGGGTTCTGCGGTGAGATGACGGAACTTCTGAATGAACCTTGTCTGCGTGCCTTTGCCGGCTCCAGGTGCGCCGTTCAGCCAAATGACCTCCTTGGGAAACCGCAACTGGTCCAGGCCCATTTCGCTCTCCAGCTTCTGCCAGACAGAGGAGAAGATGAGGTTGGCGTCCTTAACCTCCAGATCCAGTGTTTCGGTTTGTGGGTCAGTTTCTTCTACCTGGGGGCGGGTGTTTAGCACTGGAAATGTTCTAGGTTCAGCCCCTCACGTTGGAACGAAACTCCGCAAAGCGCAAAACCCTTTTCGGCTCGAATGCTTCAAGAATTGTGAATTTTGATGAGGCTTGCATTCTGCCCGGTGAATTCTCAGGATATCGCGCTTATGAAGCCCCTCCTGGTCCTCGGTTTGCTCCTCTGCGCCTCGGGCGCTTTTGCCCAGAAGCCGGGCGAACCCATTCCCGCAGTGCCTGATGATGAACACTTCCGCGTGGAGATTCTTGGAGAGGGGTTATGCGACGCCATGGAAATCGCCGTGGCTCCGGACGGCCGGATCTTCATTGTGGAACGGACCGGTGGGGTGAAGCTCTTCGATCCTGAGACGGGGGAAGTCCGCCTGATCCAGACGATCTCAGTGGAGGTTCGTCAGGATACGCATGCTCGGGAATGTGGGCTGCTGGGCATCGCCCTCGATCCGAATTTCACAGAGAATCATTGGCTGTATCTCTACTATTCCGTGCCGGGAATGCCTTACCAGCGCCTCTCCCGGTTCACCTTCATGAACGACAGCCTGGAGCAGGAACAGGTGCTGCTGCAGTTCGCTCACAATCGGGAGAACGGCGTTTGTCATGAGGGCGGGTCGCTGGCCTTTGGGCCCGACGGAAACCTCTACCTTTCCACCGGAGACAATACCTGTCCCTTCGAGTCGAGCGGCTACGCTCCGATTGACGAGCGGGAAGGGCGGATCGAATTCGATGCCCAACGCAGCGCGGGAAGTACCAATGACCTCCGGGGAAAGATCCTGCGCATTCGCCCCACGCCCAATGGGCTCTACGCGATTCCGGATGGCAACCTCTTCCCCCTGGGCACTCCAAGAACCAAGCCGGAGATCTACGCGATGGGTTGCCGCAATCCCTTCCGGATTTCTATCGATCAACGCACCGGGTTTCTTTATTGGGGAGAAGTGGGGCCCGATGCCGGCACGGATTCCGAGCGGGGCTCTCGCGGGTTTGATGAGATCAACGAGGCGCGGGGGCCGGGGAACTACGGTTGGCCTTATTTCGTCGCGTCGAACCTGGCTTATGCGGACTACGACTTCACGACCGGGGAGGTGGGACAGGCCTTTGATCCCCATCAACCGGTGAACGATTCGCCCAACAACAACGGACAGGAAACGCTGCCTCCAGCGACGCCACCTCTCTGGTACTATCCCCGGGCCTCGGCTTGTGCCGGTCCCGTCTACTACTACGATGATTATCCAGATTTCCCGGGCAAACTTCCCCAGGCTCTCGATGGCTCCCTCATCGTCTATGATTGGACCAGTGCCTGGCTGCGGCTCCTTCGAATCGATGAGGATGGGAATCTGGTCTCAAACGAGCCCTGGCTCTCCCGACACTTCTTCATCCATCCAGTCGATGTCGAGATGGGGCCCAAAGGTGAGGTGTATCTGTTGGAGTATGGAAGTCCTTGGTACGACGGCAGCGATGGTCGCCTGAAGCGAATTACCTACAGTGAAGAGCCCATCGCTCTGGACGTCACTCCCGCCGATCCACGCATGAAGGGGCTGGACCCTGAGCATCCAGGGACCACGTTGCTCTCCCGGGCGACCTGCCTTGCCTGTCACATGACCGAGCAAAAGTCGATTGGCCCCACCTATCGGGATGTCGCCAAGAAATACGCGAACGATCCCGAAGCAAGAGACCAGCTTGCCGCCAAGATTCTCAGTGGTGGGGCTGGTAGTTGGGGCCCGGTTCCCATGCCCCCGCATCCGCAGTACAATATTGAGGAGACTCAGCAGATGGTGGACGCGATTCTGGAATTGGGGAAACCGCGGGTCAGTGAACAGTCCGACAGTGAACAGTAAACGGTGGGGACAGTAAACGGTGGGGAGACTCCCGACTGTTCACGGTTTACTGTCGCACTGTCGCACTGTCGCACTGTCGCACTGTCGCACTGTCGCACTGAACCGCTGATTAAATACGGAGTTTCGACACACTGATAACCCCCTGGTCAAAACAGGCGTGCACATCAGACCCCTCCACCCGGGGTCGGTCGCCGTAGATGCCGGCGTAGTGATAGCCCTCCTCGGACTGCTGAAAGGCGACCGGGAGCGCGCCGGCTTCCGGCCGGGTCTCGACGAAATGGGGCGTCGCGTTCCCATCCTCGAGGTGGGGGAGATTCACGTTGAGATGCTCGCCAGGATCCAGCGTTTCTTCGAGGAGCCGAGTTAGAATCCGGGCCACATGGCCCGCGGAATGATTCCAGTTCAGGTCGAGGCCACGCTTCATGTATTGAGAGAAGGCGATGCCTCGGGCGCCATGGTAGGCGGCTTCCCGCACGGCCGCTACCGTACCGGAAATGTAGATGTCCTGGCCCATATTGCCGCCATGATTGATGCCGCTGAAGATCCAGTCTGGAGTCACAGGCAGGAGGGTGGAGAGAGCCAGGCGCACGCAGTCCGCCGGTGTGCCATGGACCGCCCAGGAACAATCGTCTCGCTGATCCACCTGAATAGGCGCATGAGTTGTGACCCGATGCCCGACCAGTGACATGACTCCCGCAGGCGCCACGGTAAAGATTTCTGCTTCGGGCAGGGCGGTTTCGACGGCTTCACGCAAAGCTCGAATGCCCTCTGCAGTGATGCCGTCATCGTTGGTAAGTAAAACAATCATAGGTTGCGCCAGGGCGATCTTCTCCTAGGGTTGATGGATGCCTTGCAAGTGGTTCATTCCCCCCACGTCGAGGACAACTCAAATCCCAGAAAAAATCTCATGAGCAGTGACATCCGCGTAATCCTGAAGACCTCCAAGGGTGATATCCACGGCACGTTGTTTGCAAGCAAGGTTCCGATCACCTGTGCCAATTACCTGAACCTGGCGGACCGGGGTTTCTACAATGGACTTACCTTTCACCGGGTCATTCCCAACTTCATGATTCAGGGCGGCGATCCGGATGGCCGGGGCACCGGAGGTCCGGGTTACAAGTTCATGGATGAGATCGATCGTTCGTTGAAGCATTCCAAGCCGGGGATGTTTTCGATGGCCAACGCGGGGCCGCACACCAATGGCAGCCAGTTCTTCATTACGCATGTGCCGACGGATTGGTTGGACGGCAAGCACGCCGTCTTTGGTGAAGTCACCGAAGGTCAGGATGTGGTCAACAGCATTGAAGGCGGGGACAAGATCGAGAGCATCGAGATCCTGGATTCGACCGATGACCTGTTCAAGGAGCAATCGGAGCAGCTGGACAAGTGGAACAAGGTGCTGGACGGCAAGTATCCGCGTAAGTAGTTGCGCCCCAAGGCCGGGCAACGTCATCATCCTGTCGCATGCCCAAGCCGACTCCAGATCCTGTTGATCCTTCCCAGCTCGTCGAGCTGGCGAAGGCTGTGATTCAGCGTGCCAGGTTTCCCCAACTGGCCACCATGGATGGGGACCAACCGCGGTTGCGCCCGGTGTCGCCCGTCAAGGTGGACGGGTTCACCGTCTATGTGGCGAACTTGCGCACCTATCACAAGACGGGCGAGATTGCTGCGAATCCCAAGGTGGAACTCTGCTACCTGGATTCCGAGCATGACCAGGTCCGCATCACTGGCACCGCCGAAGAGCTGACGGACACCGCTGAGCGTCAGGAAATCTGGGATGGCAATCCGCTCCTGCGTCAGTATCTCGGCAGCATCGACAACCCGGAACTGATCATCTATCGCGTCGTTCCTTCCCGGGTACGTTTCATGCGGGAGTGGGCCCTGGAATACCACGAGGTGCCATTGGGAGCATGAACGCAGAGGCAGAATACGTCCGGCATTGCCTGGAACTGATGTCAGGGCTGGATGACGTCTATGCCAAGCGCATGTTTGGTGGGCACGGCATCTTCCGGGAAGGGCTCATGATCGCGCTGGTGGCGAGCGGGCTGCTCACGCTGGGCGAGATGCGCCGCCGCTTTCCGTT
>JBHIXE010000398.1:0-5298 GCA_041984905.1 Verrucomicrobiales bacterium | reverse complement strand
CTCAGCCGACTAGAGCCTTTAGTGAGGCGGCGGTAGCGGCATTCTTCAGGTAGGGGTCTTCGTGCGTCTCGCCATAGGCGGCCAGCTCCTGGGCCAGGGTCTTGACCACTTCCTGGTGATCTGGGGACGAGATGTAGTTGGTAAGCTCGTCCGGATCGAGATCCAGATCCAGCAGCCAGGGTTCGTCCTTGTCCGATAGCAGGAGCTTGTAGCGAGGTGTCACCGCTCCCACCCAGCCTTTGTTACTTCCGGGCGCTCCCGTACTGCGGAAGAAGGTCACGTCTTTCCAATCCTTGGGAGTTTTGCCGGTTGCCAGGAGTCTGGAGACATCGCGTCCTTCTTCCTTGCCGGCGGTCTCCACTCCCATCATCGCGAGCATGGTGGGCAGAAAGTCGACGGTATTGATCACGTGATCGACTCGGGTTCCGCCCGGGATCTGCTTGGGGTATCGCACCACGAAGGGGATCTTGGCGGAAGCTTCCAGTGGGATGCCCTTGTTTTGGCGATGATGCTCGCCCCGCATATCCCCATGATCGGCCGTGAAGACCACGATGGTGTTGTCGTAGAGATCGTTGCTGCGGAGCCAGGCAATCAGCTTGCCGACACAATCGTCGATGCATTTCACCATGCCGCGATACTGCGCCATCTGATAGCCGCACTTGGGCGCGGGCATCGCCCAGCTCGGCGCCTTCGTCTTATCCTTATCGTAGGTACGCGGCTTCCGCACTTCGGCGTCACTGAACATGCTGTCGTAGGGCGCTCGTACGGTATCGGGCCCATGCGGATCCGGAATGCTCAGCATGTAGCAAAAGGGTGTGGCCTTGTGCTCTTCCATGAAGTTGATGCAGCGCTGTGTCAGGAAGTCCGTGGCGAAGGACTCCTCATCCGCGCCTTCCACGGAGTAGCTCGGCTGGCCCTTCTTGTCTTTCGCCTTCACGGCTGGGCCGTCCGGCGTGTCCTCGAACTGCTTCCAGTGACCGCGATTGAACATATAGCGATTGTCTGCGAAACCGAACTTCCGCTCCGGTGCCCACTGGGGTTTACCTTCGCCGTCCAGGTGCCACTTGCCCGCGTAGCCGGTCGCGTAGCCTGCCTTGCCCAGGATTTCGGCAAAGGTGATCACGCCATCTGCCATGGGCACGTTGTTATTCGTCACCGGGGTGTGCTGAGGGTATTGACCGGAGAGGAAGGAGGAGCGGGAAGGCGAGCAGACCGGCGTCGCCGCATAAGTCTTGGTGCAGAGCACCCCGTCGCGAGCCAGGGAATCGATGTGTGGCGTCTCCACCAGGGATTCCGTACCCCACATGTAGGCCTGCTCCGGCGCCAGCGTGTCGCGATAGCATCCCAAGGTACGGAAGTTGTGTTCGTCACAGTGGACAATCAGCAGGTTCGGCGTCTTGCCGTCCTGAGCGCGAGCCCCATTGGCGGCGGCCAGGGATCCCGTGGTTGCGGCGGTGGTTTTGAGGAAGTTGCGGCGTTGCATGTGAGGGCGAGTCTGGCGATTTTCTGTAACAATGTGCAAGAGGTACTTGCCCCCCAGTTGTCTAGATCGTCACTGTCAACTTGTTTGTGCCACCTTGATAGGAGCTGTGCAAGCAGGTTTGACAATAGTGCGAAGTCAAACTATTGTTGTGGTAGATTCAATGCAAACTGTATCCTGCCAGAATGAACTGGGAAACTAGAGTGAGCCTGTATAAGGCAATAGAAGAAAGGCGGGGACATCCCCTCATTGCAATGGTCACCAGCAAACGGGGAGGAGCGTTTTCTCATATGGCAGCAGATGCACTTCCCTGCCTTATTGATCAATTGGACCAACTGGAGAAGGATACCGGTGAGGTGGACCTGCTTCTTGCTAGTTTGGGAGGAGATCCAATGACTGCTTGGAGAATTGTTTCTCTAATAAGGCAACGTTTCGAGAAGTTGTCAGTTATCATTCCTAATAGCGCCTATAGTGCTGCTACGGTGGTGGCTTTGGGAGCAGACGAGATAATAATCCACCCAAACGGCCATCTTGGACCTGTTGACATGCAAATAACCACGTTTCAGGATGGAAACCCAAAGCAGTTTTCAACTGAAGATATCAGTGCTTTTTTGGAGTTTGTTCGTGATACACTTAGGATTACAGATCAAGAGCATATTCGAGTTCTCTTCGAGCAGACTTGCAAGGAAGTTGGCAGTCTTGGGATTGGATTCACAGCTAGGAGTACCAAGCTCGCAGTAGACCTAGGTGAAAGGATGCTGGCTCTACATATGAAGAACGATGAGCAGGGATTGAAGCTTCGGACAATTGTGGAAAATATGAGCCGCAAGTTTCAGTCCCATGCTTATCCAGTGAGTAGAAACGAGGCAATAGAGTTGGGGCTCCCCATCGCAGAAAGAGACGAAGAGCTCGAGAAGTTGATTTGGGAGCTCTGGCTAAACATTGCGTCTGATCTAAAGGAAGATATTCCGTTCGACCCACTGGTTGAGTTTTTGAACAGCGCTGAAGGAACCAAACTTCTAAATTCAACCTTTGAAGTGCAGGAGGACGGGTCGAATGCTTGTCAATCACCTTCCGTAGGTCCAATTGATTTCGAAGTGAAACTTGCTCTGCTCGAGTCGGTAAGGGGTGCTCATTCGAACATTACTCGGGGAAAGATTTTCGCTTGCCGAACGGCGGACCTTTCATTTGATTATAATGCTGTTACTTTATTCAGAGGATGGCAAAAGGAGGAACAGAAATGAAACCGTTCGAAACTCAACCCCCATTGATGCAGTTCCCGTTTGGCACTACTTCATCGTTGCCGCTCCAAATTCGTGGCTCGTTGAAGCCAGTGAAGGGTAGTGAGAAGGCGCAAGTGAGAGGCGCTGATGCAATATCGAGGAAGAAGAAGAAACCTTAGTAGCAGCCCTTTGGGCTTCACCGCCGCAGCAGAAACTCCTTCGCATTGAGCAAGCTCCAGGCGACGTCCTCATAGCCTTGCCTTGGCGACTGCGCATTAACGACGTGATCCAGCAGGGTTTCCAACTCGATCCGGGACGGTGGACGGCTCAAGATGGACCAGTAGAGTTCCTTGATGACTTCGGGCTCCGGCCACGGGCTGCCGAGCAACTGGCCGAGGCGGTTGTCCTCGGCGGCGAGGAGCGTGTCGAGCGTGTCTCCACTCACCAGTTCGAAGACCTGGGCGAGCGAGGTCTCGTTGCTGCGTTCCGAATCGGAGTTGGTGAGGCGGGGCGGTTTGCCGAAGAGCTTGAGGAAGCGATCGCCATAACTCGGGTGCGAATCCCGATAGACCTGGTTCACGCCGGGCAACTGCGCGGCTCGCAGGTCTTTGTCAAAACCATTGAACTGGGCTGGCAACCCCAAGGCGAGGTGGGCGGAATCGAGGAGTTGCTCGGCGGAGAGGCGCCGCACCCTGGCATGCGCATAGTTGAGGTCATCCCCCTCATTGGTGGGGTTGGGTTCGGAAGCGGTCTGATAGGCCCGACTCGCGGTGATGAGGCGAATCGCAGCTCGCAAGTCGTAGCCACTCGCGACAAAGCGGTCCGCCAACTCAGCCAGTAGATCCGGATGAGAAGCTGGGTTGGTGGCGCGGAAATCATCCACGGGATCGACGAGTCCCTGGCCCATGAGATGGAACCAGATGCGATTGATCTGGACCTCGGCAAACCGGCCGTTGTCACGTGACGTGAACCAATCGGCGAGAGCCTCAAACCGGTCTTCCTGGGGATCGAGCGGTGGAGCGTTCTGACCGAGCAATCGCGGCAGGGGGCGATCCTTGGTTCGCGGATCCTTGAAGGTCTTGGGAAGGTTCACCAGCACCACCTGCTCACCGATGAACTGGCTCTTGTCGCTCTTGTCCCGGCGCTTGTTCTCGATGATGCGGTAGTCCATCCCATCGAACACGGCGGCGAACTGGTAGTAGTCGTCTTGGGTCCAATGCTCGAAGGGGTGGTTGTGGCATTGGGCGCAATTGAGCCGGACGCCAAGGAAGACCTGCGCCGTGGCCTCGGACCGGGCCGTGGGACTGCGCAGAGCCCGGTAGTAGTTGGCTGCGCCATTGTCATAGGTGCTGCCGCGAGCCGTGAGAATCTGCCGGGCGAACTCGTCCAGCGGCACGTTGTTCGCGAAGCTCTCCCGGATGAAGGCGTGGAAGGCGGCTACGCCGTTGGTATCGAGGAGCTTCTCCTCCACGCGCAATAGGTCCGCCCACTTGAGCGCCCAGAAGTCCGCGAACTCCGGTCGCTCCAGCAACACATCGATCAGCTTGGCGCGTTTGCCGGGATCCTGATCAGCGACGAAATCCCGCGCTTCGTCAGCGGAGGGGATCATCCCGTTGAGATCCAGATAAGCGCGGCGCACAAAGGTCGAGTCATCCACGATGGGCGAGGGGTTTGCCCGAATCAGCTCCAGCTTGGCGAAGATGCGTTCGTCGATGAAGTTGGCGGGCGTTGGTTCGGCCCACTGGAACCCTGGCTTGGCGGCCACGAACATGAGCCGGACTGGCTTCTGCTGTCCCAGGTAACGCACTCCGATCGTGGTCTCGCCGGGCTTGGTGCGTTCGACTTGCCCCTCAGCGTCGACCTCCACGACGAGGTTGGAAGGTTCGTAGATTGCCCAGCGCGTGACATCGCGTTTGGTGCCATCGGCCCAGGTCGCGGTGACTTGGAGCTTCGTCGAGGTGGCAGGTTCGAAGAGGACCGCTTCCGGCGGCGTGACCTCCAGGCTCACGAGTTCCGCAGTGTCCGGTGCATCCATCGGCGCACCGGCCTGCATCCACTTCAGGAGGATATCATGCATCTCCGAACCCTCGGCAAAGCGTTGCCCGCCCTCATGGGGAATCGATCCGAGCGGCTTGCTCAGAATGAGCGACTTCTCTGGAGCGTCCCGGTTGATCCACTTGCCGGCTAGTATCTCGTAATCAGCGAGGGGCGATTCTCCGCGGAGCGAGAGGCGCAGTTCCCCTTTGCCGGTCTGGGCACCGTGACAGGCACCCATGTTGCAGCCCGCCTTGGTGAGCACGGGCATCACGTCATAGCGAAATGAGGGCGGTTCGGCGGCATGCGCCATCGCGCCCAGGCAGAATGCGAGGGCCCACAAAGAAAGGCTGATTCGGCGAAGTCCCATAGCCGACGGTGCTGCACACTGTGCACGACGCTACGGGGCCCGCTTTATCATGTTTCTCCGCTCTCTGTTGATTGTCACTGGCACACAGTTGCGAGGGACTCAGAAATCGGGAACTTTAGACGCTTATGGGTCAGTATCAGCCCTCACAACTCCTCAAGCTGCTCAATGACTCGCGCGGATTCGCGGCGAGG
>JBHIXE010000397.1:0-5305 GCA_041984905.1 Verrucomicrobiales bacterium | reverse complement strand
ATGGTGCCGATGATGGAGCCGACGTAGGACTCGAACAAGTCTGCGCCCATCCCGGCCACGTCACCCACGTTGTCGCCCACGTTGTCGGCAATGGTCGCCGGGTTGAGCGGGTGATCTTCCGGATTGCCGGCTTCGACCTTGCCCTCCATGTCAGATCCCACGTCCGCGGCCTTGTTGTATTTCCCTCCGCCCACGCGAGCGAAGAGCGCGACCGAAGATGCGCCAAATGAGAAACCGGTGATGACGGTAATGACCCGGGCCGTACCTTCAATACCCGTGCCAAAGGCGGACTGGTAGGTCATGAAGAGCAGGCTCAGTCCAAGCACGCCGAGACCCACGACGCCCATGCCCATGGCGGACCCGCCAAAGAAGGCGATGCTCAATGCGGGACCAAGCCCTTTCTGAGCGGCGTTCGTCGTACGAACATTGGCCTTGGTCGCCACACGCATGCCGATGAAACCGGCCGCGCCGGAACAGAAGGCGCCGAGGATGAAGGAAAGCGCGATGAGAGGCGATGACGTCTCGCCGTCCGCGGTAAAAGCAAGCAGCAGAGCAACCGAGCCCACAAAGATCGCGAGCACTTTGTATTCGGCTTTGAGGAAGGCCATGGCGCCATCCGAGATCGCCTTGGCGATTCGTACCATGGTTTCGTTTCCGGGATCCCGCTCAGCCACCCACCACATTCGGTATGCGGTGTAGGCCAATCCAATTAGTCCAAAGAGGGGGAACCAATAGAGAATGCTCATAATTCTGCGTTGTAGGGGTATTTGATGTGAAAAGATCTATTACTAGTGAGGAAGCTCATCGGGGGCAAGGAAACCCCGCCTCGACTTCAGATTTCGACGGTATTTGTGGGGTTTGGACGGCAATTGCCGAGCGTTTAACGGGGTACACATATCGTTTGGACGGGTTTTCTTTATGGATTTGGGGATTTTGTGGACTTTGAACGGCTCGGGAATCCTTTTTCACGAATTCCACGCGGGGCTGCGTCTAATTCGCCAACCACTTCTGAGCCGTTTGCAAATCCTGCAAAAACGATAAGGGGTATGCTAGGGCGAAGTATGACTGGGATAAACACAATTTTTCAGTGTTTCAAAATTCCTGTATTTGGGGAATATTGACACTTGTTGGCTATGCAAGAGGCAATCTGGGCGATCAAATCACGAGAGGAATCCAGCCGGGTCGAGTCCCTGGCGCGAGAGTTTGGGCTCAAACCTCTGGTCATGGAGCTGCTCCTGCAGCGTGGCATGGACGACGCCTCGGAAATTGCCGAGTTCCTTCATCCCCGGCTTCAGGATCTCTCGGATCCTTTCAAGATGCCCAACATGGAGAAAGCCGTCGACCGCGTCTTTCAAGCCATCGACAAGAAAGAATCCGTCGTCATCTACGGCGACTACGATGTGGATGGCGTGACCAGCCTGACACTGCTCCAAGCCATTCTCCGCGCCTATGGGTTGGAAGCCCACACTTTTCTCCCACACCGCATGGATGAAGGCTACGGCCTGAATGATTCCGGGATCGAGCGTTGCCTCGCGGAGTTCAAGCCTCAGCTCCTCATCGCTGTCGATTGCGGCACTTCGTCCATCGATCAGATCAAGGGCCTCACGGAGTCCGGTATTGATGTGTTAGTGCTGGATCACCACGAGAGCAACACTGGCGTTCTGCCACCAGCCATCGCCGTGGTGAACCCCAAGTTGGGCGATGACTATCACTACCTCTGCAGCGCCGGGGTGGTGTTCAAGCTAGGGCACGGCATGCTCAAGCGCCGTCAGGTCGCGGACTTTGACCTGCGCACCTACATGGACATCGTCGCGCTCGGCACGGTTGCGGATCTGGTTCCGCTAGTGGACGAGAACCGTATCTTTGTGCGCAAGGGGCTTCAGCAGATGGAAGTCACTGAGCATCCCGGGTTGAATGCGCTCAAGATGGTCGCGGGCGTGAATGGGCGTCCGCTCGCCTACGACATCGGCTTCCGCTTAGGGCCCCGCCTCAATGCAGCTGGCCGGCTCGATACGGCGCAGGCTTCCCTGGATCTCCTCACCAGTGGTGACTTCAACAAGGCGCGCGTGCTTGCCGAATTTCTCGATAACCAGAATCGCAGCCGCCAGGAACTGGAGAACCGGATCAAGGAAGAAGCCCTGGAGATGATGAAGAGCTTCGACTCTACGCGAGATTTCGCGATCGTGTTAGGCAGCGATACCTGGCACCCTGGAGTCGTCGGGATTGTCGCGGCGCGGATTAGTCGTCAGTTCCATCGCCCGACCTTCATCATCGCCGTCGATGAGAACGGGATGGGCAAGGGCAGTGGTCGCAGTGTGCCCGGCATCTCCCTGGTCCAGGCCCTCAACGCTTGTCGCCATCACCTCGAAGCGGGTGGGGGACACGACATGGCCGCCGGGCTCACAATTCACAAGGACAAGATCGACGCCTTCCGCGAAGACTTCGGCCGATACATCCAGGACACCACCGCCGCCGAGTTGCTGCGTCCCCGAGTCGATATCGATCTCGTTGCCAGCTTCGATCAGATGAATCTGGAACTGCTCGATAGCTACGAGCTGGTGCATCCGCTAGGCATGGGCAATCCCGCGCCGCTTTTCATGAGTCGAGGTGTCCAGGTCGTCGAAGAACCCCGGGTCCTCAAAGGCAAGCATCTCAAGCTCACCATGAGCCAAAACGGCCGAAGGCTTGACGCCATCTACTTCAACGCTGCCCTCGACGATCTCCCGCGCCCGCCCTGGGATGTGGCCTATCACATCGAGAGGAATGTGTACAAGGGGAACTCGAGTCTAGGGGTGACGATCGAGGCGGTGCGCAAGGCTGGGTGCGCATTGTGACAGGATCGTCACGGGACGGGCATGATCCTTGCTTTATCATGGGGTCGAACCATGAAAAAGGTAACCAAGAGACGAAGACTCAAGGAGTATAAGACGGTGGGAACCCAGTGGGGCCCCAGTTCCATGAAACAAAGTATGGGCCCCGTCATTGTGGGGCGAGAAGCATTCTTCTTGGTGCGAGTCGCTGGGGCAGGAGTGGCCACTGCGGGTGCGATGGGAGGATTGGTAGGAGGCCTCATTGCCAGCGCATTCGATGGTGGTCAGACAGGGATCGCCGAGTCAGACCAGATCGTGAGCATGGATATCAAGGAACTGCCACACGAGATCCTGGAGCATCCAGATTGGCCTGCCAAGAGGCACAAAGGGAGTGTCACCATTATTCCGAAGGACGCGGTCGATCGGCTTACTTATCCGTGGTGGGGAGGCCTCTGTATTTTCTCGGGTGACATGAAGATCACGACGAATCCAACCTTCATGGGAAGGGATTCAGCATTGCGATTTCTGAAGGCCCGGGAATGGGACATTGCCGCTTAGAGTCTGCGTTCCAGTGGCGCAGTGGCTATGAAGTTCTCCCCCTGATTATTCTCAAAGAAATAGGCCCAGAGACCTCGGCCAGAGCCGTAATTTTCAGGGTCGCAGGCACGTCCTCCGGGCGGGATCCATCCGTCGGGATCCGGGACTCGATACCATTCTCGAAATTGGGTGGGGGAGAAGTAGGCAGTAGGCTGCCGAAACCCCAGGAGTCCCTTCGAGACTGCGCCAAACTTGGTGACCCATACGGGATGGTCTGAGAGGTTGCGTACCTCTGTCGAGTAGTTCCGCGGGCTTTCGCCTTGACTGCGTGAGAGGCCGTGAGAAACCTCGACGCCGCCAGCTCCATTCCAAATCAGTCGTCTGTCGAATGCTGGGCCAGCGTCTGAGTAAGTGGGGCCTTGCATAAAGAACACGCCATGAGGGAGGAACGGTGGCGCACCGAACATACAGAGGATCTCGCCACTCGGATAAGTGACAAGTCCAGCCTTCGCGCGGTCGATGGTTTCCGCATCGAGAGTCGCCGGATCCGTTTCCCTCCACTGCATGTCCAGTAGCCAAAAGCGCAAGTCTGGATCGATCTGCGTATGGTATTGAAAGCGCCGTTTCTCCGGGTGCATCGGGACTACTTTTTCTTTGGTACTTGCCAATTCGGATTATCCTCGTGCGCCTCTTCCATATACGCCACCGCCTTGGCCACCACATCCGGCTTCTCGCCTGACACGTCCTTCTCCTCAGCCAAGTCCTCAGCCAAATTGTAGAGCTGCACCTCGCCGGTGAACATCGGTTCGCGGATCGCTTTCCAATCGCCGAAGCGCACAGCCTGACGGGAGCCTTTCTCGTAGAACTCCCAGTAGAGATACTCGTGCTGCTGTTGCTCGTCGGGCTTGCCCAGGAGCGTGGGGAGGATGCTGATCGATTGCGTGTTCTCAGGCACGTCCTGATCCGTGAGCGCGCATGCCGTGGCCATGAGATCGCCGGAATAGCCGATGTGATCGGAGACGCTGCCGGGGGCAATCTTGCTGGGCCACCACGCCAGGGTGGGAACACGGATGCCGCCTTCGGTGAGGTCGCGCTTCATGCCGGTGACGGGGCCGTTGGCATCGAAGAACTCAGGATCGTTGCCGCCCTCCTTGTGATGCCCGTTGTCGGAGGAGAACAGCACGAGGGTGTTCTCCGCGACGCCTTTCTCCCGGAGCTTGGCGAGGAGCCGGCCGATGTCGCGATCCATACGGGTGATCATGGCGGCCTGGCCCTTGTTCGGCTCGGTCCAATCCTCCTCGGAATAGATGCCGTGGTTGGGGACTTCCTGGCCGTTGCCAGTGCCGCGGGTGCCTTCGTTGTTGGCGTGGGGAATGGTCAGGGCGAGGTAGAGGAAGAAGGGCAGATCACCGCCTGCTTTCTGATCGACCCATTCGATGGCTTCATCGGCGATGAGGTCATGGGAATACTCGATCCGGCCTTCCGGAGGCGCCCAACCCGCTCCATCATCGGGCAGGTTCTCCGCTTTCTGCTTGGCGGCCCATTCCGTGGCGACGGTGTTCTTCAGCGCGACCTTCTCCTGATTCCGGATGAGGAAGGTGGGGTAGTAGTTGTGGGCGTGGCGTTGGTTGAGGTAGCCGTAGAAATAGTCGAAGCCCTGCTCGTTCGGATGACCGGTGGTGCCGAGTTCACCGAGTCCCCATTTGCCGATGAGCGCTGTCGCGTAGCCGGCGTCCTTGAACTTCTCGGCCACGGTCACATCTTCAGGGCGCAAGGTCTGAGCGTCGGCTTCCCGGGAATTGCCGCGAACCCAAGTGCGTCCTGTGTGTTGACCGGTCATGAGGACACTCCTCGACGGCGCGCAAACGGTGGAACCCGCGTAAAAATTTGTGAGCTTCATGCCTTCGGCCGCCATCTGATCGAGCTGCGGTGTCTGGATCTTTTCCTGACCGAAGCAA
>JBHIXE010000396.1:0-5308 GCA_041984905.1 Verrucomicrobiales bacterium | reverse complement strand
AGGCTTGAGCGAAAGCGCCAGGGAGAAGATGTCCATCTCCGGAAACGCACCCTTCGACCGGCCGCCCGGAGGACAACAACGTCTCATGCCCTGAAGAACCGCTATGAGGCCGGCTGGCGTCGTCTGGAGGTCAGGGCGAGACTTTGTGATGCAGATGAACCCCGAACATCCAACTGCGTTCCCTGAACGCCCTAGACAAACAGGTCCACCTTATCGCGAACCCAGCGACCGTTGCCTTTGTGGTAGCGCTTCTCCAGAGTGGGGCGGAAGCCGTCCCGGGTCCAAGCCTGGATCGTGACGCGGAGCCTGCCGTCCTCGTATTCGAACCAGTTGTAGGAATTGGGTTCGTCGCGAAGGCGTACGGAAGTCGTCGTGGAGGTTTGTGCCACGACAAGGTCCCTGGCTTCGGGATGCCGGCCCACGGCCAGGTCGGAATAGGCTTTGTGAAAATGTCCCGCCAGGAGCAGGTCCACGCCTCCGTCCGCCAAAGTGCGGAGGATGTCACCGGGACCTTTTACAATGTGGCGAAACTCTCCGTCAGGAGGATGGAGAAAGGGATGATGCGTCACCACCACGTTGAGGCGATCAGACGATCGATTCTGGAAGGTATGATAGATCTTCCGAATCTGCTGGAGCGACATCCGTCCTCGAGACCAGTCGAAATACCAGCCATGGGGGCGGGTGGTGTCCACTCCGAGAACGGCGATATTGCCCGATTCCCGATAGGGAAAAGGATCGTCTTCAATGTAATGGCGAAAGCGGGCTGTGGGAGCCAGGAAACGTTCCGGCAAGTTCCATCCCGGCAGATCGTGGTTGCCGGGAACGATAAGGGGCGGTGTGGGAAAGCGCTTCAGGTAGTCTCGTACTTCCCGGTACTCGCGATGGCTGGCATGTTGGGTCACATCGCCACTTACCACGATGAGATCCGGGTCTGACTGGTGCAGATCTTCCAGCAACGCCTCCGCCACAGGGTCATCCAACCGGCCAAAATGCAGGTCGGAAATGTGGGCCAGGGTTGTGGGGCTGTGAAACATCATAGGATGGCAAGGAATTAGGGAGCGAAGACGTCGAGGCCGTGAGGGTCGATCTCAAATCGCAGAGGCAATGCCGCTTCCGTGGTTTCACCGTCCAGGAGAATGGGGACTGAGGTTTGCCCCTTGATATCGACGGTGACGGAAGAGGCCTCATGATAGTTCAGGCTGGGGTCCTCCATGAGAGAGCCCGTCATGAATGCTACGCCCGCGCGAACGATTTCAATCCGGCTTTCATGAGTTGAGACGTAGACGGCCAGCTTGCCGCAATTCACTGATTCACGGCTGGGAAAGAGGACGCCGGGTTGGTCTTCCAGAGGGTTGTTAGAGATGCCAATGAATCTGGCCTGATAATGATGTGGCACCCCATCGGTGACGACCTCCAAATCCATCTCCGGGAAATCCACGTACGATTGCATCGTCGTCAGGATGTTGTGAGTCGACTTCACCCAGGAGGGGAGGTGTGCATCGATTTCAGGTTCGTCTGCGTGACCCAGGAATCCAAGGGCGCACAGGAGCAGGAAAGGCCTTCCGTTAACTCTCGCAATGTCGATCTTGCGCATCTCGCAATCCGTCAACGTATCAATGGCCGCATACCAGTCGGTTGGAAGGTTGAGGTCCCTCGCGAGGCTGTTGAAGGTGCCCATGGGCAGAATGCCCAGAGGGACACGACCCATCTCGTCCATGACGGAAACGGCAGTCAAGGCAGTGCCATCCCCGCCGCCTACGATAAGAGCCGAAGGGCGAGCTTTGACCGCGTCCCGAATGGTCTGTTGAATCTCCAGGGGAGGAACAATCCGCACGTCGGCAATCCAGCCGTTCATTCTAAAGCGGTCCCGAATGTCAGCGGCTTCTTGGTCGGGCGGCGAAGCCACTCCCTGGCCGGATTCCTGGTTGATGATGACGATGGCGTCTCGCACGGGAGTAGGATTAGCGTTTTGGGTCTACAAGGGGCCGGCCGAGCACCAGCTCCATTTCCTCGATCATCTCTTCTCTATCGATGCCGAGACGTTGGCTGAGGTGGTCGATCATCTCCTCCTCGTGTCCTTCTTCCAGCTCCAGGTCTTCTTCGGAGAGCTCGTCATACTCGCGTTCCAGCTTTCCTTGGATGATGTGCCAATGGGCACCTAGTACGTTGTGATTCACTGTCATGGGATATGGGGTGCTTGTGGGTTGACAGTTCAGATATGAGCAGGGCGCGTGCCTCGCTGTGGATCTCCGATGGAGGCCTGCTTCTGCGGGAGCGAGGCTCGTTTTGAGGTGCGATTCGCGAGTCGCATGGATTGCATCTTGCAATGGAATCTTCCTGAGTCGAGCCGCCGTGAATAGTCTGCGGCGAGGCGTGTCTCGCTCCACTTGGCCTGGTGCGGCCAAAGGTTGGAAACGACCTGTTAGGGGACGTTCCCAAGGGCTTCCGTCGACGGATCCGGGAATCAGCGATGATGCGGATTCGACTTGTTCTTCAGCTTTGCCTTCTCTTCCCGGGTTTCCCCGGCGAGAAACATGACGGAGAGGACGATGCAGAGCAGCGCGATGAGGATTGGGGTGGCTTCGATTTGTCCCATTTTGGTGCCTCCGTTTCCTTGAGGTTCTTTAAGTTAGAGAGGGGTTGACCCTCGAGTTCTTACAGTCGCACAAAGGATGCCAAGGCCCTGAGTATCGTGGTGCTGGCATGAATGATGCACCCTCAGATCACTGGGCGTTCTCCCGAAGAATGCCCTCAAATCCGAACCCGCAGAAAATCATGAAAACCACCCTGGAAGCCCGCATTGCTCGTGGCTTTGCGATGAATGAAGAGGTCTGGGGACGTCATGCCAATCCCTGGAGCGTCTGGACGCGATTATTGGCCTTGCCTCTCCTCGTCCTGGCAATCTGGAGCCGGGCCTGGATCGGCCCTTGGTCACTGGTCGCGATCGGACTCGCCATCGCCTGGATCTGGCTGAACCCGAGAGTGTTTCCCGCTCCTGAACGGATGGACAACTGGGCGTCGATGGGGGTGATGGGGGAGCGGATCTGGATGAATCGACGGAAGGTTGCGGTACCGCGCCATCATCGGAGCGCCCCCTTGATCCTCTCCCTGGTTACAGGATCAGGGCTGCCCTTCATCATCTATAGTCTCTGGAACCTGAGCCTCTGGCCGACGCTCATGGGCGTGGCGATCATCATCCTGGCCAAGCTATGGTTCGTGGACCGGATGGTCTGGCTCTACCGCGACATGATGCAACGGGACGACCGTTATAGGAGTTGGCTGACTTCCCAGGCCCGTCCTTGATGCCGGTGCCAAACGGGTGCTTAGCCTTCGAGTTTGCGGACCTTGACGTTGCGGAACCAGACTTCGTCTTTGTGGTCTTGCAGCAAGATCGGCCCCGGATTCGCCGCGAAGTCCGCGTATTTCTTGTATTTGCTGTTTTGGAAGCGTTCCGTCCAGTCCGCGGATCCCATCTCCACCTTGGCGACCAGTTCCCCGTTCAAGTAGTGTTCGATGCTGTTTCCCTTGGCGACGATTCGGCCTTGGTTCCATTCGCCCACCGGATTCATCGACTTGGTATCGGGAGCCGCCACCAGATCGTAGATGGAACCTGAGCGATGACTGGGGATTTGCCCATCCGCATGCTTGGCGTCGTCCAGCACCTGGTATTCCAATCCCAGGCCGTCCTTGGTGCGATATTTGACTCCGCTGTTGCCGCCTTCAGAGAGCTTGAACTCAAACTCCAGCTCAAAGTTGCCGTAAGCTTCCTTGGTCACGATGTTCTCGGAGGCACCCTCTGACCGGCCTTTGAAGTGCACCACGCCATCCTCATTGACTTCCCACACGTCCGAAATCGCCTCTCCTTTGAGAGTGGTCCACTGGGAGAAATCCCCGGAGGCAAAGAGATCTGTCCACTGATCTTCTCCGGCGCTGAGCGAGGCGAGGAACAGGGCGAGGGGGGCGATGATAAGCAGGGAAAGGGATTTCATGGAATAATGGGTTGGCTCCTTTCTAGCGGATTCTGTCATTCCGTCAACATCAGGAAATGCTGGATCGGAGACTGTAAACAGGGCTAAGGAGACTTCCAGGTTGGAAAAGCGCGTCATCCTGGTTCACGCTATGTCATGCGCTGGCTCCAAACCCTCTGCCTCGTCGCCCTTCTGCCTGCCAGTTCGTGGGCGGATGAACCCTCCCTTCCTGCACTTGCGGATCTCCCCGTGGGGATCACCAGCTTCGGGGCAACCTTTCACGAGAACGCCATCTACGTCTATGGCGGTCAGTTGGGAGCCGCGCATAGCTACAGCAAAGAGGACGTGAGCAAACCCCTTTACCGGCTTCCATTCTCTCCGGATGCGATGTGGGAGGAATTGCCTTCGGACGAACCTGCCCTGGGTCCCGCGCTTTTGAGCCATGCTTCTGGGATCATTCGCATCGGAGGGATGCAGCCACGGAATGCAAAAGGGGAAGAGGCCAACATGGTCTCAGTGCCTTTCGTAAGGAAGTTCGATCCCAAGACGGAAGAGTGGTCGGCGCTACCGGATCTGCCGGAGGGGAGATCCAGCCATGATGCCTGGATTGTCGGAGATCGGATTTATGTGGCTGGAGGTTGGGAAATGCGAGGCGGAGACGAGTCCAGCATTTGGGCGAGCACGGTCGAGGTGCTGGATCTATCGGAGGAATCGCCCAAGTGGCGGAGTATCCCGCAGCCTTTCTTCCGTCGCGCGCTTGCCGTGGTGGTGCTGGGAGACCAACTCTTCTGTATGGGCGGTCTCGACAAAGCGGGCGAAACCAGTCTCGAAGTCGATCTGCTGAATCTGAAGACGGAGACCTGGAGCAAGGGGCCGAGCCTTCCTGACCAGCCTCTCGGAGGCTTTGGGCTGGCGGCGGGAATCGAAGGCTCCAACGGGAAGCTCTACATCACGGGATTCAGCGGCGTGGTCTATGAGTATGACAAGGAGGGCAAATGGCTGGAAGTCGGAACACTGGAGCATGGCCGGATGTTCGGCCGCTTTGTCGATCCGACAGACGCGCCGCTCTTAATTCTCGGCGGCGCCGAGAAGAGCGGAAGACCTCAGGCCCTGGAGTTCATTCCTCAGTAACCTACGCCAGAATATCCCGGACCACGTGGGCGGGATCGACGCCGGTCAGTTTCACGTCCAGGCCCTGGTGCTTGATGCTGAAGCGCTCGTGGTCGATGCCGAGGTTGTGGAGGATGGTGGCGTTGAGGTCCCGGATATGCACGGGGTTCTCCACGATGTTGTAGGCGTAGTCATCCGTCTTGCCGTAATCGCAAGGCTTGAAGCCACCA
>JBHIXE010000395.1:0-5323 GCA_041984905.1 Verrucomicrobiales bacterium | reverse complement strand
TACGGCGGAAATTCTTCTGTCAATCCCGATCCCGTCACCACTGTGGACGGGAAGCCGGTCCGCGATTTCATCGAGTTCAAGGTGGAGAGCAACCTCCTGCCGACCCTGATGGTCAGTTTCCTGCCCATTCTTCTCCTGCTCGTCATTCTCTACTTCCTCTTCCGCCATCAAATGAAGATGGCTGGCAGCGGAGCCATGAACTTTGGCAAGAGCAAGGCCAAGATGATGTCCCTCGACAAGAACAAGATCACGTTCAAGAACGTGGCCGGGGTCGAGGAGGCCAAGGAAGAAGTCTGGGAAATCGTAGAATTCCTGAAGGATCCCAAGAAGTTCCAGCGTCTCGGCGGTCGCATCCCCAAGGGCGTGCTCATGGTGGGCCCTCCCGGAACGGGTAAAACACTGCTGGCTCGCGCCATTGCGGGAGAAGCGGATGTTCCCTTCTTCAGCATCAGCGGCTCGGACTTCGTGGAAATGTTCGTCGGTGTCGGTGCCTCTCGCGTTCGGGACATGTTCGAACAAGGGAAGAAGAATGCTCCCTGCATCATCTTCATTGATGAGATCGACGCCGTTGGCCGGCATCGGGGCCACGGGCTCGGCGGCGGACACGACGAGCGGGAACAGACGTTGAACGCCCTCCTCGTGGAGATGGACGGCTTTGATACCACCGAAGGGGTGATCATCATCGCCGCTACCAACCGTCCCGACGTGTTGGACCCTGCGCTCTTGCGCCCTGGCCGTTTCGACCGGCAGATCACCGTGAACCTTCCCGACGTAAAAGGCCGGGAGGAGATCCTCTCAGTGCATGCCAAGAAGGTGAAGCTGGCCAACAACGTCAATTTGGCCGTGATCGCTCGCGGAACGCCTGGCTATTCTGGCGCAGAACTCGCCAACGTCATCAATGAAGGCGCTTTGCTGGCCGCTCGTCGCAATCAGAAGGCCGTCACCATGCAGGACCTGGAAGAAGCCCGCGACAAGGTGCGCTGGGGCCGGGAACGCCGCAGTCTGGCCATTTCCGAGAAGGAAAAGATCAACACCGCCTATCACGAGGCGGGTCACGCCATCCTCATCGAGGCTCTGGAGCACACGGAACCGCTTCACAAGGTGACCATCATTCCTCGTGGTCCTTCCCTGGGCGCCACCATGTGGCTTCCCGCAGAGGACAAATACAACATGCGGAAGAAGGAGATTCTGGACAATCTCGTGGTCGCCATGGGCGGCCGGGTGGCTGAAGAGATCGTCTTTGGAGACGTCACCAGCGGCGCCAGCGGAGACATCAAGATGGCGACCCAATCTGCCCGGAAGATGGTCTGCGAATGGGGCATGAGTGATGAGCTCGGTATGATCGAGTATGGTGATAACCACGAGCATCTCTTCCTCGCTCGCGAAGTCGGTTCCGGCCGCAACTATAGCGAGGCGACCGCTCAGAAGATCGACCGGGAGGTGAAGCGCCTCATCGATGAAGCGTATGAAACCGCCACCAAGATCATCATGGAGCATCGCACGGCCCTGGATGCCATCGCCAAGGCACTTCTGGAATACGAGACCCTGGATGGAGAGCACATTCGTGAGCTCATGGAAACGGGTACGATGACCAATCCGCCCAGCAATCCACGTCCGCCGAAATTGCCCAACGAAGGTGAAGCGCCGACCGAACCGCATCCGGAACGCCCCCATGGCGACGATGACGAGTTGCCCGGTGGCCTCCAAGGAGCCCCTGTGGGCGCCTAAGATTCGCCCGAACTCAGTTCAGTTTATTTGTGGAAGTTGCCCCCTTTACCTGGGGGCAATTTTCATTTTCAGGTTGGCCACTTCCAGCGAGTTGTTCGGCTGAAAACTTCTCTCGCTCTGGTCACGAATTCGAATGCAGTCGATCACTGCCGCGGAATTGGCCAGGCGCAGGTTGGTCCAGGTCGCCGGCGGAGCCTGACCTTCCAATCCCTCCAGTTTGCCATTCAACAATTGGTTGAGGGCATCCCATTCCAGAGTCACTCGATACCAGCCGCCCGGTAATACGGCATGCGCTGAATTTTCCCCATCGCATTCAATCTCCAATTTCTCTGGCGAAAGGATGACGCTTACCGGGGGCCGCTCATCGGATTCACTGGGGCCCAATTGAATCGCCCAGGATTCTTCCACCAGTTTTCCGCCTGCATTCAACACCGCCAGCCGAAACTCAAAAGTCACTTCCAGGGAATCGAGCGCTGGTAGCTCCAAGGTCGTCTCCAACCTGGGAAAACTGTTGTCTCCAATGCCATCGATCAATCGCACGAGAGGCCCCGTTCCCTTCATCAATTCAGCGTTGGCGACCAGCATCACTTCTGCGCCTGGCTCCGTAATCTTCTGCTCCCAGGCTTCCAGTGGTGGAAGAGGAACCTCAGTCGTAGCGGGAACGGCCTTCACGGGAGGCTGCATAGGAGAAGGCGGCTCGACTGGCATGACTTCCGGCTCGGACGCGGTATCTCCCGGTGCCTGCTTCCCTCCACTCTCGATCGGAACCTTTTGGAAAGGGAGTCCGTCCGACCACTGGTAGTTGAGCAGATAGTAACCGACCCCACCCAGAATCGTGGCGAAGACAACTGCGCTAAGAAAAGAAGCGGCGGCCTTGGACCCTTTAGTGCTTTGTTTGTGAGAGTCGTCTCTAAGAGCCTCTTTAGCCTGAGATAGCGTCGCGGTCTCCGCACTGATCTCAAACATCTCCAAGGCCAACAACTCCTCTAACGCGGCAAAGGAGCTTTCTGGGCGTTCTTCCGGCTTCCTGGAGATTAGCTTGTGCACCCAGTTGACGAGACCGGGAGGAAGGTCCGGACGACGCTGGTTGAGCGGAACAAACCGGTGTTGCAGGTGTGCTGCCATGATCAGCGGTGCGCTATCCCCATCAAAGGGATACATCCCGGTCAGCATGTAATAGCAGCATACGCCGAAGGAATAGAGGTCCGTGCGGTGATCCAGGGGCAGCATTTCGAACTGCTCCGGAGCCATGAAGTGCACCGATCCCATCACCGTATCATCCACACTTCGCGTTTGGGTGTCTTCCTTCACCGCGATTTTCGCCAGGCCAAAGTCCAGCAGGATGACGTGCAGCCTCCCTGCCGCCGTCCGTTCCAGGAAGAAATTAGTCGCCTTGATATCCCGGTGCAGAACATTGACCTGCCTGGCCGCGGTCAACGCGTCGAGCGCCTGCACCGCGAACTCATGGAAGTCCTTCAACTTGATGGGCGTATTCTGCCGTACAAAATCCATCAAGGTCTGCCCCGTGAGTAGTTCCATCACCAGGTAGAACCCTTCTTCATCCTGATCCGCATCGTAGATCTTGATGATGTTGGGATGATTCAGCGAAGCGAGAGTCTCCGTCTCCCGCTGAAAGCTTTTCTCACCTTCAGAGGCAGCCCCACCAGCCCTGTTGATCCGCTTGATGGCAACCTTGCGGCGCATCTGCTGATCAAAGGCCTCGTAGATGACTCCATGGCCACCAATGCCAATGCGAGCCTTGACTTCGTAGCGCTCGTTCATGGCTCAGCAAGAAACAGACGGAACCAGCAGTGGGTTGGATCCTGTCCTATCTCTTGGCATGGCGCATTTCTCTCCAATCCGGCGCATGAGAGGAACTGGAGTGAGACGGAAAGTGCGGGGAAGCATTGAGTAACACAGGTTGACTGGACGAGAACCCTCAGATTGGGGACCAACCCGTGAATTCTCAAATTACCCTACCAATGCTGCGACTTAGTCGCATTCGCCATACTAAACTTTGAGAAAATCCCCATGCTGCGAGGAGCCTGGAGGACCGCATATGAGAAAGGGCCAGGTGACCCACCTGACCCTCACAAAGGACCTGGCCAAGGTGCTCAGCCTACTCTTCGAAGTCCTCGTAGTCTTCTGCTTCTTCAATGCCCACAAGGACTTCGCGTGGCTTGGCCCCATCCGCGGGCCCCACGTAGCCTCTCTGCTCCAGAAGGTCCATCATCCGGGCAGCCCGATTGTAACCCAGGCGCAGGCGGCGCTGCAGGAAGGAGGTGGACGCCTTCTGCTCTTCGATAATCACCTCAATGCAACGCTCCAGAGTTTCCTCATCTGCCGCGGACACGTCCCCACTGCCGGAATCTCCTCCATCCGTGGAGCCGACATCTTCCAGATTGATCTCAAAGACCGGCTCCGCTTGAGCGGCACAGAAATCCACCAGTCGCGGCACTTCATCGTCATCCATGAAAGCGCCCTGCGCACGGGTGACCAGCGGCGAATCCGGCGGCTGGAAGAGCAAATCGCCTTTGCCGATCAGCTTCTCTGCCCCGGCTTTGTCCAGAATCACCCGGCTATCGTTCGCCGCGGGCACCTGGAAGGCAATCCGGGCAGGGATATTGGCCTTGATCAAGCCGGTCACCACGTCTACACGGGGCGACTGAGTGGCCACGATGAGGTGGATCCCCGCGGCCCGCGCCTTCTGACACAAACGATTGATGGAAGTTTCCACATCCGCCGGAGCGGTCTGCATCAATTCGGCCAACTCGTCGATGATCACGACGATATAGGGCAACTGATCTGGATAATCGTCCGTGGGACAAGAGGCGCCATCTTCCTCAACCTGGCTTTCCCCTCCCACGCCCAGATCCATCTGGTTGGGATCCGTCTTCCCACCGCTGGTCTGGGGCTTCTTGCGGGCATGACGCTTGTTGAACTCTTCCAGTTTCCGGATGCCGAGCCGAGCGAACATTTCGTAGCGCCGTTCCATTTCATTGATGCACCAGCTCAGGGCCAACGGCACCTTGCGAGGGTCCGTCACCACGGGCATGGCCAGGTGGGGCAAGCGATTGTAGACCTGCATTTCCACGACCTTCGCCATGAAGGTACGTCGAGGCTGTTCGAAAAAGGGCTGTCCATGATGGAGGTCAGCACGATCACGGGGCACAAGTCCTTGAGCATGCTCAAGCGCTACACCCATCTGTGCCCGGACGACTTGGCCGACAAGCTCGGCTAGCGGATGCTGGCGAGCGTTGGCGGGGTCTGGCGCTTTCGTCCGGGCTTGGCCGGCGCGTGCAGGCCCTGCTCGTCGAGATGCATCTCCGGGCCGTTGCAGTCCGGCAGCACGTCCTCCGCGAGCGCGGGGCCAGTCACGATACCCGGCAGCGCCAGCAGCGCCGCGGCCACAAATCCACCGATGAGCCTGTCCGCCCTCACTCCTCGCCCTCCCAGTAATCGCGGGTCTCGCCGGACCTGCCGATGAAGCGCAGCCGCGCGCTGAAGAAATCCCGGCCCTCGCCGACGGCGATGCAGCCGAACTTGCCGCTGTCGGGGTACTCGACCACTTCCGGGTCCTGCCGGGTGGAAAAGG
>JBHIXE010000394.1:5080-5346 GCA_041984905.1 Verrucomicrobiales bacterium | reverse complement strand
TTGGGTAAATCACTCATTCCTACATTATCTGACACTTTTCTTCGAAGCGCCATCACTATCGGAGGTCTGGGTGGATAGGTGTCCGAGAAGCAGCGGCCTGAATCTAACTAAATGGTCAACTAGAGGGCCTGGGGAGATGCTTTTTGGGTCTGAGCTGTTCGTCGTCGCGGTCGGGGGTTCCCAACGCATAGAAGAGCGCCCCAGAATCAGTGATGGTATTGATGCGCTTGCGCCGAATGGATTGCGCCTTCGTGTAGTCCTGCACT
>JBHIXE010000394.1:0-5070 GCA_041984905.1 Verrucomicrobiales bacterium | reverse complement strand
GAAAACTGGCGGTGAGATGATGGTAGTTGGCACCAGTTCCAGTAACCGTGAGTGGCGTAACCCTCACATCCTTGGATCGTTACATGATCGCTTACCTGAGCCATAGTAATATACGGTAAGTAGGACGCCATCATGGTAGATGAGCGGGGAACCGGCGCAAGTATTATTTAAGAAAACTTAATAGTCATGGGTGGCTAAGCGCCCCCGTTCGCTCCCCCGTTCACCCTCTTTCCCTGGCAGGATTCAGTTGCATTTCAGGGCCCCTCGCAGCAGGTTTCGCATCCTAGCAAAGCCCTTAGAACCTGACACAAACCTGCATCTCTCTCATGGCCAAAGCGGACAACAACCGGCACTCCTCGTCCAAGCCTAAAACCAATGGCAATCGCCCGTTCCAGCTCCAGGGAAAAGGGGAGAACGGTGTTCAGGAGACGCCCCACCGCTCCATTCCGCACAGCCCGGATGCGGAGAAAGGGGTGCTTAGCTCCATGCTGCAGGCTCCCAACGAGTGCATTGGCGAAGCCATGGAGAAGCTCAAGGCGGAGCAGTTTTACAACGAGGGCCGCCGGATTCTCTTTGAGACCCTGATTGAACTGCAGGATGCCGGCAAGCCGGTCGATCTGATTACCGTCAACACGCTGCTCATTGACCGGGATCAACTGGAAGAGGTGGGTGGACCGGCCGAAATCGCGGACATCCTCTCTTTTGCACCTTCCGCGGCGCACTTTGACTACTACGCGGAGATCCTGCGGGACAAATACACCCTCCGGGAAATCATCGGCGCCTGTAACCAGAATATCCAGACTGCTTATGGAGAGGTTCCCAGAGTGGACGACCTCCTGGACGGGTTTGAACGGGACGTGCTCGCGATCCGGGAGAAGATGGGCAAAAAGGACGAGATTGTGCCCATGCGGGATCGGGTTATGGAGGCCATCCACACGATCGAGGAGCTCTTCACCAATCGGGACAAGCTCACGGGGATTTCGACTGGCTTTAAGGACTACGACGCCATGAGCAATGGCCTGCACGGTGGGGAAATGACCATTATCGCGGCGCGTCCCTCCATGGGGAAGACCTCGCTGGCCATGAACATCGTGGAAAACGTGGCCCTCGGGGGCGGTCATCCCGTAGCGGTCTTCAGTCTGGAAATGAGCGCCCAATCACTGGTGCAACGGATGCTCTGCTCCACTGCAGGCATCGAGATGCACAAGTTGAGGGGTGGCTTTCTCTCTGAGAAACGGGATTTCCCTCGCCTCACCCAGGCGGCGGCGAAGTTGGCGGAGAGCGGCATCTACATCGATGACACCCCCAGTTTGTCCATCATGGCCATGCGCGCCAAGGCCCGGCGTCTCAAAAAGAAGCATGGGATCAAGATGATCATGATCGACTACCTGCAGCTCATGCGCTCGGAGAGCAAGCGAGCCCAGGAAAACCGGCAGCAGGAAGTGGCGGAAATCTCCTCTGGGGTGAAGGCTTTGGCCAAGGAATTGGATGTTCCGATCATCGTGTTGGCCCAGCTCAACCGGTCACCGGAAACTCGTGCAGGTAGTAACCGACCCAAGCTCAGTGACTTGCGGGAATCCGGCTCCATCGAGCAGGACGCCGACGTGGTGGGATTGCTCATGCGGGAGGAATACTACGCGGAGAACGATGAGCAGCGCTCGGAGATGGCCGGCAAATCGGTGCTGATTATCGCCAAGCAACGGAACGGTTCTACCGGGGATATCCCGCTCACCTTCCGCAAGGAGCTGATGCGCTTTGAGAATCGGGCGCCGGATCCGGGCGAGGGAGAAGGCTGATGTGGTAACGTTAGCCCCCCTGGCATTGCCAGAATCTATTGCCCTAACCTGTCCTTATTCCTAACTTCCTCAGCTATGGGGAGTCCAAGTTGTTGCAGCTTTTCGAAACAAAAGTGTTGCATTGCAATGTTGGCGCAAGAAATCATAACGTTCATAGGTGGATTCTTTGGGAGGGTAACTCGTTCCGTTGGGGGATGGAATGGGCGCCTTGCCCTCCATGTTCACCGAACTTGGGGATTTCGCTGCCATGCCATCACATACCGCCTCCGATCTTGTCCGTCACAATCGGGTCTTGAAAGTCGCTGACTTGGGCCCGGCAAGACCTCTTTCCAACCCCAAACCTTCCACCCAGAAACGAACGATCCACCTCACGGTCATTCGTGATGGGCTGCGGGCCGAAAGCTTTCCCTTGGAAGACGAAGTCATCACCATTGGAAGAAAGTCGGACAACAATTTCTCCATCCCGGACAAGTGCGTTTCTGGCCATCACGCCAATCTGCGCCGCCTCGCGACGGGGGATTATGAGATCGCGGACCTGGAGTCTTTCAATGGCACGATTGTGAATGGACAGCGAGTCAAGACGGCGATCCTCCGGGCCGGGGACCACATCCTCTTTGGCACGACCGAGGCCGTTCTGGAGACCCGCGTGAGCCAGGAAGAAGCGGAGAAATGGGCCGAGGTCTTTCAGGAATACCAGGAAGAGTGCGGACTGCTGGAGCGGCAGCGGGATGCTTTGACCAAGGAAGCGGAGCTCAATCGATCCCGGGTGGAACACCTCAAGACGGAACGCGTCCGAGTCTTGAAGGAATGCGACCAAGTCCAGCAACGCCTGGAGTCCGACCGGTCAGAATTGGTCCACACCAAGAAAGAACTGATCCATACCAATGAGCGTCTCGAGCGGGTCATCAAGGACCTGCGTGCGGCTGAGGACGAGCGGGAAGAACTGAAGCGCTTCAAGCAGAACCGCGCCATGCTGGACGCGGAACTGGAATCCAAGCGGGAGGAACTGCATCATCTCCAGCGCTCGATTGAGCAGTCCCGCAAGGAACAGCAGAAAGTGGAAGAGATCTGCGAGACCATTGCTTCACGCCGCACTGAACTGAGCGAATTGACCCTGGAGATCGAGGATGCTCAGCAGGAGCGCGACCGGTTGAACAAGGAATCGGAAGAGTTTCAGCGCATCCTGGGAGGATTCGACGCGATCGAGAAACAACGGGAAGAGGAGATGACCCAGATGGAAGGTCGCCTCCTACGCAAGAAAGCAGAGTTGGAGTTCTACGAGAATCGCATCGAACAGGCCAGCAAAGAGCGGGACCAGTTGTTTGATGAGACTCGGGATTTTCGCAACATCCTGACGAATTTCGAGCAGCGCAAACTCCAGATGGAGAGCGATGAGCGGAAGCTGGAAGCCAGGCTGAAGGCTCGCCGGGCACTGCTGGGAGAGACCCCAGAGGGTGACGACAAGCCTGAGCCCCAGACTGAGACCGTGGAAGACGAAGTGACGCTTGAGGCTGACACGCAGTCGATGCCCGCAACCAGTCTTGAGCCTCCGGTATCAGCCGAGCCACTTCGGCCAGAGATCGACCGGATCATCGACGAGCTAGCGGGATTGACGGCTGCGCCGAAAGAAGAATCGGAGCCAGCCCCGCCGAAGCCGCTACCCATGACTCCCAACCTTCCCCAACCCAAGAAGGGAAGCCAATCCTAGCCCAGGCAAATCGAACGCGGATTTCGAGGTTCTAGCCCGGCTATCCCAAGACGACTTCGCGCTCCTCTCGGGCGGATAGCAGACAGGCATCCAGCACCTTCTGGGTCTTGAGGGCGACCTCCGGCCAGAAGGAGTCCACTTTTCCACTCAAAGCCAGCTCGGAGAAGTTCCGGAATAGATAAGTCTCCTGGGCATGGGCGTGGTTGTTGGCATACTCGGACACGCTGAACTGCTGATCGTGTCTTTCCATGGTGAAGTTGCAGCCATTCACCTGGAAGGAGGGATTGGATACGGTGTAGGAGAGCTCGTTCCCGCAATAGGGCAGCACAAAGTCAGAAACGACCAGGTGGCCCTTGTCGCCGCTCACATTCACCCATTGCTGATGCTCGGTGAGAAAGGAGTTGTAGAAGGTCGCCGACACGCCGTTCTCAAACAGCATCTCCGCGGAGAACTCGGTGGGAACGCGGTCTGGGCTATCTTTTCTTCCCAAGCTCGAAAGCATGCGCGCGGAAACCCGCGTGGGCATCGCATAGTTCATCACAAATAAGGTCATGCGAATGGTGTACCAACCCAGGTCGCCCAGACAGCCTGCCGGTTCCAGGTCGCTGTGAAGGCGGATGTTGCCTTCCAGGAAATCTGGAGGCGCACAGAAGCTGAACTGCGTGGCAATGCGCTTGATGGTGCCCACGCTTTTGCCGTCATCCAGCGTTTGCCGCAATAGAGGCATCCGCTGGCTGTGCATATACATGATGCCGTCCATGAACTGGACATTGTTGCTCGCGCAGGCGTCGACCATTTCCTGCAGATCCTGCGCGTGGATGGCGCAGGGTTTCTCGCACATCACATGCTTGCCGGCTTGTGCCGCCTTGATGACCCACTCTTTCCGGAGCCCTGTCGGCAGGGGAATATAGACGGCGTCGATATCGTCTCGTGAGAGGAGTGCGTCGTAGCTGCCGAGAGCCTCCGGAGACTGAGCGAAGGGGGTATCCAACTGGCACTCGTCGATGAACTGCTGGGACTTGTCAGCATTCCGGCTCGCTACCGCAACCACCTGACCATTCCCGGCATTGCGGATCGCCGCCCAGTTCTTGCGGGCGATGCCCGCCGTGCTCAAAATGCCCCACCGACAGAGTTGTTCGCTCATAGGCTGGACTTTTTAGGGCGCATTCGGAAAGAGCGCAACCCTCAAGTGGGCCAGTTAGTGGCCCTCGTGGAAAATGGGAAACGGGAAATCCAGGCCTGACACTGCACCATCTCCGTGCTTGCCAGTAGTTAGGAATCGTTTACTATCTGGTATCCCGTAGCATAAGCCCATGATTCAGTTCCTCCGACACATCGGGATCTTTGAAGCCAAGAGCCGCTTCCCGGAGCTCTGCTCTGAAGTCGCGTCCAGTGGCCAGACGGTCATCATCTCTCGCCGTGGTCAGCCCATGGTGGAAGTGCGGCCTCTCGCTCCGCCTGATCCGGTTCATGCCGTGGTGGAGGCCGGGGATGGGGTCGCCAATTCCCGGGCTGCCTGTGAGGCGCGGTTTGGGCCACTGCAGGAGGACTTCGCCATTCCAGAGT
>JBHIXE010000393.1:0-5362 GCA_041984905.1 Verrucomicrobiales bacterium | reverse complement strand
CCAAGACGGTAGATACCGTTTTGGGTTCTTGGGGGGACAGCAGGTCATGCTGCTGGTCGGTTAGTGGGTGATCTCGCAGTTGGGCAATGCCGGCGTCTACTTCTACTTAGTGCTTAATTAAAATTGCCGTTTTCGTCGATCATATGCCATTGGCCGATGTCTAAGATTTCAGCCGCAGTCATCTCCTCGTAAAATAGCAGACCGGGAAGATCTGGAGCGGTTCTGCCGTGGCGCGTTCCACATCATCCACAATCCCGGAGAGGATCGCGCCCAGAGGCTCGGCGTCAGAGGCGAACTGCTGCGCCGCTGCGAGCAACTGATCGCGCAGAGGTTCAAAGGAGTCTGGAAGGGTGGAACTCAAGAGGGGAACAGGAGTGGCAAATGTCGAAGCGTGAGCTGTCTTGCGGAAATCGAATCACTTGATCTTCTCGAGCGCCTCCAGGCCGCCGTCGCGGAATTTGTTCCAGTCGCCCTTGTTTTCCTTGGCCTGCTTCTCGACCACGGCATGCCAGAATTTGTTGAGGATGGAGACGTCCTCAGGGATGCGCCGTACGAGCGTGCCCACCATGCTGGCGGCGAGCGTATCCGGTTCCAGCTTGGCGGCGCCAAAGAATTGGCCATGCAGCACCGCGTCTTCCAGCACGCCAATCTGTTCCGCCGTGGAGAGGGAACTCTCCAGTTTCCCGTCCTCGCTGGATTCCGCCGCGGAAGCTTCGCGCAGGTCCGCAAAGGTCTGCAGCAGGATATCCAGCATCGCGGGCGGCAACTCGATCTCGAACTGGTTGCGTGCCAGAAGTTCCCGGGTGCGAAAGAGCACAATCTCTTTCTCCGTCTTCTTGTTCGTCACGATGGGGATCTGCACAAAGTTGAAGCGGCGCTTCAGGGCGGTCGACAGATCATTCACGCCGCGGTCCCGGGCATTGGCCGTGGCGATGATGTTGAACCCGGGTTTGCCAAAGACCACGTTGTCTCCCTTGAGCTCGGGAATGGTGATGTATTTCTCCGAGAGAATGGAGATGAGCGCGTCCTGTACATCACTGCTGCACCGGGTCAGTTCTTCAAAGCGGCCCATCTCACCCAGTTGCATCGAAGTCATGATGGGAGAGGGAATCAGGCTCTCCCGGGATTGGCCTCCGGCGATGACCATGGCGACGTTCCAGGAATACTTGATGTGATCCTCCGTGGTGCCGGCGGTGCCCTGAACCACGTGGGTGCTGTTCCGGCAAATCGCTGCGGCCAGCAGTTCCGCAAGCCAGCTCTTGCCGGTACCGGGATCGCCGATCAGCAAGAGCCCGCGATCGCTTGCCAGGGTCACGATGGCGCGCTCCACCGTACGGGGATCGCCATAGAACTTCTGTTGCACCTCCCGGTCCAGCTTGTCGGCCGCGGAACTGCCCAGCACAAAGATGCGCACCATCTTGGGGGAGAGCCGCCAGGAGAAAGGTCGCGGGGCGTCATCGATGGATTCCAGGTAATCGAGATCTTCGGCGAACTTGATCTCCGCAGGTGCGCGCAAGATGGTTGCGTCCGAGGTATTGCCGTTGGAATCCGTGGAGGCGGATGCTGTCTTTTTCTTGGCCATGACGATGCTGAAGTGGGTGAACGGAGACTTGTGGGAGGGGAGCTATCGAAGCTGTTTCTTAAGCTCCACGATGAGTTTCTTGATATTGCCGGTGAGGATGGGGCAGCCCATTTTCTTGAACTCTGCCTTGAACCAGGAATCGACGCTGTAATAGCCACTGCCGGAAACCGAGCCTACCGGAATGAAGTGCACGCCGGACTCGATCTCGGACTTCACCATGGGCAAAAGCGCGCGATGCTCATAGAAGTCGGAAATCCAAACCATGGTAGTGCGCTGGGGATTGATGACGTGTTGGCGAGCTTCGAGCATGGCCAGGGGGCCGTCATTGCCTCCGCCGAGATTGGTGCGCATGAGGGCCTCAAAGGGATCATCCACCCAGGGCGTCAGATCGATCACGCTCGTATCGAAGGCAATCAGACTCACCTTGATACGGGGTAACGCGGCAAAGATGGAAGCCAGGATGGCGCATTGAGTCATGGCGTCCACCATGGATCCCGACTGATCCACCACCACGATGAGGTAGTTGTTTAGCTCGCTCTGAGCCGTGTGGCGATAGTAGAGCTGGTCCACATAGATCCGCCCATCCTCAGGATTGTAGTTTGGCAGGTTCTTCCAGACGGTGCGTTTCAGGTCCAGATTGCGAAAGATTCGCTTGGGCGGAATGGAGCGGTCGATCTTACCTGTGGAGGCGGAGACCACCTGTTTCTTGAGCACCGCCGCCAGATCATCGACATATTTGCGGACCAGGGCTCGAGCATTGGCAAGCGCCTTGCCACTAAGGTTGGACTTGTCATAGAGCAGTTGCTCCACGACGGCGGAAGTCGGTGTGATCTTTTTGGCCAACTCATCATCGGCCAGCACCTCCCGAAGGTCCATACGTTGGACTAAGTCGCTCTCCATGGCGATGAGCTCGTCCCGCAACTGTTCGTCATCGATCAGTTCCCGGTTCCCGCCTGGACCACCGCCAGGTCCGCCTTTGATCCCGGCCTTGCCCCGCAGACTCCCGGGCGCAAACCCAAAGCAGCGCTCAAAGGCTTCGACATCCTTGCTCCACTGACTGTACTGCTTGGCGGAACAGGATGGGGTGCGGGTATTCGGACCGAACACATTGAGAAGCAGCTTGGAATAGGCAAGCGTTCGCTGCATGTCCGGCTGCTCCGCGGAGGGATCGGACGATGGGTCGGCAGCATCGGGCTCCGTTTCGGGCTCCGCTTTCAGGGAAGGCTCGGATTCGGCCTCACTCTCGTTTTGAGCCTCGTCCTCCGGGTCGGCTTCCTCCTCCTCATCATCCGGTTCCTGGGTGATCTTCTCGATCTTCGCGAAGGTCTCTTTGAGGGAGGGATTGCGATTCAGGAGAACCTCGATCGACATGGATCCATCCAGAATGGCAAGGGGCAGCTCTTCCTGGCGCACGAATTCCCTCACCATGTCTTCAAACGGCTTCGAGAGCTCCTCCAGCCCAAAACAACTGCCGATCAACCGCCAATAGGCGACCTGACGTTGTTTCTGCTCGAGCGAGAGGGGTTCCGGCATGAGAGGTGATTTTTTCGGTAAAAGAGTTACTCTCGCAGCAGTTTTTCAGCGCGCTCTTGAAGCGTTTCGAGGGTGTTGGCCTTGAGGCTGGCGAGCTTCTTGCCGATTCCTTCGCCGCTGATCACAGTGATGGTGGCCTTGCTTCCGGAGGATTGGATCGCCAAGGGCTGAACCCGCCAGGAACCGCGGTCAAAGCGCAGGAGGCCGATCATGGCGACCGTGGACTTTAGCAGGGTGAGACTCAACTCGCCTTCCAGGGGCATCCGTTCCAGGGCCAGGGGCAACTCCACGCCCTCCACGGAGATGGTTCCCTGGCTCTTGTCCTTGGCAATCGTCACCTTGCACTCCGGGAAATGCACCAGTTGGATCAGGTGAATGGGGTGCCGGTTCCGGGCGATGATGGGCGCAAAGAGTCCCGCAGCTTCCCCTGCAATGGCGAACAGGTCCACCGCGCCGCCCACCTTGGGAGCCTCCAACAGGCGCAAGACTCCGCTGGGCGCGAGCTCTGCCTTCGTCAGTTTCAGCTCCTTGCGTTGTTCCAGGGCTTCGATGAAAGGATCAATCTCTGGAGAGAACAGCTTCCAGATTTCGTCTCCGGCCACCACGTTCACCCGGTAGCTGGAAAAGGGGAGACGGACGGGCACAAGTCCATTGGCTGTCTGGAGCCAACCGTAAATGGTGGCCTGAACCACATGAGTGTGACTGCGCACATCGACTCCACAGGGGTAGAAGCTGCCAGCGACCGAGACGTAACCTTCCGCTGGAGTCAGGCTCTGAGCGCCCAACATCGCGGCGGACCAGAGATCGACCCAGCGGGTCAGAGAACTGCTATCCTTGGTCTCACTGGCCGCGAGGTGTAGCCATTCCTGGAGAGCGCCCGTGAGCAGGGCGGACAAGCCGCTCAGTTCCTCGATTTCCTGGATCTGCTCCAAGGTGGCGCTGAAAGGCGTCAGGTGAGTCTCCTCCAGATTGAAAAAGCCGGTCACGGCCAGCTCGAGCAACCATTGCTGGGTGCTGGACTGGAGCGTTGCGTATTCGCCAGACGGCGGCGTGGCTCCTGGTTCGGGAGAGGCTGGCACCGTTTCCGCAAAAGCTTCCGTCGCCTGCGCCAGCAATGCATCGTGGACGGCGCCGAGAAGACTTGCGCGACCCGCCGCCAGGGTGAGGAAGGCGCCGGTGACAAACTCGGAGCGCTGCACTTGGCCGGATGCCTGGGCCACGGCCTCTCCCAGGGGCGTGGCGGCGAAGATGGCCGTGAAGGAGTCGAGGTGTTCCCGGTCCTCGCTGGTCAAACGGGAGAACCCCGATGCCAGGCATTGATCGAATCCCGCCGTGACTTCCAGGGTCTCGGCAACTCCCTCCGGTAGCGTGGCAAGTGATGCTAGTGCCGCCATTAGCCGAACCAGTTCATTTCATGAAGTTCGCCCGGCGCGGTCTTTAACTCGCAGAACCGCAGATAATTAAGAAAGCGGCTGAAGACCACGCCCGCGTTCTCCTTGACCTGGTTTCCGTTCAACTGCCGGTGAAAATTGTAGGGCTCCATGTCTTTGGGATTCTCGATTCTGGCCTGCAGATAGTCGTTCACCTGTTCCGGTCCAAACTGCACCACCGCCTCTTTCAAAAGCTCCATAATGTGTTTGCAGGGTCCGCCGCGCAGGCCGCCGCAGGGCCGGTTGTTGTTGGTGCTGCAATAGAAGTCCCCAGAGCCCGTCGCCAAAAAGGCCACATACACCCGCTTGATATCCGAACCGCTGGAAACCACACCCTGGACCCGCCCACCATACAGCTCGACGTAGGGCACCTTCTTGACATTGCGCTTGGTCGGGGACTCGGGGTGGGGAACGAAACTGGGAGGGAAATCCATGGACGGGGCTTAGCTTCTTACGAATTCAGGGTTTCTCTGTAAAGATAAATGGCAGGATTGGCACAAACCTAGGTTCCCCAGGAAAACAGGTAGACCAGAAGTGTATTCTCGAATAGCGAGGAATGGATGGAAGGAGAATGGAAGCCACACCGACTCTACTTCTCGACCGGCAACCCGTGGCCCGAAGGGCACTCGCTAAGGGAACTCTCTTTCTATGGACTCTTATATGGCGAAGGCTTACTGGAATTGCGGATCCGTCTCAAAACGGTCGACTATTGTGAGAACGATGGTGGCGATAGGGTGGAAGATCGCAGGAGTGGGGCTTGGTGCTCCAAGTCGGCCTGGAACAACTACCGTTCCTGCCTGATTACTGGCAGCCTTGA
>JBHIXE010000392.1:0-5389 GCA_041984905.1 Verrucomicrobiales bacterium | reverse complement strand
AAACGTGCAAACGCTGAATGCCAGTGGAGCAGCCGACCTGCGAGACAGTCTCTTGGAACTCCAACAGGGAGACGCGCCTACCGTGATCCTGGACGCGACCGGCAATACCCATTCCATGCATAGCACCTTTGAGCTGGCGGCCCAAGGGGCCACGATCGTGTTCGTGGGTTTGTTCCAGGGCGATGTGCAGTTCCATGATCCCCTCTTCCACCGCAAGGAACTCACCCTGAAGTCCTCACGCAATGCGACGGCCCACGATTTTAAGGTGGTGATTGAGGCCCTGGAAACCGGTCGCATTCAAACGGAGCGCTGGCTCACCCATCGCATTCCCTTTGGGGAACTACCCACCGAATTCGCTTCCGTCACCAGCCAGCCTGACCTGCTCAAAGCCATCGTCACGATGGATTGATGTGCTTCAGGGGCCTTCGGTTTCTTCCTTTGGCGGATACCATTCCGGCTCTTCATCGTCTTCCGGATATCGCTCCAGGATTTCGTGAGGGCGATATTGGGATTTGTAGGCCATGGACTGGCACTCCGGAATCCAGTAGCCCAGGTAATGGTAGGAATGGCCATGCTCCCTGGCGTACTGCAATTCATACAGAAGCGAGAACACGCCCGGAGCCAACGAACGCCAATCCGGGTGGTGGAAGAAGTAGATGCTGGAACCCGCTTCCGGCACCAGATCCACCAGCCCGACTCCCACCAGGGTATCTCCGTCGAAGTAGAGGAATTCCCGTGAGAACTCTCCCCCGCCCTGGAGAAAGGACTCCGCATAACGACGCTCGGATATGGGATGAATCGGCCAACCTCGCCGCTGATTCATATCGTCATGATAGATCTGGTAGAGGTCAAGATGCTCCTGGCTCACGCTGGGCCGCTGAATGGTCACGCGAATGTGAGCGTTCCGCTTCATCGTACGGCGCTGGCTCTTGGTCGGCTTGAACTCGTTCACATTGATCCGGATGCTGCGACACTTGACGCAGTGGGCGCAGGCGGGCCGGAAGTAGTGATATCCGAACCGGCGCCACCCTCGCCGGAGAAACTCCAGATAAGCCAAAGGAGTCACCCCCGTGAGAATCCGGTAATCCAGATTGGCGGTCCGATCGGGCAGATAGGAACAAGGATAAGGCCCCGTATCAAACCGGTAGTGCTCTTTCCAATCTTCCAGGAAGGTGGATCCAGATGTCTTCATGGAGAGGCTTCCGCGTTGGCGGGCAGAACGTCTCCGCTTTCCGGTCCAGATTTCCTGACTTCGCCACGCAACAACGTTTCAATACGAATCCGGTGAGGTTCCAGATTCTCTGCATTCACGCCCGACGGTACCTCGGCATAGGGACCCACGTGAATATCCACGCGAGAAAAGGGCTTGGGGATGCGGAACTGATCCCAGGATTTCAGCTTCCAGCAGTTCTGATACTCCACTCGCACCGGAAGGATACGACAGCCGCTCATGCTCGCCAAAAACACAACTCCAGGACTGAGATGATAGCAGGGCCCTCTTGGACCGTCCGGTGTCAGCGCCACATCATAGCCGTCCTTCAGCCAGGTCGACATTTCCCGGAGGGCCTGTCCACCACGACGTGAGGAAGAGCCCCGAATCGGCTCCACTTGCAGCAAACGGAGCACCTGCGCCACCACCGCGCCGTCCTTACTGGCGCTGGCCATCGCAGCCCCTTTCCTCGCAAAGAAATAGCGCCGGTAGATCATCGGAAAGCTGAAGAGCGCATTATGCCAAGTCGCCCAGATCAGGGATTCCTTCGGAGGGTTCGCCTGAAACTCACAATGATCGATCAGCCGGGATCGCAGGGTCAGGCTGAACAGTCGGATGATCGCCACGCTGACACGGGCGATCACTTGAGCTTTCAGGGGGATTTCCTCAGTCGGCTTACGCACCACCTGCAATGGTCCGGGGAGTTGGTGTCTCTGTCAACGCTCAGACCGTGTTCAGAGCTTTCTTCTGGAATCACCACCTTCGGGAAGTTCCGAGGATCTCATCCGGTACCAGGAAAGTGGACCGCCTACTCCCGAGAACCCGGCGTGATCTTGAGCGGAACCTTTTCGCCCTTTCGCTCCACAATGATCTCCACCTCTTCACCCACTTTCAACGCCTCCAAGGCATAGGTGTAATCGTAAATGTTCTTCACTTCTTTCCCGGCGAGCCCAATCACGATGTCACCAGCTTGAACGCCGGCTTGATCCGCCGGCCCACCCTTGCTGACTCCGGACAGTTTTACTCCCTGGATGTCACCCTGGGCGTAGTCTGGAATCGTCCCAAGATAGGCGCGAAGGTTAGCGCGCCGTCCTTCGTTCTCCGGCCGCTCCACACTCACGTAATCCGGTGCCTCAGCGTCTGTGGCGAGCGCCCGGGCGACCAGGGACATGAACCGGGTCACCTTCTGGATTCCCTCAAAGTTGATCTTGTCGATCGTATCCGAAGGCCGGTGGTAGTCTTCGTGAGCCCCTGTGAAAGCGCTCAGGATCGGCACTTCCCGTAGATAAAACGTGGTCGCATCCGTGGCCAGATAGGTGTCCTTCTGGGTTGTGATCGGCAATCCGACCGGTGCATTGCGCTGCTCGATCTCCTCCAGCCAACGTTCGCTGGAGCCGATCCCCTGCAGCACCAGGGTGTCTTGAAGCCTCCCGATCATATCCATATTCAAGTTGGCCGCGAACACGTCGCCCAGCATGGCGTCGCCATCCTTATGCCGTTCCATGGCCATCTCCCGGGCAAAATGGGATGAGCCCAGCAAGCCCAGTTCCTCCCCCGACCAAGCAGCAAACCAGACATTCCGCTCCAGCTCGATCTTGCCCTGGGCTTGCGCATCCGCGAGGTAATGGGCGATTTCCAACAACCCGGCGGTTCCTGACGCATTGTCGTCGGCACCATGGTGAATCTCATACTGATCCTTACCGAGGGCCAGGGATGACGGATTGGGCTTGTTTCCCAGGTGATCGATGTGCGCGCCGATGATCAAGGCCGGGCGTTTCCGGGCTTCGGCATTCTTGGCTTCCAAGATACCGATGACATTTCGGCCAACGGCCTTTTCCTGCTTGATATCAATGGTGGCATCGAGACTGGTTTCCGGAATCTTCAGACCACTCATCATGTCCCCTTTGTCGAGCATGGTCTGGAGTTCCTTGATGTCTTCACCCGCTTGTTTGAGAAGCTTGGAGGCGACATCCGTCGTCAGGGAAAGTGCGGCAATGCCCGAGTCGGCCAGAGAAGCGTCAAAGGTAAGGGGCACCAGTTCCTCCTTCACTTCCGTGTTCGGACCGCTGATGAAGATCACGCCTTTGGCTCCTTTCTGCCTCGCGTTCACGGCCTTGTAGCGAAGGCTGGCAAAGCGTAGGAAGGTGCGGCGCTTGTCCCCCTCCAGCCCTTCGGGAATGAAGCGGAACATCATGACCCACTTGTCCCGGACGTCCGTGTGAATGTAGCTGGAATACGGAACGCCAGTCAGGGGATCTGGCTCAATCTGCCCCTCAGGAATATCGATTCCATAACCGGCAAAAACGATCTCGTTCGCTTCAATCTTGCCCAGTTGAGAGTAGGACAAGGGCAACCAGTCTTCTCCCACTTTCAGTTCTGATTCCTCGTCCCCAATTTTCAGGGTGAGGTGGTTCTTGGTCCCCAGGTCTACCCCGGCCGTGAAATCGAACTCCTGGAAGTAGCTGCCATTCCAGGGTTTCAGCCCCCACAACTTAAACGCCTCGGCTGCATAACCCGTAGCAAGCTGCTCCCCGTCCGTTCCCGTCAGGCGTCCCTTCAATTCATCCGATGACAGGTAGTCGATGAAGTTACGCAGGTCCTCTTGGGTGACATCCGGTTTGGCATCGCGCAGGCCTGGCAACTCGCTATGGGTCAGATCGGAATCTTTGGCCTCTTTCTTTGCGGGCGCTTCCTTGAGTGCCTTCAAAGCCGCTTCGTGATTCCAATCCGCCAGGAAGATCTGGGACTTGTCATCCGAGGAGCGCTTTGAGGTCCAGGACAGCTTGGTCCCGTCGGGCGAAAAGACCGGCAGCCCATCGAACCCATCAGTCCAGGTCACTCTCACGGGCTCCTTGGTCCCCTCTGCGTCCACCATGTAGAGTTCAAAGTTGGCGAACCCATTGAGGTTGGTGGCAAAAATCAGATACTCGCCGCTGGGATGGAAATAGGGCGCCCAGGACATGGCGCCCAGATGGGTCAGCTGTTTCTCCGTCCGGGAATCCAGATCCATGGTAAAGATCTCCGCTCGCTCCCCTTTTCGGTCGAAACGCCGCCAGCAGATCTGTTTGCCGTCCCCACTAAAGAACGGTCCCCCGTCGTAGCCGGGAGCATGAGTCAACCGCTGGGGCGCCGATCCATCCGCCTTAGCCAGGTAAATGTCCATCAGGAAAGAGGGATTCAGCTTGAACCAGCTCTCATCTTCCTTGGAGAGATTGGTCCCTTCTTCGTATCCCTGGCGATTGGAAGCGTAGACGATCCACTCTCCGTCTGGGGAGTAGCAACCCTCCGCGTCGTACCCCTTGGCATGGGTCAGATTCCGATACTTCTTGGTCTGAAAGTCGTATTCGTAGATTTCAAAGGTCTCGTCGTAGTCCCAGGAATAGCGACGATCCTTCCCTTCTTCCCGTAGCTTGAACTCCTCCTCTTGTTTCGAGGCGGCAGCGACATCGTCCTGCGTGGAGGCGAAGAGCGCCTTTTTCCCACTGGGATGAATCCAGGCGCAGGTTGTCTTCCCCATTCCAGGTGAAATCTGCTCCGTGTCCCCGGTTTCCAGGTCCAACATGTAGATCTGAAAGAACGGATTGTCCTCCTCCCGCTCGCTCTGGAAAATCAACTTTGTGCCGTCAGCGCTGAAGTAGCCTTCTCCGGAACGCTTGCCGACGAAGGTCAATTGCCGGGAGTGGGCGATAAATTCAGCCTCTTTCTCGGCAGGATCAATCTCAGCTTCTTGAGCAGCGGCAAGCTGAGTCACCAAGAGGAGAAGGGAGAGGGAGCAGGGTCGGATGAGGGATTTCATGGGGTGTTTGAACCAGGAATTCAGGCGTACGAAACACAGCCTGGCAAGGCGCGTCTCTGGTAGCCAGAACGAAACTGCGTTCACTTTGGTGGTGTCCGGGGCCGGAACTGTTCGGAATTTCCCCGCAGAAACCCACTCAATGACGCTGGTTCAGGCAGAGGCCTGATGCCTGATCGTGGAGGGGGCCAAGCCGAAGTCAGGTTCCAAAGGCACTTCCAGGGCGTGGCACATGATCCCGATGATCGCAAAGTGGTGAACCGTGTGGGATACCAGAAACTGGAGCTCGCGCCCCATGGAAGACCGTTGCCAGTGAGGCACGTCACCACCGCAGTCCAGACGAACCATGAGATCCTTGTCCTCATCCAGCTTGGAGTCCAGGTCCT
>JBHIXE010000391.1:0-5392 GCA_041984905.1 Verrucomicrobiales bacterium | reverse complement strand
AGGACGCGAGCGAAACGCTCCTGGCGTTTCTGGCCGATCACGGCATCCGCGTTTTGAACGTGGCAGGGTCAAGGGATTCCGAAGAAATCGGGATCTATTTCTTCACCCGAGATATTTTCGACGAAGCTCTCGCCAAATATAATCCCCAGACGTAGTTCACGCCTCTCGGCCTGGTTCCGATCATTCCAGGACTGCCAGGATCTGTTCCTTGAACGCATCAGGATCGATCAGTTCCCCATCACAGGCTCTCCCGATCTTGGCGAGTTCCCAAACTTCGATATCCGCCGGGATGTGCGGTTGGATGAGCAAGTCAGGAGGGGCCGCCTCCAGCCGGCTCGTCCGAATCTGCCGCTGCAGCACCTGAAAAGCTCCAAACAGGGCCTCGATCGTGGAGAGCGATCTCGGCTCCCGGACCTGATTCCCCACCACATCAAAGGCGATTCTGATGTCACAATCATCCGGCAGCAAGTCGTAGGGTAATTCGTTCACCAGGCCACCATCGACTAACATCCGGCCTCCATCCTCATAGGGCTCAAAGATACCGGGAAAGGCGATACTGGAATGAAGCGCCGGAAGAATCGGGCCTTCTCGAAAGATGTAGGGTTTGGCCTCCCAGAAGTCCGTTGCGACAATGCTGAGGGGAATGGAGAGATCCTCAAAGCGCTTTGACTCAACCGGAGCCAAGAGTCTCTGCAGCAAGCGGTCCGCATGAATCAATCCTGGCTGGCCAAACTGGGGCAGCAGCGCGGCGGCCCAATTGAGAATGGAATCCCGCTTGGACCAGATCTCCTGGAGACCGATTCCCTGAGGAAGAATGTAGTGCCGCAGGGCAATCTCACGGATCTCTCTCCCAGAGTGTCCCGAAGCGTAGAGGGCTCCAATGACGGCCCCCATGCTGCACCCGGAAAGGGCGTAGGGACGAACGCCCATTTCATCCAGGATCTCGAGAAGCCGGATGTGGACCATGGCCCTGATGCCTCCGCCCCCAAGAGCGATCCCGATTTTCTTCTTCATCAAATGTTGTCCGCGACTTCAGGTTTCGCGAATAAAGTGCATTGCCGGACACTCTCATGCGATGAAAAAGTTGCCGTCCAGAATCGCTTACTCCTTCACTTGTTTTACCATGTCGAACCCATTCTTGGATGACTCCGACAGTTGATTGAGGATCTCCTCATCCAGCAGACGGTAGCGATGCAGCATCAAGATTTTCAGATGGATGGTCGATCTTCGCCAGTCATTGAAACAATCCGCCACGATTTCGTCGAACTCCTGCAGATGTTTCCACAATGCCAGGTATCGTTCATGGTGAGAAAGATTCTGGTTCTCCAGGATCGCGACAGAGCGTTCGTTGCCCTCCTTCGTCAGCTTTTCCAGCATGGAGGCCTCGTGCTTTCGCATCAGTTTCCAGTCAGACTCGTTGTGATTGGCCATCCCTAACCATCTCCGATGATGCGCCTGATAATCAAGCCGAGTGCCTTCCTTTTGGAGTCAATAGTCGTCCTCTTCAGGCTCCCCATCCAGACGACGTGCTCGCAGAAAGCGCGAAAGCCTGCAGCCTACTGGAATCAACTCATGACTATCCATCATGAATAGATAGACCTGGGGATCCTGCTCAGTGGGATCAATCACGTACAACCCCTCGGAACCATCATCAGCGAACTCAAGGAAGCGCTCGAAGCCCTCGAACGATTCGAGCGAGTCCTCATTGATTGGACTGTAGGATTCCACGAACCACTGGGTGCGGATCCGCTTGTCTCGCTGCCCATGCTCCACAAGGGACCACCAGAAGTTCGCGACGTTCGCAAGAACACGGCTCCCGGTGATGACGGTAAAATCGGTCCTGGCCAACTCGTCATGGTCTGCATAAAGACGGCGCAACGACTGAGGCACAGGGTGGGAAAAATGGCTTTCCACCAGCTCGAACTTCGGATTCCGCAACTCTTCTGAGGGTATGTCAGGCATAAGCTCATGACCGATGGAGTTGGATACAGGGCGCAGCCTGCCGCCCTGGCCTCACTCAGCGGTCGACGAACTCTACCGGCCGGATCTGAGATTGCCAAACCCAATCCCGCCACCTAGGCTTTCGCCATGAACTCCCCGCTGTTGACCGGCGCAGCCACTGCCCTCTTGTGCTTCGCACTGCCGATACCACTAAGCACGGCCTCTGACGAACAAGCCGAACCGGCCTTTGGCCATTCTCTTCACGGAGAAGTGTTCAATGAAGGACCGCGTCAGGAAGCGGTGATGATTCCCGGCACGGGAAACGTAGAATTCAAGGTCTCGACGAAGTCCGAGGAAGCTCAGGCGTTCTTCAATCAGGGTGTCGGACAACTCCACGGCTTCTGGGATTTCGAGGCGGAGCGCTCCTTTCGCCAGGTCGCGGCGATCGATCCGGATTGCGCCATGGCCTACTGGGGAATGGCGATGGCCAACTTCAAGAACTCCAAACGCGCCAAGGGCTTCATGGACGCCGCGACCGAGCGCAAGGCTTCTGCGAGCGAGCGGGAACAAATGTGGATCGATAGTCTGGCCGACTATTTCAAGGACGAGAAGGCCGATGAAAAGAAGCGGCTGAGAGAGCTTGTCAGGCGCTTGGAAGATCTGGTTCTCGCCTATCCGGACGATATCGAGGCCAAGGCCTTCCTGATGAAGCAGATCTACTACAACAACGGGAAGGGGCATCCCATCAACAGTCACCTCACTGCGAATCTCCTCATCGATGAGATCCTGAAGGTCAATCCCCAGCACCCCTCTCATCACTACCGCATTCATCTCTGGGACAAGGAAAAGCCGGAACGCGCGCTCCAGTCCGCGGCTCAGTGTGGCCCTGCGGCTCCCGCCATTGCTCACATGTGGCACATGCCGGGTCACATCTACTCTCGCCTCCATCGCTACCAGGACGCGGTCTGGCAACAGGAAGCCTCGGCCCGGATCGACCACGCCCACATGACTCGCTATCAGGTCGTTCCAGATGAGATCCACAACTTCGCCCACAACAACGAGTGGCTAATCCGCAATCTCAATTTCATTGGTCGCAGCCAGGATGCGATCGACCTGGCCTGCAATATGATCGCGCTCCCTCGCCTGCCCAAGTTCAAGTCTGGCACAGAGGACTACTACCACACTGGTGGAAGCTGGACCTATGGCCGGATCCGGCTCCGGGATACGCTCATCAACTATGAGCAATGGGATCAGCTACTCGCTTTTGGGGAAGATCCGCACTATCTCGCGCCGGATATCGACGCGATCGATGAGACGGAGTGGAACCGGATCATGGGAATCGCCGCCTATGAAAGCGACAAAGCGGAGATAGGAGCCCAGTTTCTCGCCGCGCTGGAAACCGGGGCAGCCAGCCTGAAGCAGGAGCAGAAAGACGCCATCCAGAAAGCCGAGGAAAAGGCAATGGCCGATGAGAAATCCGAAGCGGACATCAAGAAAGCCAAGGACGCCGCCAAGAAGGAGTTCGCATCCAAGATTTCAGACAACCAAAAGGCCATCGACGAACTGACCGCCTATCAGAAGATCATCGCCGGCACCGAACCTGACGCGGCCAAAGAGGCACTGGAGAAAGTGGAAACGATGAGCAAGAGTCGAAAGGCCCGGCTGCTTCTCCGTTTAGGAGAGACTGAAGCGGCGCTCAAGCTGGCCACCGAAGACGCCAACGGTTCTCCCGGCCAGGTCATTCCCCTTGCCACCAAAATCCAGGCGGAGTGGAGCGCAGGCAAGAAGGAGGATGCCCTGAAGTCGCTGCAGAAGCTGCGAACCCTGGCAGCGGTGACAGACCTGGACGTCCCCGTGTTTCAGCGTCTCGCCCCCATACTGAAAGCCGCTGAACTGGAGGGCGACTGGAGAACTCCTTCAAAACCCGCTACCGATTTGGGCGATCGCCCTGAGCTGGCGAAGCTGGGCCCCTTCCGCTGGCAACCGCCCCTGGCCAAGGAATTCACGCTGCCTACCGCCAAGGAAGAACCGGTCTCTCTCAGCAGCTATCGCGGTCGGCCAGTGGTCGTCATCTTTTATCTCGGCAAGGGCTGTTCCCATTGTATGGAACAGTTGAACGAATTCGCGCCCCTCCAACAGGAGTTCACCGACGCCGGGATCGACATCCTTGCCATCAGCACCGACTCAACCGAGGGGCTTCGCGAAACCTATAGGGATCGGAATGGCGAAGAAGAAACCAACCCGTTTCCCTTCCCGCTCCTCTCGGACCCGGAGTTGAAGACCTTCCAGGATTACCGTGCCTACGACGACTTTGAGGAGATGGCTCTACACGGGACTTTCCTCATCGATGAAGTGGGACAGGTGCGCTGGCAGAACATCAGCTATGAGCCCTTCATGCATCCCCAGTTTCTCCTGAAGGAATGTGTGCGGCTCCTGAGCCTTGGAGACTCGTGAAATCCTGTGCAGCGGCCTACAACTCGACGACTTGCTTGAGCTTCTGAGACTTATCCGCTGCAAACACAATCTGAAGGCTGGTCATGACCCGGTCCTGGTGTGAGGACATGTCGGTATCATTCTTGATGCAGTTGATGAAGGCCTGCTGCTCGAGAAAGGCCAGCCCTTCGTGATCGGGTTCATCGATCTTGATGATCTCGTCTTCTCGAACAAACTCCTTATCCTTCTGCTCGGCATAGTGCCGGATGATCGTGCCCGCTTCCGCGTGGTGATCCTTGTCATCGGAGCGCCCCTTCTCCACGGAGATACTGGCCGCGCCGTCAGGTCCCACGATGTCTTTCACAAAGTAAGCCGTCTCACTCATCATCGGGCCCCAACCGGCTTCATACCAGCCGACCGATCCGTCTTCAAACTCGACCTGAAGCTGGCCGTAGTTGCAAATGTGCTCCGGCACGAGATCCCAGTTGCGACAACCAATCGCATGCACGCGGACGGGGCGGCACTGAGCCATCTGGTACATGATGTCCACGTAGTGCACTCCACAGTCCACGATTGGGGATTGCACCTGCATGATGTTGTAAAGCGTGTCGTAAAACTCGCCCCTGGCCTGCTGGTTCAGGTTCATCCGCATTGCCAGCGGCTTGCCCAGTTGGCGCGCGATTTCCGTGAACTTGTTCCAGGAGGGATGGGTCATCAGGATGTAGCCGACATACAGTTTCCGGTTCACCTCATTCGCCAGATCGAATAGCTCCTGGGACTCCTCCATGGATTCGGCGAGCGGCTTTTCCACGAAGACATGCAGCCCACGATTCAACGCCGAAGAAACGTAGTCGTAGTGCGAGTCGGTATAGGTGCTGATGGCGACGGCATCGGGCGAAGTCTTCTCGAGCGCTTCGTCGAAATTCGTAAACCTCGGAATGTCGCCCCCCAGAATCTCAGCTAGCTTTGCGGAGCTGCTCAAGTTTCTCGTGACGATGCCGACGTTCCGAACGCCATC
>JBHIXE010000390.1:0-5406 GCA_041984905.1 Verrucomicrobiales bacterium | reverse complement strand
GCCACTTGTGAAGAGGGAGAGGTTCTTACCAGCCTTAGTGAAGGTGAATGGGGACATGTGAAGTTGACGGATGCCAAGAAGTATCGGCTGGGCATCTGGTTGGGAGAAAAGATCGTGCGCTACGTGAGGGCTCGATTTGAAAGCGCCAGCAAGCTCTAAGAGTCATCTACTGTTTGAGCAGTAATTTGGCGGGGACTCCGCTGGTCAGAGATCGGTCCTTATTGTTGAAGATCAGGTGAACTGTCACCGTCTTGGTCGCAGCATCCACCACTGGCGAGATGTATTGGATGGTTCCCTCGCTCAAGGTGTCGTTTCCGTCTTCCAGCCGAACTGGGATTTTGCCACCAACCTTCAAACTGCGAGTTGCAAGAAACGGCACGTGCGCCTGCGCCTTCAGCTTGTCCAACTCGACGATTCTAACGAGGTGGCCATCACTATCCGCGTCAGTGCGAGCGACCGATTCACCGACATCCTTAAGAATCTCCACGACGGTTCCCTTGATGGGGCTGCGCAGAACCCGTTGATCCAACTCCGCCTGGATCTGTTTGACCAAGAGCCGAGCGGTTTCCAATCGGGCCTGGGCCGCAATGAGAGAGCCTTCACTGATCTTCAGGTCTGCGGCCATACGTTCCGCTTCCGCCTCGTTGGCCGTCCCCTTTTCCACAAGTGCCTGGACAATTTCGTAGCGGCTCTGGTTCAGCTTGAACTCAGCTTCCGCACCCTGGACTTCACCAGTATTGGAGGCCTCCGCCTGGGCTACTCTTAGGCGGGCTTCAATGGTCTCGGCATTGAGATGAACCAATGCCTGGCCAGCCGCCACCTCATCACCTTCCTTGACTTCAATACTTCGAATGACACCGGACTCGATCGCGGACATTTCGATGCTGCGGTTGGGCCGAAGGTAGGTCAGGACTTCCACGCTGTTCTCGTCCTGCCCTTGAACGAACGCCTGCAGCACCGCGAGGGTGATGATCAGGACAATACCTGTCTTGTTTGATCGATCCATTTGTCTCGTTTTGCCAGACCGAGTCGCTGTTCGAAGCGAATCTTCTCGATCCTTTGTTGAAGCTTGTCTAGTTCCGCACTGAGATGTCCGGGTAGTTCGCCCTGCTCGTTGGCCGCGACCTTCTTGAGCTTCTCACCAGTAGCAGGATGATATGCCTGAATGAGGTAGTCCTCTGCACTGACGAAGAACTGCGCGCTGCCAGGCTGCCCCTGTCTAGCCGAACGTCCGATAAGTTGGCGGTCGATTCGCGTGGATTCATTCCGCTCGACGCCAATGACATGCAACCCGCCAACCGCCTTGGCCTCTTGCGATAGCGAAATGTGCGTGCCTCGCCCGGCCATATTGGTCGCCAGGACAATGCTTCCCAGTTGACCCGCATTCGCGACAATCTCGCTTTCTTCCTGATCCTGTTTGGCGGTGAGAAGCCGATGCGGAAGATGGAACTCACCCAGGAGCTCCGACAACCGCTCGCTGATGCTGATGGTCCGAGTTCCCACGAGCACCGGCTGGCCAGTCTGGTTTCGAGCCACGATCTCGCGAATGACAGCGGCCAGCATGTTCTCCTGGGTGTTGAAGATGCGTTCCGGCAAGACCTTGCGTTGCGAAGGCCGATGCAGGGGAATTGCCACGACCCCCAACTTGAAGAAGTGCCAGAACTCCCCAGCACTTTCTGCAGCAGTCCCGGTTAACCCGCAGGCCTTCTCATAAAGCCCGTAAAATCGCTGCCGGGTGATGCTGGCAACCGACTCCGTCTCCGGGCGGATCTGCACCCCTTCCTTGGCCTCCATGGCTTGGTGCAACCCCTGACGCCAGGTGCGCTCTTCATGACGGCGCCCGGTGTATTCATCAATGATGACGATTTTTCCCTGGTCCACCACGTACTGGGAATCCCGGTGATATCCATATTCGGCAACAATGGCATTCTCTACGTAGTTTTCCCAGGGACGCGCAAGGTCTGCCCAAGGGACTGGGACCTGATTGTAAACATAGTCACGCCCATCTTCCGTGAGATGGGCGGCTCGCTTGGCGCCCTGAGTCACGTAGTGGGTTTCCTCCCGAAGCTGGGGCACCACGTCCCGCGCTGCCAGATAAGGCTCTGGGTTGAATCTGGAATCCGGCACAGCCTCGCTGATCACCAACGGGCTTCCGGCTTCATCGATCAGAATACTATCGATCTCGTCGACCACTGCGTAGGGCAGACCGCGTTGCACCGTAGCGGAAGCGGATCCAGGCCGATTCAGGAGCACGTTGCGCAATCTCTCCGTCGCCCCTCGATCGGGTTGCCGCATCAGGGCCAACTGGTCCCGCAGGTAATCGAACCCAAACTCGTAGCCAACACCATAAACGATATCCTGGGCGTAGGCCTGAATCTTCTCCTGCTGAGGAGCGCGCTCGGGAAGAAGAGCTACGGTGATGCCCAGCAGATTGAACAAAGGACTTACAAATTCATGGTCCCGCTCCGCTAGGTAAGCGTTCACCGTGGTGACATGCACTCCTCTCCCAGTCAGCGCAAAACAGAAGGCCGGGAGCGTGATGGCCAGCGTCTTTCCTTCCCCGGTCGCCATCTCGGCCACAGCCCCACGAACAAGGCAAAGTCCCGCCAACAATTGCTCCGGATAATGATAGAGTCCCGTGGTGCGTTTAGAAGCTTCCCGCACCAGGGCAAACGCGGGCTCGACAATCGAGTCAATGGTGGACTTGCCAGATTGGAGATCCGCCTTCCATTCGTCTACCCTGCGCCTCAGGTCCGCATTTGACAGCTGGGCCATTTCTGGCCCCAACCGTTCAATCCGCTTCAGGCGCTTGGGGTCATCCGACCCGCTGAGCTTTCTCCAGTTTCCGTGCAGTGACGCAGCGAAGAACCCTCGCTTGTCATACTGCTTGGAAAAGCGGTTCCCCATTTGTGCTGAAACTCAATCAGAACGGCTACTTGGAGTACCCGGCTTCCAGTGTCAGGCTGGAGGGATCTCTGAACGTGTGCCCGGAATTCCGAAGCACGGAGACGTTCTGATATTGCAGGAAGGTCCCCTGAGCCGCTTCTACCGATGCCAGGGCGACATTGTAAGCCACAACGCTCACCAGAAATTCTTCTTCCGATACCTGATTCCGTTCCAGAGAGTCCAGGATCAGCTGAAGCTGATACCCAGGTGTCCGGTCCTTACCGGCATCCAGGTCCAGGCGATCCCTCAGCTGGCGCACCTCTTCCCGGGAAGCGGAGACGGCCTGATACTTGGCCTGCATGTCCTGATACGCCGTCAGCACTTCCCGATAGCTGACGAGTGCTTCCAAAAGTACGGTGTTCACCGTGGCATAGAGGTAGTCCATGCTCTGAGTCAGTTCCAGATCCCGCCGCTGGTAGAGAGATTTGGCAAACGTGTTTGACCACGGCTTGGAGAAGTTCACTCCCACCAGGAATTCCGTGCCGTGATCCCACTGATCACTCAGGGCATCCGAAACGCGTCGGCCGGAGCCAAGTCCCGCCGTTCCTACCTCTGCGGTCAGGTTCAACTGAGGCATCAGCTCGTTCTTGGCAAAGTCCTTGCGCACACCGGCCGACTTCACCGCGTAGAGAGCCCGAATCACTTCCGCCCGATGATAGAGCGCCTGGTAAGCCACGTCCTGTATGGTCTCACTTGGAGCGCCAAGCAGCGGCCGGGAAATGGGTAGGAACTCCCCTTCCGCACCGAGCTTGAGATCCGGGTCGTTCACGAGATAACGCAGGCGTTCGTCGGCGTTGCGGATGGCGACCCTGCTGCGCACCAGATCGGCTTCACGCTGAGCCAGGGAAGCTTTGACCCGAAGCATTTCGCTGGCGGTGGCTTCAGCGTCAATCTTTTCGCGATCCTGCAGGATCCCCAGGATGTCTCGGGTTTCATCGACCAGATACTTCCGCTGAATGTAGGCCGCGCGAGCCAGATATGCTCCCCAGTAACTGCGGTTCACGTCCAGCATGTGGTTCTCGATGTTCCGGATGAACTGCGCGGCCGCCATCCTGGAGTCCAGATTGGCCAGCTTGATCGATACCGTGTTGTAGTGGTAGCCCTTCCCGCGAAGGATGGGTTGCACCACTCGAAGGACCATTCCGTTCTCCGTCTGCGGATTGGGATCCAGGAAATCCGAGTTGCTGGTCAGGGTAGAAAGCCGATTGGAAAAGCTGATTTCCCCGCCCGACTTGATCCGTTTGCGAACTCCGACTTCGTTTTCGTTTTCCGTCGCTTCAAAGCGGCCCGTATCCCCCGTCGTGAGGATGGAGCCAGTCGGCTCCTCGTCATGCTTCAGCTGAGCGTCAGCAAAGACTTCCGGATCAAATTGCGATTCTGCGGCATCAATCGCGGTCTCCTGGATGAGCGGTTCATTGGTCAAGGCTCGCACCTGGTAGGAGTGCATGAGCGCCAGGGAGTAGATATGCTCCAGGCTCCGGCGCGAAGGCTCCTGACCTCCCCAGATCCGATTGGACGTCGAGTTGACCCATGCAGACTCGAAATTCGCTGGAATGGCAGCCTTTCTTTGCACCACCGCAGGGTCGAGTTCCGGATCGCTGATCTGCTCGATCCGGGACACCATTTCGTCGCCGATCAACTGCAGTTCGACATCCAGATCTTCTTCCGATCTGGCGGAACGCGGCATGACGCTCTCAAAGTCCGGATAAAGGTCCACATCCCCTTGTGGGGCTTCCTCACTTGCGACGAGAACCCCACTTTCATCGTCATCGGCGAAAGGAAGCTTTCCAATCACACGGCGCAGCAGTCCTTTGCGCTCTGGAGCTGGCGTTTCGGTGAGAAACTCATCTACGGGCGACGATTCGGCGAGGGGGGCTGGCGATTCCGAGGCCCCCGTGTCCTCAGCCATCGCGATCCCTCCCAGGGAAATCAAAACGGCCGCGGATCCTATCACGCAGGGCTTAATAGCCCAGCATGGGAAAACGGGTTTGTGTGTGCGCATGTGTCGGTTCTAGGCGTGGTTTGAGCAACGGCGTTCAGCAGCGCCAATAACCGAAACTCATTTATGCTTTCTGCCACATGGCCGACCAATGGGGCCACTCGTTTTGTGAAACGCTTTAGACATACTTCCTGTCGAGCCCATACTTTTTAGCATTTCAATCTTCCACAAACGGCCTGGCGAAACCGCTTCGACCACATCTGCAAAGATATTGTCACACTCACATCTTCGCGATTCGGGATAGGATCGTGCCCCTTAGCGTTAATGATCTCCTCCCGTGAGATCTGACCTCTGGAAGCCAATGACCTCTGGCGATCTCATTCCTGTCTATCTTGTAACTGCGGAAGCCGGCCGGACCTTCCTGCCGCAGGCGCTGGGAATGATCCATGCCTTTGCTCGAAGCTACAAAGGTGGTTCGCTCATGGAGAAGATGGAGTTCTCCGGACTGCTGCGAGGCCCCT
>JBHIXE010000389.1:5113-5429 GCA_041984905.1 Verrucomicrobiales bacterium | reverse complement strand
ACTGGATGCGGATCAGCAGCCGGGGAATTGAGACGGAACGTTTCTGGAATTGGGTTCCCCAGATTCGCAAGGACTGGAGTGAGGAGGCGCTGGTGGAAGAATACCAGGCGCTCTTCGAAGACGCCGTGAAGCTGCAGCTGCGCAGTGATGTGCCGCTGGGGCTGTTCCTCAGTTCCGGAGTGGACTCCGGCGTGCTCCTGGCGATCATGAGCCAGTTCGGTTCCAGCCCCGTGCAGACCTTCACCCTGGGATTCGACGGGGGAGAACGTACGAACGAAGTCGATGATGCGGCGCAGGTCGCGTCCCAGTTCGGCGC
>JBHIXE010000389.1:0-5103 GCA_041984905.1 Verrucomicrobiales bacterium | reverse complement strand
TCTGAATGACCTGGAAGAACCCGTGGGGCATGAGACCGCGGCGGCCTTCTACTTTGTCGCCAAGATGACCAGTGAGAAGGTCAAGGTGGCTCTGACGGGGCAGGGTGCAGACGAGCCCTGGGCGGGTTACGACCGCTACGTCGGCGTGAAGCTTTCCACTTTCTACAGCCGCATGCCCAAGGTGCTGAGCAATGATCTCGCTCAAGTCGTGGCCAAGATGCCGGGCCGGATGGAGAAGATCAAGCGGGGCCTGAATTCACTGGGTGAGACGGATATCCTGACCCGCTTTGCCAAGGTGTATTCCTTCTTCAGCGCGGAGATGAAGGACCAGCTCTATCTGGGGGCACTGAAGGATCAACAGAATGCGGACCCCTACGGGACCCGTCTGGCGCTGCAGCGGCTTCAGTCCGACGTCCGGCACCTGGATCCCGTGACCCAGATGCTTTATATCGATACCCGCGCCAACCTGCCGGACGACCTCTTGATGGTGGGGGACAAGACTTCCATGGCGAATTCCCTGGAGGTGCGGGTTCCCTTCCTGGACTACCGGCTTGTCGAGTTCATCGAGACACTGCCTCCGAGCCTGAAACTGCGAGGCTTTACCGGCAAATACCTCCACAAGAAAGCGCTGCTCAAGTGGCTGCCGCGGGAAGTCGTCTATCGCAAGAAGAAGGGCTTCAGTCACCCGATCGCCACCTGGTTACGCACTTCGATGCGGCCACTGGTGGAAGACTGTTTGCTCAGTTCTTCCTCATCGCTCGGCAATTACTTCGACCAGAAATACATCCGCCAGATGCTGGACGATGACCGGAGCGGCCGGGAGCACTACCTCCGCCACATTTACCTCCTCTTATCCCTGGAGCTCTGGCATCGCGCTTTCTTTTCCAGGCAATAGCCACAGCCCCCGCGCTCCGTCTCCTCGCGCCCACTCCTCCCCACACCATGGATCTCTCAATCATCATCGTTAACTGGAACTCCAAAGACTTCCTCCGGGATTGTCTGACGACGCTCTATGCCCATACCCAGGGGCTGAAGTTTGAAGTCATCGTGATCGATTCCGCGTCCTTTGATGGCGCGGGAGCAATGCTCGACACCGAGTTTCCACAGGTCCGCTTCATCCAGAGCAACGACAATCTGGGCTTTGCCAAGGCTAACAATGTGGCCAGCCAGGAGGCGACCGGCGACTACGTTCTATTCCTGAACCCGGATACGGAGGTGCACACCCCGGCGGTTCAGACGCTCTGTGAGAATCTACGGTCTCTGCCCGAAGCCGGAGTGCTGGGAGCACGGCTGTTGAATACGGACGGAAGCATTCAGACAAGCGCGATTCAGGCCTTTCCGAATCTGTTGAACCAGGTGTTTAACCTGGAGTTTCTGCGTCAGTGTTTCCCCAAGGCAAAGCTGTGGGGGACGGCCGCTCTCTACGCCACCGACCATACGCCTCAAGAAGTGGATGTGGTGTGCGGAGCCTGCATGCTGATGCGGCGGGAAGTCTTCGAAAAGATCGGCCGGTTCACGGAGGCCTACTTCATGTATTCCGAGGATGTGGATCTCTGTTACAAGGTGAAAGCCGCGGGTCTCAAGACTTACTACGTGCCCTCGGCACGCATCGTCCATCACGGAGGAAGCAGTTCGGCGCAGAGCGAAGCCGGGGTCTTCTCCAGCGTCATGATGATGGAGTCTCGCTGGCGGTATTTTTGCCGTACGAGGTCCATCGGCTACAGCATTCTCTTCCGCCTCGGCATGATGCTCTCCAGCGTTGCGCGACTCTCCGCTCTGCTCCTGGGATGGCCTGTCGGCCTGCTCTTTGCCAAAGGCAAACGCTTCCGGGGTGCCTTCCGCAAATGGTGGTCCCGGCTGCAATGGACTCTAGGCCTGAACCGCTGGGTCAAGAAGTACGGCGTCTAACCCTTTCTCTCCAAGAACTTTACGAAACGAAAATTTGTGAACAGCATCCTCCCAATCGTCTCTGGATTACTCCCGTTCCTCACCGGGTTGCTCCTCATTTGCGGCAGCAGCCTTCAGGCCTCGGATTCGACCTGGTATGTGCGGGATGGTGCGCAGGGAGATGGATCCGGGAAAGACTGGGAGAACGCCTTCCCGGCTCTGCCCAAGCGGCTGCAGCGTGGAGCCACCTACTATGTCGCTGGTGGAAGCTACGACGGCTACAAGTTTGACGATCGGCCCCAGGGCGAAGCCAAAATCACCATTCGCAAGGCCATCGAGACCGACCACGGAACTGACGAAGGATGGAAGACCGAATACGGGACCGCAGTGGCTCTCTTCAAGGACACCCTGGAATTTGCGAGCCCCCACTGGATCTTTGACGGACAGACTGGGGGAGGACCGGACAACTGGCGCTCGAACTTCGGCTTCAAGGTGTGGACGACGAAGATCGACAGGGAGGTGAAGCCCTGCATGCTGGTTTACGCCGACGACATTGTGCTGAAGCACTTTGAGGCGCAAGGCAACGGTGGAGGAGACGACAACGCGATCGGTGGCGCGTCCAACGATTGCATCATGATCTGCGCGGTTGACCGCATTGAGGTGAGTCACGCCTATCTGCACGATGCCGGTCGCAATCTCATCATGGGGTCAGGGCACGGGGTGACCTTCAAGTATCTTTACGGAGGAAGCTTCGAGGGCACCTACGTGCAGCACTCGGAAATGGCCGCAATCCGCTACTTCCTGGACAAACTGCCGCAGGACTGGGCTTTCTACCATTGCATCTGGTCTCACTACGCTAGTACGGGAGGGATCATGTTCCAGGGAGACGGTCTCACCGTCAGTGGAAATGTCTTCTTCAAGCCAGAGGGAGCAGAGTTCTTCGGCGGAGGTGGAAACGGCTGTGTCGGCACCTGGACCTGGGCGCAGGCGACCCGGCTCAAGATCCTCAACAACAGCTTCATCGATATGCCCCGGGCGATCGGGTTCATCGACGAGAACGATAATGGCGAGTTCCGGAACAACATCTTCTTCCGGACCCCGGTCGGGATGTTCCAGGGCACGGGTCTGTTGGATCATAGTCACAATCACTTCGCCAATATTCCCGATCGTTATGAGCGGGGACCTTCCGGAACGATTTCCGTGGGTGATCCCTTCGTGGATTATCCGCATGGCGACTTTCGACTGAAGCAGCCCCTGCCCGGGGGCATGGCTCTGGAGAGCCCCCACGATCTGGACCTTCTGGGGCTGCAACGCGGTGCGGACCAGGGTTGGGAACGCGGCGCTGTGGAATTTGACACGCGGGAAGGAGCCGCCGGCGAGTAAGGCAGACCCATGGATCGGCTCTCAGTTCCATATATCCTGGCAGTAGGAATCCTGGTCATCATGCAGTTGACCCTGCCGCGGCGTTGGGCCTTTCTGCCCCTCCTCGTGGCGGCGTGTAACCTTGCCAAGATTGAGGTGTTCTCGCTGGGCGGAGTCGCCATGTCCGTCTATCGGGTGCTGATCCTGGTGGGTCTGTTGCGGGCGATGCGTGGCGGCTTGCAGCTGGCGCCTCAGAATCGCATGGACTGGCTGGTGCTGGGGTGGGCGGTCTGGGCGATCTTCAGCGCCTTCTGCCGGGATGGGCAGAGTGACTACAATCCCGTGACTGTGGCCTTGTCTCTGGCCCTGGACTACATGGGCGTCTTCTTCTATGCCCGCGCCTTCATCCGAACCGGGGATGATATGGTGGCCTTTGGCAAGGTCCTGGCCGTCTGTCTCATGGTATTGGCGGCCTGTCTGGCGGTGGAGAAGATCACGACCCACAACGTCTATGCCTTTCTAGGCGCGGAGTACGAGACCGCCTGGATTCGTGGTGGCAAGGTGCGAGCCGCCGGCCCCTTTGGGAACGCCATTCTGGCAGGGACATTGGGGGGCGTGTCATTTCCCCTGATGATCATGCTGCGGCCTTACGCCGGGAAACTGGCGGCCTGGGGCGCGATTGCCTGCCTGGTCATCGTGTATGCATCCGCCTCGAGCGGACCGGTGCTTAGTTTTGCCGCAGGATGTGGCGCGCTCTATCTCTGGCACAAGCGCTTTGCGCTTCGACAGTTGATCACGTTCGCGATCGTCATGGTTCTGGGCTTGGCCCTCGTGATGGAAGCGCCGGTCTGGTATCTGATTGCCCGGGTGGATATCACCGGAAGCAGCACCAGTTTCCACCGTGCGGAACTGATTGATCAGGCCGTACGGCACCTCTCGGATTGGTGGGCGGTTGGAACCGACTACACCCGTGACTGGATGCCTTACGGCATCGAGTGGAGTGAGAATCACGTCGATATCACCAATCACTACCTCAAGATGGGCGTGCTGGGCGGAGTGCTCTTGATGGGATTCTTCATGATGATCCTCTGGACCGCGCTTCGAAGTCTCAATCGCAAGGTCGAAGCTTTGCGGGAGCAGGATGACCCGGCCGAGTTCACGGTCTGGTGCATTGGCGCGGCCTTGTTCGCCCACTGTGTGACCTTCCTGGGGGTGTCCTACTTTGACCAGAGCTTTGTGTTCCTCTGCCTGCTGCTCGGCGCGATCCCCAACCTCACAGGTTCGGAAGGGTGGCTCACAGAGGAGTCGACTGACGAGGAAGAGTCCGACCCCTTGCGAGGCGGTCATCAAACTTCTCCCACCGGAGCCTTTGTTCACTAACGGATCTCGACTGATGAAGCCACTTGTCTCCATCCTCATGCCTGTTTACAACGCCGGGAGTTATCTCCGCCCGGCGCTGCAAAGTGTTCTCGATCAGACCTACGAGAACCTGGAACTGGTGGTGATCGATGATGGGAGCACGGACGGCTGCATCGACCTCGTCCGGGATCTGCTGAGCGACGAACGGGTCCAACTCCTTCAGCGCCCCAATGGAGGTAAGCCCGCGGCCTTGAACCAGGCGATGCGGACGATGCGTGGCGACTACTTTGCGATTCAGGATGCCGACGATCTCTGCGCGCCGGAGAGAGTCGCCCGGCAGGTCGAAACGCTGGAGGCTAACCCGGATGTCGCGGGCGTCTTTGTGGGCTGTGATCTGATTCTGGGAGAAAAGCGCATGGCACCTCAGTTCGCGGCCAGGTCTCGCGTGGAATGCCGCAGGGATATTGAGGCGATGCGCATGCCGGGACATGACCC
>JBHIXE010000388.1:0-5431 GCA_041984905.1 Verrucomicrobiales bacterium | reverse complement strand
GTCAAACTTGCTGGCAAGGAAACCCAGGAATTCCGGGTCGAATACGCGATCGAGTATCCCTCCGATATGACCACGAAACCCGCTAACGGCCAGAGTCCTCAACTGCTGGAAAAACTCCGCAGCCTTGAGTCCAACTTCTAGGAAATTTGCCCGAATTTTACCCGTAAAACGGGCCGAGAGGCGGAGGTTGGCAGTTAGGGCCAGCCCCGCCTCTTTCTTGCGCTCGAGGAAACGATTTCAGGACAAGATTTCATTTGCAGGAATTGGCAATGCGACTAGAAATTGGCTCTGCAATTGTTTGCACTCCGCAAACGCATCATGAACAAGATAGCGCCGCACACGGCGCCCCATTTCGTCCCGCAAACTCTGCGGTTCTCCCTCCTCCTCGGCCTTCTGGCACTCGTGCCGAATCCCCTGTTCGCAAAGGTGGAACGTGAACGCGTCCGCTTTGACTTCGTCGAGCATTTAGCTCAGGAAGCCGCCAAAGAACCGTACACTCCCGATACCTCTGGCGAAAGCCTTCCGGCCATCCTACGAGACCTGACCTACGACCAATACCGGAACATTCGGTACCGCTCAGGTAAAGAGTTCTGGAAAGACGACGAACTTCCTTTTGGCATGGCACTTTTCCATCCGGGATATCTCTTCAAGAACCAGGTCATCATTCACGAGTTCACGGCTGACTATTGCCAGTCTATCCGCTTCTCCCGGGATCTCTTTGATTACACCGGCTCAGGAGTGGAAGGAGCCCTTCCCGCCAGCCTCGGTTACGCCGGTTTCCGCATCAACAACCCCTTGAACAAACCGGACGTCTACGATGAGGTCGCCGTGTTCCAGGGAGCCAGTTACTACCGGATGCTCGGCCAGAATCAGGCCTATGGCATGTCCTCCCGCGGGTTGGCCCTCAATGCCGGTCTGGACGGTGTTTCAGAGGAGTTCCCGACCTTCACCCATTTCTGGGTGGGACGTCCACAGCCAGGCGCCGCGTCCCTCACGGTCTTCGCCCTGCTCAACAGCCACAGCCTGACAGGCGCCTATCAGTTCGTCGTTCGCCCGGGCAAAGATACGATCGTTGACGTACGGGCCACACTCTTCTTCCGCGAGAGCGTGGAACACATTGGTCTCGCACCATTGACCAGCATGTTCTGGTTTGGGGAGAACACGACCAAGCCTTTCGATGACCATCGACCGGAAGTTCATGATTCTGACGGCCTTGTCATCAAGTCCTCGACCGGCGAATGCTTGTGGCGGCCGCTCCGCAACGACCCCAAATCCAATCGTACCTATACATTTTCAGCGGACAACGTCCGGGGTTTTGGCCTCGTCCAGCGCGATCGGGACGCTCGGACCTATCAGGACGAGGAAGCCAACTATCACCTGCGGCCAAGCGTCTGGACCCGTCCCAAGGGCGACTGGGGTGAAGGCACCATCCGGCTCGTTGAGCTGGCCACCTCTCATGAACTGTCAGACAACATTGTCGCAGCCTGGGAACCCGCGATCCCACCGGCCCCTGGCGAGCCCTATCGCATTGCCTACTCTCAGACCTGGACTCTCGATCCCAATCCCGCTTCCGCCGGAAGCTGGGTGAGCGCCACCCGTAGCGGTCGTCATGAGTGGGCGCCAGATACCCGCCTGGTCGTGCTCGATTTCACCGGTCCCATGATTTCCCGGTTGGGTCAGGACGAAGTCCCCGAAGCGATTGTCTCCATTGCAGGCGACGATGTGGTGTTGGCCCATCCTCCTCAAGTGAGGCGTTACTCCGGCAGCAACGACTGGCGGGTCATGTTCACCATCAAAGCGGTGGAACCGGGTGTGAATACGCAGGGAGCGGAGGTGCGTTGCTCCCTCAAGCTCGGTAACGATTACCTATCAGAAACGTGGACCGGTTGGTTACCCCTGTAACGTTTCATCCCGCGCCGAGCCAGGCCGAGATGGAGAGTTGGAATGAAGCCTACGTCACGGTGGAAAGTTACTTCTGCGCTCTGGGCCTTCAGAACAAGTGGCTCCTCGGCCAACTCATCCAGGAAGTGCTGGAACGCGCCCGGGAACGAGTCGATGAGGATCCGCAACTCTCGCCGCCAACCGTGGCCATGGAAGAAACCATCCTGCTGGTCGCGGACTGGTTCTCCCAGGTCACTGACGTGCAACTGCCAGGAAATCGCCTGGCCGCTCGGGGCCGTCTTGCCCTGTTCCTATCCGATTTTCCCTCCCGCTATCCTGAGTACTTTCTGGCCAAGCCTCCCTTACCGATGGAGCCCACCGAAGCGCTGCGCCAGAGCTACAAGCTGGCCAGCCCGAAGCTCCAGCGCCGAACGATGGCGCCGAAGCCGATTGCCCTGAATCCTTTGATGAAACAAGCCTCCCGCTGGTGGGAGCATCTCAATCACACGCCGATCGTCAAATCCCTGGTGGTAGCCTCTTTCATGGGCGCGACCGGCACCATTCTCCTTTTCTTTTTCTGGCGGTGACCGCCACGAATGAGCACAAACACTGAATCCGTTTCCTCACGAGGGAACACCTCTGCCAAGGCAGATCTCTGGTTTCGCCGGATCCTGGTTTTCTTCCCCGCCGCCTTGATCACCCTGGCCGCGGGCGTATTGATGGCGGACCTTTTGTGGCGAGTCCATGGCGCCTTCAACGGGGCCCTCGTGCTGCTGCTGGTGATCTTTCTGATTCTCTACAGCCTCCTGACCTTGGGACTGATGACCGTGCTGGCCGGCTACTTCATGGGCCGCCTCCGCAGAATTAACCTCACCTCTTCTCTCAAGCAGGAAGATCTGGAGCGCCCCTTCGGGCTGACGGCTGTGGTCTTTCCCATTTACAACGAGAACCCACAACAGATCTTCGAACGACTCCGCTCCGTCTATTTGTCCCTGGAAGAAACCGGCCGGATCAGCGATTACGAGTTTCACATCCTGAGCGATAGCACCAATCCGGACAACTATATCCAGGAGAACTATGCGTGGACCGCGCTCTGCCGTGAGTTGGATGCCTTTGGGCGGATCTTCTACCGCCGCCGGAAGCAGAACGTGAATCGCAAGGCGGGGAACATCGCCGACTTCTGCCAAACCTGGGGAGGTCGCTACACCTATATGCTGGTGATGGATGCGGACAGCGTCATGAGCGCCAAGGACATCCTGCGCATGTCCGCTCTGATGGAGAAGTACCCCAAGGTGGGCCTGCTTCAGACTTCTCCCCGGCTCGTCAATGCCGAGTCCATCCACGGCCGCCTGCAACAGTTTTCCGTGCGGCTCTACGGCGATATGTTCGCTTCTGGAATCAACTTCTGGCAGGGTTGCGACGGCAACTACTGGGGCCACAACGCCCTGATCCGCCTCGCGCCTTTCATGGAATATTGTGGGCTACCGGACCTGCCGGGGCGCGAGCCGTTTGGGGGTCAGATCCTGAGTCACGACTTTGTGGAGGCCGCACTGATGCGTCGTGCCGGCTGGGAAGTTTGGCTGGTGTGGGATCTGGAAGGCACCTACGAAGAAGGGCCTCCCTCTATCGTGGACAGCGCCAAACGGGAACGGCGCTGGCTTCAAGGGAACCTCCAGCATACCTGGTTGCTCTTTGCCGGGGGCCTGCATCCAATCAGCCGGCTGCACCTCCTGTTGGGAATCATGGGATACCTGGGATCCGCCTGCTGGTTTCTGTTCCTGGTGCTGAACACCCTCATTGTCTTCAACCAGAAGCTGATTGGGCTCACGATGATTCCTGCCGAGAGCTCGCTCGGCAAGTACCTTCCTCTCAGCGTGACTCAACAGGGCATGATCATTTTTGGCGCCACGCTGACCATGCTCTTTCTTCCCAAGCTCCTGGCCTTTGTGGAGTGCGTGGTGGACTGGAAACGCGGAGCAAGCTTTGGAGGCCCTCTCTCCATTCTGGGAAGCCTGATTCTAGAAACGCTCTATGCCGCCCTTACTGCGCCAATCGTCATGCTCTTCCACACCTACTTCTTTGCCTGCATTCTCCTGGGCCGCAAAGTGGAATGGCTTCCCCAGCAGCGTGGCGCGGTTGGCACCTCCTGGCGAGTCGCTGCGGGAACGCATGGCTGGCAGTCCTTTCTCGGGGCCGCCTGGCTGGCTCTCGCCTTCTATCTGGAACCCCTCTTTGGGTGGTGGATGGTACCGGTGTTGGGCCCCATGCTTCTGATCATTCCCATTTCCGTCTGGACCAGCCGCCCCGGACCAGGGCTTGCCTTACGACGTCTGCGTCTACTACTTACCCCGGAAGAGAGTCATAAGCCGCAAGAGCTTGCGGAAATTGATCGCCGAATGGAGTCGGGGACAGCCGTGCTGGCAGACCGATTCGTGGCTGCCAACCCACTTGAGGGAATCACCCGTGTTTTGGTGGATCCTTACGTCAACGCCATTCATGTCTCCGCCCTGGAAGGTTCCGGAGAGGCCCCAGAGTCCACCCCAGACCTCGTGGCGGCTGGTGAGTCCCTCCTCGTCGCGGGCCCCGAAAGCCTCGCTCCAGAGCTCCTCCCTCGCGTGACCTCCAGTCCGGATCTGATGATGGAGTTGCACCGCCGAATCTGGCTGACTCCAGCCGCCGATCTGGCTCCCTGGTGGCAAAACGCCATCGAAAGCTATCGCCGGGGCGGTTGACGCCCTATCCATGCAAACCTCCCCACTTGCCTCAAATCTTCCTGAGGAGCCCTCTCGGCCAAAACATCGTCGTTTTGCGCGGACGCGAACGGTATTCATTGCCGGTTTGGCCGTGGTCGTGCCCATCGTGGCCACCCTTTTTCTCCTCAATGCCGGCCTTCAAATCATCGACTATGTGGCGGAGCAGATCTTCCGTGGATTTGGCCTGGCGAGGTTTCTTCCCCATTACGAAATCCTGGGCGTAAAGATCATCCCCCTGGCGATCCTGTTCCTGCTCATTTTTCTAGCCGGCATATTTGCGGCGAACGCGATTGGACGCCGCGTACTGAGTCTTTGCGACAGTCTGGTCCTGCGCGTTCCTTTGGTCTCAACCATCTATTCTGCCACCAAGCAAGTGGTTGAGACCCTCCGCACCATCGATGGCACCCCCAACTTTCAATACGTCGTTTACCTGCAATACCCCGCGCCGGGCTGTCACCTCATCGGCTTTGTGACCGGGCGCTATCACGATTCTCTACAGGACAAGCAGATGACCACCGTGTTCCTTCCCACGTCACCCAATCCCATCACCGGCTTTGTCATTGCGGTCGAATCGGATCACCTGACACCGTGCCCACTAAGCGTCGAAGAAGCTACCAAACTGATTGTTTCAGCAGGTCTTGTCGTTCCCATTCCTCATTCAGCAGCGGTAACGACTGGCCCCTCTGTTTCCCATCGCATCTAGAGCATTTTAAGTGGAGATGTGCCCATGTTGTGGAGGCGCTGCTGTACGGAGGGCATGCCAGATGGAACCATTCTCCAGGCCGGAGGCCTACAAG
>JBHIXE010000387.1:0-5434 GCA_041984905.1 Verrucomicrobiales bacterium | reverse complement strand
ACGATACTCCCCGGCTTCTCTAGGCCCGAAGCAAAGGAGCACGGTCATGATTCCCGCGGTCATGCCCACTTACGCCCGCTACGACATCGCCTTCGATCACGGCGAGGGTGCCTATCTGTGGGACACCGAGAACCGACGCTTCCTGGACTTCGGCGCCGGCATCGCCGTGGCCGGTCTCGGCCACTGCCATCCGCATCTGGTCGAGGCGATCCGCGAGCAGGCCGGCAAGCTGATGCATACGTCGAACCTGTATCACATTCCGGGGCAGGAGCGCCTGGCCGAGCTCCTGGTCGCCAACACCACCACGGCCAAGCGTCTCATGGAAAAGATGCAGGCCGGAGAGATCAACCCTGCTTTGATGGACACGATGAGCCGCTGGCGCTTCCAGCGTTCCACCAATGAAGAACTCAAGACCCTGGCCGATTCCCTCTTCGGTCAGCCTTCCGGGGATCGAGCAGAAGTGATGCAGACCTATCACAAAGCCCTGGAGAACAAGGGCAGCATTGAGAAGGGCCAGCAGCATTTCACCATGATCTGCTCCGTGTGCCACATCGTCGACGGAGTCGGCAACGAGATTGGTCCGGATATCACCGATGTGCGGAACAAGCCTGCCGAAGCCCTTCTGTCGGACATTCTCGATCCGAATCGTGCGGTCGAAGCCCGCTGGACGGCCTATACCGTGGAGACCACCGATGGTCGAACTTTGCTGGGTCTTGTCGTCGCGGAAACCGCGGACTCGGTCACCCTGAAAGGTCCAGGCATCAACGAGACGCTTCCCCGGTCCCAGATCAAATCGATGACTGAGAGCGGCCAATCGCTCATGCCGGTTGGCCTGGAAGCCGCCCTCAGTCCCGAGCAAATGTCAGATCTCCTCGCCTACCTCAGAGAACGATAGAGCGGAACCAAAAAAAGCCGCCGGGAGCGAACTCCCGACGGCACAATGTCTACTACTAGTCTTACAACCTTAGTCGCTCAGGCCTGCGTTCCGGTTACATCAAATCGGATGACGACTTCTTCACGGATCAAGTCATCCGGCTTGCCGGGATATTGAATCTCGAAATCCATGCGATTGATGGCGAACTCCGCCTTCACCGTGATGGTCTTGCGATCCTCGGAAACGGTGACCGTGGCAGGGAAAGAAATGGCCTTCTTGACTCCGTGCAGGTCCAGAGTTCCGGACAGCTTGTAGTTGTCGCCATCCTGGGGAACTGCCTTGGTCAGGACAAAGGTGGAAGTCGGATAGGTCTCAACCTCAAAGAAGTCCGCGCTCTTGAGATGGCCGGTGAGCTTCTCATTGTCTGAGAATACCGAGTTCATATCAATTTCCACGGTGTGCGTTCCATTCTCCGCCAGCTTACCTTCAGCGAGATCCACCTCGAAGGTGCCCGTGAAGGTCTCAAACCCTCCGGTGTGGCTCCCTGTCACTTTGGATCCCACGAATTCCAATTTGGAATCCGGCGTGAGGGTGAACGACGCGACCTCGGCAGCGGCGGGAGCAGGCGCAGGCGCAGGTGCAGGAGTCGGCTTTGGTTCAGGTTTAGGTTCCGGGGCGGGCGCCGGCTCGGGTGTCACGGGTTCCGGCTGGGTAGCAGGCGTCGATTCCACAGGCGCGGCGGCAGTTTCTTCCGTCACGTCCGTGACATCGGCCTTGGCCACGTCATCAGCAGGATTGGGAGCACAACTGGCCAGAGCCAGAACAGCGGCAAGAGAGGTAGATAGAAGGAATGCGGGTTTCATTGTGGTGGTAATTCAGAATTGGTTATCCAGAACAGACGCACGAATAACGGTCCGCATGACAAAAAGGATTCTCGACTCGAAATCTCCTTTCCTTCGGGAGAGTTTCCCCCGGCGGGAAATGGGGAGAGTGGCCGCTTTCCCTCCTTCAAACTTTTGGCACCCCCTCGGGGCCATAGCGCATCATCTGGTAGGCGCACATATTCGCCATGAAGGCCAAGGGCAGAGCCCAAATCCACCCGATAAAACAGGGAATTGCCCCGAGAAGCACGATGCCCAGGCAAGCAATTTGCAGCAGAAACAGGGGCCAGAAATTCCCCTGAGTCATTTGCCAACTGGCTCTCAAGCCGTCCATCGGCCCGAGCTTATGATCCACAATCGCCACTTGATACTGTCCCAGCCGAACCATCAGATAAACGGCTGGAACCATCAGAAGAAACGCCCCGACGATCAAGGCCGTAGGATCTTGTTGGGTGTAGAGGAAGAAGACTCCAGGACCACAGAACAACAGGGCCAAAGCTCCGATCAAAACAGTCAGCAGAATTGCAGACACCACCACCGAGATGAAATACGGCATCCCTTCAAACATGTTTGGTATCCCCGATTCCTGCTTGCGAATGACATTGAGCCCAAAGATCACCATTCCAATCCCAAAGAAGGTCGTAATGAGATTGCTTAAGAACTGAGATACGACATTCGCCAGGATCTGAGATGGAGTCGGTGACTCCGCATTCGGTCCCTGGGGAATTCCAAAGAGTCCCTCAAAGATCGCGAAGACGAAGGATATAGCCATCACGATCACAAAATAGACCAGGCCAAAGGCGACGATCTTGCCAAGATGGGTGTTTGCCATCTTCCAACCCGTCTCAATACAGGTTCCCAAGTCCAGATCATGCCGCCCCGCATTCTGGAGATTCACGCTCTCGTCCGGCTTCGAGACTTGCGCACTTGGAGTGGCGTACGGGTTCAGGTTCCCGGATTCACTGCCCCCGCGGAGTGTGGGCTCAGGAAGCGGCGCGGCGGGAGACGATTCCAGAAGATCTGGAACCTCTCGAGGGTGTTTCCACTCCACCGTGCTTTGAGACCACACTAGCGTGTCCTCCGGAATCTGACTAAGGGCGGCCAATTTGGCCTTCAGTTCCCTCAGGGAAATGGGGCCAATCCGTTCACCACTTAAATGGAGATACCAATCTTCATTGCTTGGCATGATCGGGTTACGATTTCACTCCAGCCCTGACTGGTAAAGCAGAGTTCTGTGATTCGCGTCGAGGAAAACCCCAATTCCTCAGTCGGCTTATTCGTTCCGGTAGACACGTTGAACCCGCCGCGTAATCCCAGTCAACACTTCCCAGGAAATCGTGCCCGCCCAATTGGCGACATCCGTTGCAGAGATCGTTTCTTCGCCTTGGGTCCCAATGAGAACGACCGGCTCTCCCGGTTGCAGCTCCGCCTCGATTTTCGAAACATCTACGACGATCTGATCCATCGTGACCCTTCCCAGCAAGGGGCAGCGCTTCCCCTGAATCAACACCTCGGCCCCCCGATTGGAGACATGTCGCGGATACCCATCTCCATAGCCGAGCCCAACCGTGGCCACTCGTGAAGGCTTCTCTGTCAGGTAAGTGCGTCCATAGCTGATTCCCCTCCCCGCCGGAAGTTCGCGCACCAGGGTGATCCGGGAATTCAGGCTCAACACGGGACGCAATTCCTGCTGAAACTCCGGCAGAGGAGAAATGCCGTAAAGCATCAGGCCAGGTCGAGCAATAGTGGCGAAAGGCTGATCCTCGCCAAACCCCAGAATTCCCGCACTGTTGCTGAGATGCCGCTCGGTGAGCCCAGTCATTTGGGCAAAGAGATCTCCGGCAACTTGAATCTGGTCCCGGGTAAACCCTTCATCTTCATCCGCGGAAGGAAAATGCGTTGCCACCCCGTCCACCTTCAGGAAAGGCAGCTCCTGGCAATCCTTCCAAAGCTGCGGCAACTCCGACTCCAGGCAGCCCATCCGGCCCATCCCGGTATCCACCGCCAGGTGCACCACGACTTCCCGGTTTGCGGTTTGTCCCAGCTCACTCAAGGCACGGGCTTCTTCCACATTGGAAATGGACACAACGAACCCGTGCTCGACTGCCGTCATCCGTTCTGAGGGTAAGAGCGGGCCCAATACGAAAATCTTCCCGGGTGCGTGGGCCGCGACCTCCAACCCTTCAGCAACATTGGCGACACCAAACCACTCCACCTCATTGGCCAGGGCCTCGGCAACAGGCCCTTGCCCGTGTCCGTAGGCGTCCGCCTTCACCACCGCCATCATGTCGCATCCGCTGGGAAGATGGCGTCTTGCCACGCCCAGGTTGTGGCGGAGCGCCGCCAAATCAATCTCCGCCCAGGTGCGCAACGAATCGGTAGTCTGCATGTTGAAATAAACGTCTCGGTTGTCCAACAAGGCTTACGCGATCTGAAGCGCAACCCTTTCTGGCGCCCCTTTATCCCACCACTTCCTCAAATGTTCCCCGCTCACACGTCTTTACAGAACCCTGTTGAAGCGCGCTCGCTCCGGGCCTAACCTGTATCTCTTCGTTACCATTTTTGGAGAACTCTTTTCCCCTATGCCCCTCATTGCTCAGGACACCCAACCGATGAATTGGGGATTCCGCGGATTTGCCTACCTCTTTGAGACGGCGCTGCTTCCTTGCCTGCTCATCGCCCTGGCCCTGCTGGCTTTGTCGGTGGTGACGTGGGCCATCCTCTTCACCAAGTATTCCATGGTGGGAAAGCCAACCGGCTCAATCTGCGCTTTTTCTCTGCTTTCCGGAAATCGCAATCCGCCCTGGATCCCTACGAAGCCAAGTTTTCCGTGCAGGGTTCTCCCCTCTATGTGATCTACCGCACCGGCTGTCGCGAGGTGCTGTTTCAACTTCTGGGACGGCCTGAGGTGGAGGGATCCCTGCAGCAGCACATCGAGCGGGCCCGCCCGCTGAACCAGGCCCAGCTCGAACCCGTTCGGTCGGAGATGAATCGCGCTGTCGGGGAGATGACGCTCCAGTTGGAGCGCAAGATGGCGTTTCTCTCCTCCGTCATTTCAGGCGCTCCCTTTCTCGGGTTGCTCGGGACTGTCTGGGGGATCATGGCCGTCTTTGCCAGCGTCGCCATGTCCGATGCAGTGCCCACGGTGCAGAGCATTGCGCCAGGAGTGGCGTCGGCTCTGGTGACTACGGTTCTGGCGCTGCTCGTCGCGACTCCGGCGCTGTTTGCCTACAACTTTCTGGTGAACCGGATCCGCACCCTGATCCAGGAGATGAATAATTTCTCAGCCGAGCTCCTCTCCTTCTTTGAGCGGAACTTTGTCCGCTATGGTGTTCCCGCGGTTCACGAAACGGCGCATAGCGAGGACGGGATGCCCAGCCTCAGTTCCATGGGCGCGCCGGCCCAGCAGATCCAGTCTCCTTTCTCCAGCACGGAACAGGCTGGTGGGTATCAGGAGGAATCCGATGACCTCGGCCCGGCTATCAACCCGATTGCGGAGCGAGCCCGGCAACGCCGTCCCAGCTAAGCTTTCTGGAATCCATGCAACCCATCAGCCAGACACAACCAGCACCCCTGGGGAACCTGCAGGAACTCCGGTTCACCCCTTTCCTGGACCTGTTCTTTGTTCTCCTGATTGCCTTTCTCCTGCTGGCTCCTTTCCTCGTCAGCGAATCTGCAC
>JBHIXE010000386.1:0-5440 GCA_041984905.1 Verrucomicrobiales bacterium | reverse complement strand
TCTGCCAGCCATCCCCGACCACATAGAGCGCACCGCTCTGGGCATGGTTTGCGGCTGGGTCGCCACCGCTCCCAATCCGAGCACGGCCAGCTTACCCACTGTCACCCCAGGACCAACAATACTCCGAGCCGCGATCCAGGCCCCATCCCCAATCCCAATGGGACCGAGCGAGAGGTCGAAGTGCGGAGACTTGTAGTCGTGGTTGCCGGTCAGCAGATAGGCTCCCTGAGAAACCACAACATGGTTGCCCAACGTGACCTGAGCCAGATTGTCGATCCAAACCTGTTCCCCAATCCAGCAGTGGTCACCGACCTTCAGGAACCAGGGATACTTTATCTTCACCGAGGGTTTGACGACGACTCCGCGCCCCAGCTTCCCTCCAAAAACTCGCAAGAGGCCCACCTTCAGGCGACTGGGCCAGGGCCAGACAGTCTCAAACACCAGCATGCTTACCAGGTACCAGAGGATCCTCTTGGAAAGCGAACCTGGGCGATAGTCGCCTTTAGAGTATTTGGATAGATCAATCACGGTAAGTCTTCACAGTGTCGGGTCGATCTCCCTGGCCAAGGAGCCAGGCATAAACGGCCTGGGCCTGTGCTGCGATTCCGGGCCAGCGAAACTGTTCATCCACCAAGTTCTCGCCCCGCATTCCCATTGCGGCAAGCGTCGCCTCATCCAACTGGGTGGCATCTGCCAATGCCGAAGCCAATGCGTTGGTGGAAGGATCTACCCACCACCCGCATTGCCGCTCCTCCAGAATCCGCCAGGGAGTTCCTGTCGTGGTAATCACCGGCACGCGATACTGAAGAGCCTCCCCGACCACGACCCCAAAGTTCTCCGAAAAGGATGGTAGAACAAAGAGACTGGCACTTTGCAGCGCTCGCTCCTTCACTTCTCCGAAGAGCGGTCCAGGAAAGCGAACCATGGATCCGATACCGAGCTGGTCTGCCTGTTGCTTCAGGCTGGGAACGGAGCCAATTTCATCGGGCCCCGCCAGCACCAACTCCCAATCCTTTGGCCGCACTTGCGCCCAGGCCTCCAGCAGCATGGGAATCCCCTTCTTGGGATGGATTCGGGAGAGAAAGAGGGCCTGGCGTTTTTTTGGACGTGGAACCTCCGAGACCAGATCCGGTTTGGGGAGGATTCCATTGGCCAAAATCGCAATGGGTTGCCGAAAACCCAAGGCCCGGAGGTTGCCTGCTTCCATCTCGGAAGTGGCATGCAACGCAACGGCCTGATCCAGGATGCGCTTCTGATAGACGATCCAGGCAGCGCGTTTTTTCCAGGCATGGTGCCGCAAAGCCCACGGCTCAAGCATCCCATGTGGCGCGATCATGTAGGGGATCTCTCGCTTCTTCGCAGCCCAGGAAATGGCCCACGCAAAAGGCGTCCAGATGCCATGCTGATGGAGCAAGGGCACTCCGCCTTCCTGATAATGGTCAAAGACTTGGCCTATGCCTTTTCCATCGCTCGCGATGAGTTGCACCTGATTGCTCAAAGCCACGCGCTCCGCTTCAAGGCTTTCCCGGGTCAGGAGCGCAATGCTCTCGCCTTGCTCTGCGAGCGCCGAACAGAGTTCGGACACAGCAACCGGCAGGCCTCCGTCTTGCCGGGCCATGGTGGGGACGCTGTGGAGGAGAGGCATGGAGATTAGGGTTTGGATGTTACACGCGAGCCTCGGATCAACCATAAGAGCCCTCCCATGGCGACGAGGTGGAATACGGTTCGAAAGATGCCAGAGCCCAGGCTGCTTCCAACGGCCTCGTATCCCAACAACATGGGCCCGGCCACATAGAGCGCCGCCCAAAATGGATCGCCGCCTCGCTCTGGGCGGGACCACTCATAGACCTTTCGCAAGAACCAGCCAAACCCGAAACAGCCAATAAGCACCCCGGGAAGCGCGAAGTTCCAGTAGAGTTCCGCAACCAATCCCGGAGGCACTCCTGCGACGGGTTGGTCATAGATCGTCCTTCCAATAATCGGTCCAGGATGGATCACTGGCTTGTTCGGCCAGAGGGAGCGTGGAATTGGAGCGGCGAGCCAGCGCAGGATAGTGCCACCCCACTGATACTGCAGCCGGTCTGGCAGGGCATGGATGATGTGCGCCGTCTTGGCGAGCTCAATCTGGTTCCGGTTGAGAATCAGAGACTCCACGGCTTCAGATCCCACCTCCAGCTTTGCCCAGGCGTCCGCGTCACTGCGTTCCGCGCGCAGCACGGTCATGGTGTAGATCAATCCGATGGCCGCAATGACTCCGCCTGAAAGAACAATTCTCGAGACTCTACCACCGGCATAGTAACAAAGTGCTCCCGAAAGGCAGAGGTAGATCCCGACATTGCTACGAATGCTCGCATAGAACGGAACGACACAAGCCAGAAGCAGAAGCGCCAGAGCCAACGCCGTTTTCCAAATTCGCCCCCGGGAGCCGCCCCGGAGAACATCCGCCAACACCATCAAATGCCCAAAGATGGCCAAAGAAGCCAGGAATCGTAACTCTCCGTAGGACTTGTAGCCTGCTCCTTCCAGATTGAGGTCCGGAATCACGGTTCGTTTTGCGGAGAGCAATCCCGATTCCAGCCCTCCTGTTAGCCTGATGTAGTAGAACGTGCTGACGGCAGACAGGACCAGGAGAAAGAAGGCGATGGGATAAATCCGCCGGATTCTCCAGGTCCAGCTTGGAGGCTTTCGTGTGATGCGATGCGGCGCCACATATCCCACGCCCATGAGGAGCAGCCCCGCCAGCAGGATCACTCCCGGCCAAAAGAAGTAGGAAGGCTCCTTTCCCAGAAGATACATCTCATCAATGAACTCTGAGTTCGGCCAATCCATGCTCATGTAGCACCCCCGAGCTGTGACGCCGAGGACTACTGTCAAAATCACGAATGTCCAGCAGGAGAACCAATCATAGGACCTCATCAACGCAGGCGGAATCAGAACAATACAGAGCGCCCAAAGACCAACGCTGGCATAGATGAGGGATTCATGGGCCAGCGCCGCCCATGAGACGCAACAGGCAACCAAGCCACTGAGAAGCGCGGCGGCGGAACCAAAGGTCACTGGCAAATGTCCAGATTTCATGTCGTGCGCCGAACAAGAGGTCCCAAGAAGTGTTTCCATCCCAATGCTACCAGAACAATCCCATAGGTGAGGAGAAAGCCCGTCATGTCAGCTGGTAAATGGAGAAATGCCAACTGACCAGCCGGTATCATCAAATAGACTCCCAACCCAGCCAAGGTGGCTCCAAGGGGGATGAGACATGGGCGGAACAATTCACTGACCGGCACCTGAAGGCAGCGGGAAGCAATTCGCGGCACCCAAATCAAGTGAACCACACAGAAGATCAGACATAGAGACACCGCTGGCGCCAGATAACGCAATGGCTCCGGCAAGACCAGAGCGGCGATTCCAATGACCAATGGATTCGCCAGCGCTCCAATCATGACCACTGGCGAGAAGCGGGAAATCTGTCCTGCCCCAGCCAGGATCATGGCCCAGCTTTCCGAGAGGCTTCGAGCGGCAATGCCGACGACAAGTATGCGGCAGATCAACGCAATGGTCGGGATAGACGCATCTGGGTCAGCCAGCCGATCCCCGATCCATAAATGGAGTAACGGTTCTGTGGCAAAGAGCACCGATAGCGAAGCCGGGAACACCAACGATGCCTGAAGCGCCATCTGCTGTCGAGCCAGATGCACCAGACTTTGGGCCTGCCCCCGGCCTTGATGGCGTGCAGAAACTGCATCCAACCCTTTCACCAGTCCCATGGTCAGTTGCCGGACGTAGGAAGCCAGGTTTCCCGCCAGGGAGAAATACATCCCAGCAGTCAGGCCGAAGAAGATATTCATAATCAGGACGTCCAGCCGCAGGTGCAAATTCAGCGCCACGGCGTGAATGGCATTCCAACCGAAGGAACGCCCCACCGACTGCACTTCCGCTCGGGTTGCCAACTTAATGCGTGGCCGCAGTAGAGGTTGGGTCCAGATCAGGCGCCCAAACACAAGCCCCTGCAAGATCAGGATGCCAGCTGTGACCAGTGCTCCGTAAGCCAGCAGGCTAATGCCCTCTCCCGACGTGGAGAAATAGCTCAAGGTCAAGAGCGCTCCTACCAGTTCCATACTCCGCTCGGCAACGAGAATCAGGTTGTATTGCACCATGCGCTCGCGGACCACGAGCATGTTCAGAACCGGCGCCAAAGCGACCGTGACCGCAGTCTGCAGCGCTTTGCATCCCACAAAGATCCTCGCGGCATGATTCAATTCCGCAGGAATATTCAGGACGCCAAGGAGTAGAGCCAATACCCCAAAGCCCAGCACCGACAGCCCAGCGCAAATCAGGCTCAGCACCCAGGTGGAACTCAAGGTCCGGACAAAGCGGTCCTGGTCTCCCGTGTGCCAGGCTTCCCCTAGCTTGGGTACGGTTCCCGCCGTGACGACTTCCCTGAGAAGTTGGGCGATTCCAGTTCCCGCCGCCAACACGGTGATCACCCCAAAGACATCTTCTCCCAGGGTCAGGAGAAGGCGAATGACGATCAGCCCAATAACAAATCCAGAGAAGAGCTGGACAAAGTTCGCCCCAATCCTGATCACCTGCCCGCGCTCCAGCATTCCCTAATCCAGCTGTTGGGCGCGATAGTTGTCTAACACGGCATCGAGATCCCAGAGTGGTTCCGGATCGTTCAGCATGACGCGGAGTTCCTCAACGTCTTCCCGTAGTTCTTCCACAATGCGCTCGATCTGGGCCATTTTGGGTGGCGCGGCCTTGCGTTCTGGTTTGGGGAACAGCAATCGCCTCAATCGGTCTCGAGCCCCCAAAGGAACCCATGGTCGCAGTTTCTCCCGATAAAACTGGGATTTTTGTACCCGCTGCCAGAAAGGCGTAATCACCGGCCGATCGTCTCCGCGATTGTGGACGACTTCTTCCTGAACACCTTCAGCGAAAGCGGACACTCCAAGGAAGTCACAGATCTCCGCCACACTCCGCTTCCGATCGTTCACGTAGGCTTCAAACTTCACAACGCGTACGGCAGGTCTCCCAAAAGCTTCAAGCCAGGGCCTTAACTGCATGGCGTAGCGGCTATAGTTCAGCAAGGAGGGAAACGCGTCCAGGCATGCCTCCAAATCTTCCCCCATTCGTCCGGACACATCCGCGCGCTGGGTGCTCATGTAGTAGTGATGACTCAACAAGCGGCTAACCGGCTCTCGCACGATGTAGATCACCTTTGGGGGGACTCGAAAAAGCGATTGGGCTCGCGGCACAACCCCGGGAATGTCCGGCAACTTTGTGTAGTCAGGCGATATATCCCCAACCACCTGGCCGGGTTGAGCGCCATCCAATGCCCGCGCATAGATCTCTGCGGCATCTTCATGAAGGAGAAAGTTCGACTCCTTGTCCGGGAGAAAGATCTGCGGATGGGAGCGCAGATCATGGTACAAAGTGGTCG
>JBHIXE010000385.1:0-5443 GCA_041984905.1 Verrucomicrobiales bacterium | reverse complement strand
ACGATCCGATCAACGGGGACGATTTCGAGATACCCACTGGTGGGGTTGGGGGTTGTGGGCACATAGACCGCAGCCAGCTTCCGGCCGGTGTGGGCGTCCTCAAAAGTCCGGGTGACCAGCCCGATCGTCTTCATCTCCGGGCTGGGGAACTCAATGAGTACGACGCGCTGCACATCCCCTCCCGCCGGGTCCTGGCTCACCATATCCACGAGCTTCTTCACCGCGCCGTAGATGGTCTTCACCAGGGGAATCCCGTTCACGAACCACTCGAACAGTCTCACCAACTGTTTGCCGATGAAGTTGCTGGTCATGATGCCCACAAAGTAAATGAGCAGCAGCACCAGGATGAAGCCGAGGGCATCATATACCCAGGGTGATCGATCAAGGAACTCGATGATGGAACTCTGCCAATCCGCGCGGTCCGCTTCCCGAAGCGACTTGGTCATGAGGAACACCGGATACTTCCCGATCGCGCCCAGGAACTTCACGAGGTAGTAGAGAACAAATACGGTCACCCCCAAGGGGATTACGGTGAGCAACCCTGCGATGAAATACCGTTGAGCGGGCGTTCCCGAGGTGTTTTTGGCTTCGGCGGCAGTCATGTTGGTCTTTCGGTTATCACAGGTTGGGGCTGAATCGAGGAATATCGGGTGAAGGTAAGGCTTTCGTTCAGTCAGCTTTGAGCCCGGCAAGCTTGCGGGCGTAGTCCAGGGTATCAATGTCCGCCAGAGTCTTGTCGTGACGGATGGCCTTAATGCGGGGAAAGCGCAGGGCGAGACCGCTGTTGTGGCGTTTGCTGGGATTGATCGAGTCGAAGGCGATCTCCAGGACGACATTGGGCGTCACCTCATGAACTCGCCGGGATTTCGAGACTGTGTGCTCCTTGAAGTGTTCGGTGAGGTCCTCGATCTCTTCATCCGTGAGGCCGGAATAGGCTTTGCCGATGACCACCAGTTCGTCGGTGCGGGCATCTCTCAACGCAAAGGTGTAATCGGAGAGCACGTGGCTGCGTTTCCCGTGCCCTTCTTCCGCCCTCACGACGACACAGTCGAGAGTCGACATGGGCTTCTTGAGCTTGAGCCAGGACAAGCCACGGCGACCGGGTGAATAGGTGCTCATGGGATCTTTGGCGATGAGCCCTTCATTGTCCCGCAGGCGCGAGGCTTTGAACGCGGCCTCGATCTCGTCCGGGTTTTCGGCACGTATCACTGCCAGGGTCTCAAATGGTGGACCAAGCTGCAGGGATTCCAGGCGGGCTCGCCGTTCTGTAAGGGGTTTCTCCATGAGGGATTCGCCCCCTACCCATAGCAAATCAAATGCCACAAAGCGCACCGGCACACTGGGACCGAAGAAGAGATCGCTCTCCTTGAGTCGTCCCAATCGCTTCTGCAAGTCGAAGAAACTCAGTTTTTTGCCTTCTGCAAAGGCGACGATCTCTCCATCGAGGATGACATCTTCCGGGAACTCGCGGGCTGGCGGCAGCAATTCCTGAAACTCCTTATGCAATGGCCGCAGATCCCGGGAGAACAGCTCGACACGATCTCCCACCCGATGCAATTGGGCGCGGATTCCATCGTACTTATCCTCAAGCCACACGCCCTGCTCTTCCCCGCCGGTTTCTCCCAGCCGCTCCCAGATGTCCTGAGCGGTCTCCTCCGGACTGGCGAGCATGCTTTTCACAGGAACAAAAGGAGTGATCGCGGCTTCTTCCAGACGACCTTCGCTGGCCAGAATCACCAACTCGCCAATGTCACCCACGAGCATGTGCGCCTGACGAACCAATGCGGACTTCACTTGGAAAGCTTCCGCGATGGCTTCTTCCACCAACCCTTCCTTCAGGCCGATCCGGAGATCGCCGCTGAGGATCTTGATGACGTATTGCACCTCCACGGGATGCATGACCTTGAGCGCATCTCGCAGGATCGTGGACTTTGCGACCGGTCCACGCGCTTGAGCCAGCTGCTGGTAAAGCAGTTCCACCTCTTGAAGGGAGAACGGTTGCGGTTGGGTGCGCCCTTCCAGGCAGAGATACGCGGCCCGGCCCGCTTCATTCTGACCCTGGGTCAGTTGCCGGTATTCCGTCTCGGTGCGTCCGCTGGCTTCCAACACCGCGCGCCGAGTCACCGCCCAACCCACATTGAGAGCTCGCACTTCCTGGGTTCGACCGAAAGGACGGCCCGTCAGGAAGACGGCTGCGATCCGGCAAGACTCCGGTGCCAGACTCTGGAGATACAGGGCCAGCATTTGAATCTTCCTCGTCTTCCCAGCAGTCTGCGCGATGGCGTCGCATACTTGGGCGAATTCTGCGAGTTCTCCTCCCGCAGACTCAGGCTGCTCCGCGCTCCCCTTCTTGCGCTTGCTGCCAGCGGCTGGGTTCAGGGTCAGCTCCATCTGGTTCGGGCCCGTCAACGCCCAGGCTTCCCAGCCTCGTGAGCGCAGGTCTTGAGCGAAGGCTTCGGCAAAGCCGTGCAGGGTGAGAACGCGCTTGGGCTGAACCAGTTCCACATACCGGATCAGATCGGGATAGTCCGCGTGATCAGAGAGCGGGAAGACTTCGTCCACCTGGTATCGAAACTTGGCTCCCGAATCCAGCCCCCAACCTGTCACCATCGCGGTGACCTTGTTCTTAATGCGCCGGATTTGCTGCGAGCGGATCGCACTGGGCGGGAGAATCAGGATGCGGTTCTCCAGGTCGGAGTCCTTGGTCAGGACTTCCCAGGGAGGAAGTGCGTAGCCCATCTCGCCGTAGATCTCCGTGAGGCGTCCTGAGGAACTGTGCAGGAGAAAAGCCTGACCGGGTAAACGTTGCCCCAAGGCCAACATGACCTCCTGAGCTTTGCCGAGTGAATAGGCACCCAAGATTGGCACAACACCCTCGTCCTGAGCATCTTTTGCAAAACTCGCCATCCTCGCTAGCACTTCTTCGCTGGGCGGCAGGTGATACTTGGGCAGACCGTAGGTGGTCTCCATGATGAGCGTATCCGCCTGGAGTGGTTCGGCGACTTCGGAAGATACCCCTTCCCTCAGCTTGAAGTCTCCCGTGTAAAGAAGGGACTCGCCATCCTCCCGCTCCAGATAGATTTGGGCGGCGCCGAGAATGTGTCCGGAAGGCACCAGCCTGCCCCGGAAAGGTCCATGCTCGAAGGCTTCGCCAAACTCATAGCCGTGGAGCTCTCCCCGATGCCCGAATCGTTTCTCCACCAGGACTTTGGTGGTCTGCGAGCAAAGGGACTCCGCATGAGGCGCCACGTGATCCGCGTGGGCATGAGAGACAAAAGCGAAGGGTTTGCGGTCCGCCGGATCCAGCCAGAGATCCCCTTCCGGAAGGTAAACGCCGCGCCGGTACTCCACCTGGATGGGGCTGCGCTCTCGAGTGGGATCCGGCATGGGAGAAGTTAGACGAAACGGAAAAGCGAGTTTTTCGGGTAGACAGCAGGAATCGGTGGAGTTACTTCTCCAGTAGTGTTTTCTGCGATTTCCAGAACGATTCTATTGCTTGGCGGCCCGCTCCTGCTCCTAGGGCTCGCTCTCCGCTAGTTTCTGGACCTCTCATCATCTTTCTCTTTTGATGCGTCGCAAGGATGGTCCCTGGACGCAAACTTTCTCTACCGCATATTACACTCAACCCGCATGAACTCTGACTCCATTCGTAAGTATCGCCCTTTCCGGCCGGTCGATTTGCCGGACCGGGAGTGGCCGAACCGCCAGATTACGAACCCTCCCATCTGGTGCAGCGTGGATCTCCGTGACGGAAATCAAGCGCTGCCCATCCCCATGAGCGTGGAGGAGAAGCTGGAGTTGTTCGATCTCCTGGTGCGGATCGGGTTCAAGCAGATTGAAGTTGGGTTCCCTTCCGCAGCGGAGACAGAGTACAACTTCCTGCGGCGCCTGGTGGCGGATCAACGCATTCCGGAAGATGTGACCGTTCAGGTGCTGGTCCAATGCCGGGAGCATTTGATCCGGCGCACTTTTGAAGCGTTGGAAGGCGTGCCGCGCGCCATCGTCCATCTCTACAATTCTACGTCTCCCCTGCAACGGCGGGTCACCTTCAACAACGCCTCCAAGGAAGACATCAAGAACATCGCCATTGAAGGCGCATCCCTGGTGAAGAAGCTGGTGCCGACCATCCCGGATACCGTGGTGAACTTCCAATACTCCCCCGAAAGCTTCTCGGACACGGAGCTGGATTTCTCCCTGGAGGTTTGCGAGGCGGTGAAAGCCATCTGGGAACCCAGCGAGGAACGGCCCATCATTCTGAACCTGCCTGCCACGGTAGAGTGGACCACGCCCAATGTGCATGCGGACCAGATCGAATGGTTCAGCCGGCATATCAGCGGCCGGGAGAATGTCATCATCAGCCTGCACACCCACAATGACCGGGGAACCGGTGTAGCTGCGACCGAATTGGGGCTGTTGGCTGGAGCGAATCGCGTCGAGGGAACCCTGTTCGGCAACGGCGAACGCACGGGGAACCTGGATATTGTCACGGTGGCCCTGAACATGAACAGCCACGGCATCGAGACGGGTCTGGACTTCTCCGAACTGAACCACATTCGCTCCGTCTATGAACGGACGACGCGGATGGTGGTGCCGGAGCGTCAACCCTATGCCGGGGAACTGGTCTTCACGGCCTTCTCAGGCAGTCACCAGGACGCCATCAAGAAAGGTTTCGACAAGCGGGGCGACCATCCCGATCCCGAGGAACATTGGGCGGTTCCCTATCTGACGATCGATCCCAAGGACATCGGCCGCAGTTATGAAGCGATCATCCGCATCAATTCCCAAAGCGGTAAGGGCGGGATTGCCTACATCCTGGACCGGGAACATGGCTTCGATCTGCCCAAGACGATGCACCCCCAAGTCGGGCGACGGATCTACTCCATTGCCGACGAGATGGGGCGCGAACTGACGGCGGACGAGATTCGCGACCACTTCTTCCGGGAGTTCGCGAATGTCGGCGATCCCTTGGCCTTGCTGGACTATGAACTGAATCACCACTCGGAGAAGAAAGGCGAAGTGATCTGCCAGGCCGTGGTTGCGATCAATGGCGCCGAGCAAAAGCTGCAGGGAATCGGGAACGGTCCGATCAACGCATTTGTCCATGCCCTGGAAGAAGCTGGCCTGAAGAACTTCAAGGTGACTGATTATCGCTCCCACGCCGTGCGGGGTGGATCCGATGCGGATTCCGCCGCTTATGTGCAGGTGCAGTCCACCGAGGACGACACCGTCATTCTCTGGGGTTGCGGAGTGGATTCGTCCATCGAGATGGCTGGTCTGCGCGCTTTGGTGAGTGCCTACAACCTGCTCAATCCCGCGGATCCCGCCTGACTCAAGCCGATGTTCCATGTGGAACATAAGCGAGAATCAGCTTTGAAAATCCGTTAGAACGTTCCGCTTGTTCCGTTTCCGGAAAACGAGCTCCGAACCGCACCTTCTGCGGGAC
>JBHIXE010000384.1:0-5478 GCA_041984905.1 Verrucomicrobiales bacterium | reverse complement strand
TGGATCCCTCCATCACATAGAGAATACCAACCGCCCGCTCCTCACTTAGCGTCTTCCAGGGCAGCCGCTCTTTCGGGATTTCGTCTTCTCCGCTAAACAAAGGATCCAGCGCTTCCAGATCCCCGATCAATTGATGGGCTCGGCGTCGTTTCGAGAACTCCAGTCCGGGGTCGGTTGCCACAGACGTTTCCGAGAGCACGGCCTCCAGAGGATACCAGATCCCGTAAAACTGCCTCAGGACCATTACATACTGTTCTCTGGATTCAACGATCCGGCTCAACCCCACTACCTTTTCCAACTCTTCGTGCTGGGTCCGAGTCGCGGCCCCAATTGCCGAGAGCCACCCGTCTCCTGAATTTCCATCCATACCCCTACAAGAATGCATAGTGCAATGTTGCACAAGTGAACCTTGCACGATCTGAGCCGGTGCAGAGCTTTTGTAGAGAAAAGAGCCACCCGGAGCCATCGGGGAACTTCAATTAGTTCCGAGTCTCTGGCAGCGATGCTGCTATGGCCGAAATTAGTCTCCCGAGAGGGCCTTTGAACCTAACAATAACCGTGGACAACCTACAAGATCTATTCGATGGCGAAGTGATGGAGCTTATGGATCTAGAGACCGTTCAGGATTCCTTCCTGGTCTCCTGCTCTGAGCGAGCTCAAGACGAGCGCCTCTCTGATTTGCTACGCTCCCACCTGGAGATTACCGAGACGCACCTCTGCCGCCTCAAAGAATTGGGCCATCATCTAAAGCCCTCGCGCTATGAAGCCGCCCATTGCGCCATCAAGCACATTCTGGAAGTCACGTCCGAAGGAGAAGCCTCTCCAGAAGCCATTGACGCCGCCTTGATTTCCGGAATCCAGGAGCTGAAGCATCTGGAGATTGCCAAATATGGGACCTTGCGGACCTATTGTGAAGATCTGGGGCTCTTCTCCGCGGCCGACTCCGTGGGCACATCTTTGGAAGAAGACGCCATGTTCGACCGCAAGTTGTCGCGGCTTGCGGAGCGCTATGTGAACCTTCGAGCTGCCGACGCCTGAAATCTCCCGACGTATTTCAGGCATTTTGCACTGTTCCCCCGTGGAGATTGCAAACTGCGAGACCCCTAATTGGATACCTCAACCGCCCCGTTCCCCGTTCAATGGCTCCTTGGCATACCACCTGCGAAATACACAAGCACCCCAGTGCCGCTGGGCCTCCCCCCAAAAAACTCAAAACCCACAAACCACTCTAAATCATGTTAGGTTACACATTTCTCTTTTTGATCTTAGCCATCTTAGCCGCCATTCTCGGGTTCGGTGGCGTGGCAGGAATCTCCGCGACGATCGCCCAGGTCTGCTTCGTCATTTTCCTGGTGTTTCTGGTCGTCTCCCTCTTTGCCCGAGCACCTCGAGTCTAACTAAACTGAAATCCAACACTACTAATGAAAAATACACACAAACTGTTTCTCGCAGCCATCTTCGCCCTTCCTCTCTTCCTGACGGCTTGTCAGGAGGACGAATCAGACGTGGAAGAAGCGATGGAAGAAACCGGAGAAGCGGTGGAAGATGCTGCTGATAATGTGAAGGATGGCATTGAAGATGCCGCCAACAATTAAGCAGCAGGCTATCTAACTCACTAGCGCCCCTGGAGGCGCTACTAAATCAGGTCAAGCTGGTCGCAGATAATATCTGGACTGGCTTGGCCCTTTTTTGTGGCGTGACAGTGGGTGCCGATCTGAAGAATCGCAGCAGAGATCTGACTTACGTATTCACAGGGGCGGTGCGGCGTGGGCATGCTTCGAAGTTGACGGCCCTCCTCCCTCTGAGGATGGATTTCCTGCTGCATTTGCCCGATGCAAGGCCATCCAAGGGCAAGACATCGCCCTGCTGGACGGTTCCTAAACTTACTGAGCGCCGGGCGAACCTGATGGCAGCACCTGTCCATTTCCCTCGCAGGTGACTCCATTCATAGGAGCGAGCCTGATGAGCCAAAAGAAAGAGCGGAGCATAACTCGCTCCGCTCTTTCTTCGATGAGAACAGATCCGCTCACTAATAGCGGATGGAGAACCACCAGAACACTTCGTCTCTGGCAGTCTACTTAGACAATCGCTACTGAGCCTGGCTCAGCGTTTGCGAGGTGGGGTTGCGCGTCACAATAATGACAATTGCGTGAATGATCCCTGGAATATATCCGAGCAGGGTTAGCAGAATGTTAATCCAGAACTGCCAGCCCAATCCCACCTGGAAGAAAACTCCCAGAGGAGGAAGGATAATAGCCAAGAGAATCCGGAATACGTCTTTTGTTGATTCTTTCATACCGATTCTTTGGATAAGTTCTGGGTCTGACATTGCAATGCTTGTGCCAAGGCAACACTTCCAGGCCACCCATTGTGCGTTTCTCCCCGAAGATGAGATACAAACGCCCTCCAAAATCCCCAACCGCTCCTCGTCTGCGAGGTGGTTAGAATTCGCAAATCGAGCAAGCTGCCCACCTCTCCAGGATTCTCATCATGCAAACTGCAAGACATTTGCACCTGATCGCATAAATCCCATCGCTCAGAGCATCTCCTAAGACCCTGTCAGGGCCATAATCTCGATTGCATCAGGGCTTTCCGAGCTAAATTTCCCCGAAGCGTGATCCGAAGTTGACCCAATTAGACGCACACGCAAAGGTGCTGAGCATGGCTCTTGCTAATATCTTCAAACCGAATAGATGCTGAGAATTAAAATCTTTTTTGGTTTGGCGATCATCCTCATTCTTCTGGGAGGAATGGGCGCGTTCAGCATTAGTATGATGCAGCAGAACGCACGGGCCTTTGAGCGCGTCATTGCCTACAATTACGACGCTATCAAGGCCACGGCCCAACTGCAGCAGTATTTGTCGGAGATGGATTCTGCCTTTCTGCCGGAACTGACTCGTGCCGGGAAAGGCGAACCGGAGAAGACGGTAACGCTGCAGATCGACACCAAGTCCCTCGAACACTTCCGCCAGCGCCTTTCCAATACCATGGCGGCCATTGAATACATGGCCGACACCCAGGCCGAGCAGTCCGCCGCCGCGGCACTCGCGGAGCGCATGGAGCTTTTCCTCAACAACTATGACGAGCTGGTGGAAAATCGGCCCACCACCAGTGGCGAGGTGGGCGACCTCCAGATTCGCATTGTCGAATCCTCCCGGGGAGTGGACCAGGCAGCCGAGAACGTGAGGGCGGTTCACGAATCTTCGATGAACGTCGCGCAAATTCAGGCCCAGCGTTCCAGTGAGAATTCCAAACGCATTCTTACGGGCATGGTAGCAATGGCCACCATCATTGTGGCTCTCCTCTGGCTCCAGTTCGGGCGCTCTACGGTCCAATCCCTGGTCGACCTCACGGAATCCGTACGGGAAATCAAGAATCACAACTTCAGCCTGGCGATCCCTGTCAAATCCACCGATGAAATCGGGGAACTTGCCCTCGCGTTCAATGAACTCGCCGCAGAACTCCATATCTTCCGGCAGGAAAGTGACGAGCGGATCCGGCAGCTCAGCCTGAGGAGCCGGGCCGTTATTTCAGCATTTCCCTACCCCGTCGTGCTTCTGGATGACGAGGGGAACTTTTCTCAGCTCAACCCTGAAGCTGAGGCACTGCTCGAGGATTTGGGAATTCCAGACCGCCTTCCCAGGAGGGTTGAGTCGATGTATCAGACCGCTCGGGACAATGAAGAAAACTATCAGCCCACCGAGCTGAGCCAGTCCATCATGCTCAAAGTTCACGATCAGGAAGTCTTCTACCTGCCCCGAATTTTCCGCATCCGGAATGACGCCGGCCGGGTTCAAGGCTGGGCCATCGTTCTCATCGACGTGAGCCGCTTCCGATGGTTGGACGATCTCAAGACGGACACCCTGGCCACCATCAGTCATGTGCTCAAGACCCCGCTCACGAGCATCCGGCTGGTCCTGCATATGTTGTTGGAACAGAAGATCGGGCCGTTGAACAAGCGCCAGGAGGAATGCATCGATTCCTCTCGAAACGAGTGTGAAGTTCTGCTTAAGACTCTGGAGGGCCTGCTGGAACTGGCTCGTACTCAGGCCGGCGGGCCACAACTCACCTTCTCCCGCCTCACGCCGGAGAAGCTTGTGACGGAATCTCTATCTCGTTTTGAAAAGGCAGCGGGAGAGGCTCACCTCGGCTTCAGCTCCACCATTGATGAAGACCTGCCCTTGGTCAGTGCGGACCAGAAACGCATTGATCAGGTGCTCCAGAATCTTTTCTCCAATGCCCTGAAGAACAGTCCCGAGTCAGGCGCCATTCAGTTGCGAGTGCACACTCACGATCCCAACTACGTCCGGTTCTCCTTTGAGGACGAGGGCGACTGCATCTCTGAAGAAGCGCAGGAACGCATATTCGATCGCTTTTACGACCCCAATGCCTCCAACGGAGATGCGGTGGTGGAACTGGGTCTTTCCATTAGCCGGGAAATCATTCACGCCCACGGTGGTCGCATGGGCCTCGACGTCAAACAGGACCAAGGCAACGAATTCTACTTCGACTTACCGGCTGAATCTGAGGCAGTTTCATAACGGTTTCGCGATCGCAGAAAGGAACGGGAACATTGCATTTTGCAATACTGTCTGCCATACTGTTTGCATTACGCATGCTTCGGAACCGATCGCACGGCGCCTTCACGAGGATATCGCCCTCATAGTAAGCGAGTTACATAATAACATCCGATTGGTCCAATTCTGGCGTAGAAAGGGGTGCTATGGACATATTGGTTGTTGATGATGAGAGAGCCATTCGGGAGAACACCACTTTTATTCTGGAGTCAGACGACCACTATGTGGAAGCCGTGGATAACGGCCAGGTGGCCCTGATGCGACTCAAAGAGGAAGATTTTGATCTTGTTCTTCTGGACCTGCGCCTTGGGGACGAGAACGGCCTGGACGTGCTCCAGGAGATCCAGAAAAAGGTTCCCAACACCGATGTTATCGTGTTCACGGCCTATGCCACCGTGGAGACCGCCGTCAAAGCGATTCACTTAGGCGCGTTTGATTACATCGAGAAGCCCTTCAAGCCGGACACGCTGCGAAGTGCACTGACGAAGCTGACGAAACATCAGCGATTGAAGACCCGAATCGAGGACCTGGAAGTCCAGGTTTCCTCCCACACACCAGACCCCACTTTCGATTCGGCCGATCCATCCATGAAGGGCGCCTATGACGTGCTCTTCCGAGCGGCGGACACCAGTGCTTCCATCCTGATTCTCGGAGAAAGCGGCACCGGCAAGAGCATCGTGGCACGAGCGATCCACGATCGCAGCCATCTGAAGAACAAGCCGTTTGTCACCGTGAGCTGCCCCAGTTTGTCTAAGGAACTGCTGGAGAGCGAGCTCTTTGGCCACGTGAAGGGAAGCTTCACCGGCGCCATCAAGGATCAGTGGGGCAAGGTTCACCAGGCCAACGGAGGCACTCTCTTTCTCGATGAGATCGGCGAACTCCCCATGGATATCCAACCTAA
>JBHIXE010000383.1:264-5480 GCA_041984905.1 Verrucomicrobiales bacterium | reverse complement strand
CGGCAGTGATGGCAAACTTCTCGTCGATCTGAGCGGTGACGGTGACGTTCTTTTTCATGGGGACGGATTGGTTTCTTCAATATCAAGATGGGTCTTCCCCCGGCCCGAAGCAGAGCAGTTCTTGCGAAAGACTGACCATAGGGTGCAGGCTGGCTCGTCCGGCGGGCTTCGGAAGTCAGGGATCTGTCCCGGGCGCAAAGGAGAGACTTGATTCCCGCTCCGCCAAACGCCATATCTGCTTCTCCGGCTCGAGTCCGGTCTCCGATGATGAAACCCCAGATCCTGCTTCTCTCCCTCTTAGCTGCAACTCTCACCCTTGCTGGTGCAGACACACCGGAACCCATCTCCCTGTGGCCCGATGGCGCGCCGGGTTCGGAGGCGCGTAAGGATGAGCCGGAGAAGATGGAGGGGAACAACATTACCAATGTCCACAACCCCTCGATCACGCCTTACCTGCCGGAGCCGGGCAAAGCCACGGGCACCGCGGTGATCATCTGCCCCGGTGGTGGGCATGCCAAGCTTTGTGTGGGGCACGAAGGCTACGCTCTGTGCGAGTGGTTTCAGCAGCAGGGCATCGCGGCGTTTCTGCTGAAATATCGGCTCTATCGTGAGGAAGGCTCCACTTACACACTGGAAGGCGATGCCATGGACGATACCCGTCGTGCGATCCGGATCGTACGATCCCGGGCGGAGGAATGGGGCATCAAGCCGGACCGGATCGGAATCGTGGGTTTCTCTGCAGGAGGGGAGCTTGCCGCTTATGCGGGCATGTGGCCGAAACCGGGTGATCCAAAAGCGAGTGATCCGATCGAGCGCGCCGATAGCCGACCGGACTTTGAGGGGCTGATTTATCCAGGCAAGTCCGACACCTTCACGGTCGAGCCTGGTATGCCGCCAGTGTTCATCGCTTGTGGCTACAACGACCGGCCCGACATCGCCAAAGGCATGGCCACGGTCTATCTGAAATACAAGGAAGCCGGCGTGAAGGCAGAGCTTCACATCTACTCAAATGCGGGGCACGGATTCGGCTATCGCCCGGAGAGCACCACGGCGGCCGGTCGTTGGGTGGACCGATTCAAGGAGTGGCTCATCGATAGCGGGTTGTTGTAGTACGATCCCAACCTATGCATGCGTTTTGCATTTCCTGGTCCAATCCTCCAGGGAGCAATACTGCTGCGTCCATGGCCAATCAGGGTCCCTCTCTTCCGATCAGGTGAGGTGAACGAAAGCGATGGGATACTGGTCGCAATTGGTCAGAAAAAGGAACTCATTAGCATCCTCTTCATTGAAAGCGATCGCCTCAACTTCCAGACCATGGAGCACGTGTCCTGGCGGAACCTCGCGCTCGAGTTCGAGTTCGAGTTCCAGGGTCAAGCCGACCTCTTCGCCCTCGTCCTCGTCCAAAAACTGAATGAGTTCCCCGAACTCGGTCATGGTTTGCCGTTGCTCGATGTTGAGCGGTTTCCAGGGCGGAATCCATTCGTAGTCTGGCGGGATGACGATCATGTCAGAGGACGACCCGGGTCTCTCATGTGCCACGCGGTGACATCAAGCGCCCACTGGGTCCATCATTCTTCCCAGGAACAGAATCGCGCCGCTGACCTGATCCCGGATGAGGAAGAGGAAGGGATGATCGGCGCGGAAGATGGGATTGAGCGGAACCTGGACCGGCAAGGCGGTCATGGCGACTCCCACGGCAGTGACAGCGGCGGCTTCCGTACCCACTTCGTCGACCTGAATGAAGGTGGCGTGATGCACATCGCTGAGTTGAAGCCGGGGTGAATCCGCACCCGTGATTCCGCTGAAGTCGGCCTGGCTGCCGAAAGCGGTGCCCATGCCCAGCGCGCTCAGGCTATCCCGCAGCGAGTATTGGCCCTCCATCTTGAACTTTGGCAGGGAGAGCTGGGTCTTGCGCTTGGCGACCTGATCCAGCCATTGCGAGAGGGACTCGGAATTGAGCTTGGCTTCCAATGCGGCCAGTCCATCCACGTCCGTGGGCAAGAGAATGACCATGGAGATCTGGTCGCCGCGATAGGCCAGCTCCGCGATCTGGAACCCGCCCTGACCGGGATAGAACTTCGGGTCGCTATCCTCCTCGTCCATGCTATGCATCTTGGGCGTCTCGAAGGGCGTGCCGTCCGCCTGAAACGCGGCGTAGCCCACGCTCTTCATGCCATTCATGAGATCGACGTGGTTCTTGCGGCCGCCTGATTGGAGGAAGGGCGCCTCCTTGGTGCGCTCCTTATCGAATGGTGATTCCCAGTTGCCCTTGAAGTAGATGGCATTGGCCAGGATAGCGATGGTCATGGGATCGACGCTGCCAGGAGGCAACACTTCCGGGATCCGGTCGCGAGTCTGCTCGGCCGCCCAGGCATTGATCTTCTGTCGCTCCACATCGGGTTGGCCGGCGAAGTCTGCCTGCTGGGCGCCGCCCGTGCCAAAGGTGTCCTGGATCGTTTGGAGATAGGCCTCGGAGATGGGGGCGGACTGTTCCACCCAGATGCCGTTGGCGAGATTCAGCTCATACTGATCGATCTCCTGGCTGAGTTCATTGGTTTGGGAACAACGCGTCATATTTATTCTCCGACTCCAGCTTGGCGTGCTTTTGCTGAAGCGACTCCAATTTCTCTCGCAGGCTCGCCAACTCCTTGCGAGTCGCCTCGACTTTGGCGCCGGAGTCCGGTTGGAGCGAGGCGGCGAGAGCCTTCAGGCTGGCCATGAATTTGGCCTGCTCCTTGGGATCACCAAGTCCCAGGGCTAGCGCCATCTCCTCCTGAGTCTTCCCGCGAGCTCCTTCCAGTGCCATGCTGAGCGCGGTGCTGATGGAATGAGGGGAGATAAAGAGGTTCTTATCCTGGTTCGCGGGATCACCAGCGATCTTGGCAAAGAGCTCAAAGGCAAACTCGTTCCCGGCCTGGGCAGCGAGGTCTGGTGAGGATTTGGATTTCGGGGCGGCAGCCATGGTGAGGAGGGGGAAGAGCAAGAGGGAAGCTGGGATGAGAAGGGAGGGTTTCATGGGAAGAGGAGATACGAGGTTGGACGAGTGGTTCGAGAGATGTTGCAGAAAATCCGCGGAATGTGACCAGAATCTCGACTTGGGACTTCTTGAGATACGGGCTATCCCAGTTGACGTAGGCCGGTATCGCCATTTTTCTTTGTCGAAGCTTCCTTACGCCATCATGGCTAGCCATTCATGAAGACCTTTCGCTGGACCGTGCCGGACCCGCCGATGACAGCGCGGGAGAAGCGAGCGCCTTCCGAGCGTAGGAAACCGATCCCTGGTTCTGGGATGGTGGCATTGGGCATCGCCACCATGGCCATGAGCCTGATGGATTTCTCGATTGCGGATGGATTTGGCCGAGGTTTGCAGACCTACTTCTGGAAATCGGCGGAAGGCACCGTGACGGCAGCCGAGTTTCGGAGACATCGGACTCTTGCCAGTGGAGATGTGACCTTCGAAGTCAACATTGATGAGAAATTGGTGGAGGGTACCGAGGACGTGACCTCTCCCAAGTGGAACACCTGGGCGTTCAATGCAAAGAAGCTGGAGAAGTCGCTGGAAGAGAAGTATGAGAATTGGGCCGACCAATATGCAGTGGGAGAGCAGGTGACGGTTTACTATGCAAATAGTGAAGAGATGTCCCTGGGCCATTGGCCGGATTCAATGGACTTTGACTACGGGTGGACAGGCATCCTAAAGCTGCTGCTAGGGGTGTGGATGGTTTGGAGCGGGCAGGGGATTCTCAGGGAAAATCTGAGGGAGGGAGGTTTGTCAAAGACCCCGGTCGAAGAAGGCGCACGAGAAGCGTAGTTCGAGAGCGAATCGGCTTGGTTTGTGGTAGGAGAGTTCGTTAGAATGAGTGGATGAACTCTTGGGCAAGTGTTGGGCTGATTTTCGGGATGATTGGCTTGGCCATGGCTCAGGAAAGCGGGCCATTGCTGATCGAAAGCGATTGGGACCGCCTGGAAGTGGGAATGGAGGAGATACACGGTGACCACGCCAACATCAGACCGAGCTTCGTATTTCAAAGGGACCCAAACGACCAGATCGAGTTAGTGGGAACCCGAGAAGGTCAGCGGGCGGAAGTAAACCCCAACTTCTTTGGGAGGACGAGCGCTCCAAAGGTGGAAACGCTTTTGAAAGAACTCGCTGGTTTTGAGCGCTGGGCGAGAAACAATCGTTGGCTTCTCGATGGAACCAATACCTTGTCCGAGCATCAGAAGGCTGCTCAGGAGAGAGGTGGGTTAGGCTCCCTTTCAGCATGGATGACGATAGCAGTTACCAAGAAAGGTGAAACGACTCGTGAGAGCCTGGACCTCCTTCTGTTTGGGTTGACCGAAGACCTCTTGGAGGAATATGAGAGTTATCGGGATGCCGTGTTAGGGAAGGGACGGTTGTTGGTCGAGAGCAACTGGGAACAGTTGGAGGTCGGGTTTAGAGTCTTGGCCTGCTATTGGAACTATGGTCCACATCTTGTTTTCAAGAAGCTCCCGGAGGGACGAGTGGAACTGAAAGGGATGAAAGAATTGCGGTGGGATGAAATTCCTGATTTTCAGACTATTTTGGAGGCTTCCGATGCAGAGAAGATTCTGAAGCCGTTGGCTTCGTTAGAGCAACGGTCTGCAGAAAGAAACGGAGGCGAAGAAGAGGAGTTCAGTCCTGAACGATTGGCGGAGCTGTTTCATCAAAACACTTCTGTAAGGATAGTACTTGAAGGTGTAGAAGAGGGGGCGAGAGAGCAACGAGAATTTGATTTCTACCCTGATGAGGAAATCTGTGGCGTCTATGTAGTATATTTCTTCTCCATTATTGAAGATTACTCGCCAGACTAACGGATTCGCTCGGCGGAAATCAGCTTGGATAGCCAACTACTTCGCCATCATCACGGCCACCCGCGCATCGGCGAGCCGATTGCCCAGGCCCCTGAGTATCGGCTCTAAAGCGGCTTCTCCCGCCAGGTTCTTCGTTTCCAGCGGATCCTTGACCAGGTCATAGAGTTCCACAAAGGGCGCGGCTTCGCCGGTCTCCGTCTCGATGTATTTCCAGCGATCGGTCCGCAGAGCCCAAAGCGGCATGGAGCCGAGTTGAGGCGAGGGGGCTTCGTAGAGGAAAGACGTGCGCCAATCGGGAACGGGCTCTCCTTTGGCAAAGGGAAGGAGACTCTTACCGTGAATCTTCTCCGGCTGATCCAGGCCCGCGATTTCGAGAATCGTAG
>JBHIXE010000383.1:0-221 GCA_041984905.1 Verrucomicrobiales bacterium | reverse complement strand
AAGGCTTCTTCCTCGCGCGCCTCGGTCGCTGGTCCAGCCACGATCATGGGCACGCGGATGGATTCTTCATAGGGCAAGACCTTGCTGGTGAATCCGTGCTCACCCATCATCCAGCCGTTGTCTCCCTGGAAGATAATCCACGTGTTCTCTCGTAGACCAAGCCGGTCGAGCTCCTCCAGAACCATGCCGATCGAGGCATCCATCTGCTCCACGGAGGCATA
>JBHIXE010000382.1:5163-5510 GCA_041984905.1 Verrucomicrobiales bacterium | reverse complement strand
CCCTTATGGCTGATGAGTTGATCAGGCAGATCCGGAAGCTGGATCAAGGTGCCGCCGTTGTTGTTCTCCGAATCGATGTAGGTGCCAAAGTGCGTGCGGGTGCTCTTGAAGATGCCGGCCAACCCGTAGTAGTCCGTCATCGTGAAGGGATCGCTCTTGTGATCGTGACAGCGGGCGCAGGCGATCGAGCTTCCAAGCACGGCGCGAGTCGTCGCATCGATCTGTTCGTCGACCACGTCAGCGGCGAATTGCGCCTTGTTCTGCTCATTCAACCCCTTGGCGCCAACGGCGAGAAATCCCGTGGCGATGAGGAGCCGGGCCCGTTCCGCTTCGGAATCCGCGGGAAG
>JBHIXE010000382.1:0-5153 GCA_041984905.1 Verrucomicrobiales bacterium | reverse complement strand
CCGGCAATCTGCTCCGTGAGAAAGCGATCGTAGGGGATGTCCGCGTTCAGGGTATCAATCACGTAGTCGCGATACCGCCAGGCATAGGGATAGATGATGTTGGATTCCCGGCCATTGGACTCGGCGAATCGGGCGACATCGAGCCAGTGGCGAGCCCACTTGGCGCCGAAGGCTTGGGAGTTGAGCAGTTCATCCACCACGGACTCCAGGTCTTCCAGCTTGAAGACGGCGACTTCTTCCGGGGAGGGTGGCAGGCCAGTGAGATCAAAGTGCAGGCGACGCAGCAAAGTCACGGGATCCGCATTTGGAGAGGGCTTCAGCTGGTTCGCTTCCAGCTTGGCGAGCACGAACCGGTCGATCTCCGTTTGGGCCCAGTCCGTCTTGGTCTCTGGGGCGTCAGGTTTGGTGATGGGCTGATAGCTCCAGTGCTGCTTGCGATGTTCCATCTCCACCTCGCTGAAGGTTGAGCCGGCGAGTTGAGATTCGCGAGGGTCCACCGCGCCCTTGGCGATCCAGTCCCGGAAATCCCCGATGACACGGTCGGAGAGCTTGGCTTTCTTGGGCGGCATTTCCAGGTCAGGATCGTCGTGATTGATCGCTGTGAGGAGGAGACTCTCGCCGGGGCTTCCCGGAACCACCGCAGGGCCGGAATCGCCACCGGTCCTCACGGCATGACGGCTATCGAGGAGGAGCCCGCCTTTGGACTTGCCCGCTTCCGCGGAGTGACACTCGTAACACTCGTTCGCAAGGACGGGACGGATTCGGGACTCGAAGAACTCAATAGTCGCAGGATCATCAGCCGCCCATGTGGAGGAGGCGAGAAGTAATAGGCTGAGGGCAAGGACTGGAGTCCTCATCAGTTCTCCTCCTTCTGTTCAGGTTCTTTGTATTCGAGCCAGCTTTCGGTGTGCTCCGCCGGCCAATCGGCGCTGATTTCGCGGGTCACGCCATCCCGGTCCCATTCCATCCAGCGCACTTTTCCGGAGGCGGGATCGAGGGCGGCGTAGGTCAGCGCATCGGAAGTCCGCCACGACGGCAGGGTCCGGCATTTCCAATTTGGATGGGGTTCGGAAATGAGGGTGAGTCTTCCGGAATAGACATCCACCAATGCCACCGCATCGGTGTCGCTCTCGACGACGGCGACGGATTGACCATCCGGCGACACCGAGAAGAACCCGAGATTCGTGGGCAAGCCGCCTTTCGGCACTGGAACGGGCCGGATCTCGCCGCCTTTCATGGAGACAAGGTAAAGGTTCGGAGGCTGCTGAGGATTGGGATCGGAGAGGGGCAATTGGGTGGGTTGCGACGCAAAGAGCACCGTTCCATCCGGGAGAACGTCGAGCCGGGGCTTGAATGGCACGACGGCGGCGGCGAGATCCTGGGAGGGGAAGGGAGAGTTGTCTGGGAACCACTGACCGGTTTCCTCGAGCAAATCGATCCGCTGGACCTGGCTCACCAGACCGTCATTGCCGACCAGCGAGACCATGCAGGCGATGGAGTTGCCATAGGGAGTCCAATCGAAGGTGGGCAAGGCATCGGTGGTAACGACCCGCTCGCGAGTTCCATCGAGGGATCGAAGCACCAGGCTCACGACATCTCCTTCGCCGTCTCGCTTGGGATAGATCATCACCGGAAAACGGGGCGACACCTTGGGCGCGCCCAGTTGATGCACGCTGGTGAGCAGCACTCGCTGAGTCCCTAGCGATGCGTTGTCCTTCAATCGGATCGAGATCAATTCGTAGAGCGCAAAGCGCTTCTCTTCCTCTTTCCGTTTCTGGAGACCTTCGATGACCTTGGGCGCCTTGGTCAGGGCTTCATTCACGGACTGGGCGGACTCTCGCTCGGCCAGGAGAAAGGCGTTGTGAATCACTTCCGGGCTGCCGGGCAGGACTCGTGCGAGCAGCTTCTGAATGGAGTCCGCATCCTTGCCAATCGTAATGGCGGTCCGGATCAGATCCGGCATGGCGGCAGCCAGTTCCTCAATGCGCTGCGCTTCCGCGGCTGGCAACTGAGTCTTGGTGTCGGTCCATTCCTGAACCGCGCGAATCCGGTTCACGAGAAGTGCGGACTGGTCTGGCGTCCAGGTGGCGGCTTGAACCAGAGGCTCTTCAGGAAGGCTGTCCAAGATCTTTCCGTCGGCATCCGTCAGCAGTAGCTGCTGGTTCACAATGACTGCGGCTCGAGAGCCGTCGGGCGACCACCAGACGCGTTCCTGGGGATTGCAGCCCGCCAGGAAGAGGGCGGCTGTGAGGGAAAGGAGTAGGGAAGACGCTTTCATGGATTGGAGGAAGGTTCAGAAGATTCGAGGTTGGAGACCACCGCAGACAGGCCTGAGCCAAGAGAGTTCTCCGCGATGCGATAGCGAGCCCAAGGGATCGGAGCGCTGGGCGACTCGTTCGACTCGGCAGTCTCGACCTTTGCCAGGGTGGCTTGGGAATCGGGTGTATCCCGGTGACCGATGACAAACCCAAGGATGCCGGCTGTCAGGACGAGAAGCGCGGCCTGGGCCAGGCGGGTTTGAGTGATTTGGGTGATGAACTGGGCGACTTGGGATTTGGCCGGGAGATCGTCAGTTTCCCGGTTGCGCACCAATTCCGGATGATCCTGGAGCGTCCGGTGAGCCAGGCCCATGGCATCGCGAATGTCTTCTGCCTCCGCCCGGGCATCCGGGTGAGTGGCCAGATAGGCATCAAGCAAGGCCGAGACGTCTTCGGGCAACTCGTCGAGGGCCTGGTCGATAATCAGGGATTCAAGGTGTTTGGCATTCATGATGGGGAAATCTCGTCTGGGGTATCGTCCGCTAACCGCTGGCGAATGGCGGAGACGGCGTTGTGGATTCGAGACCGGACCGTGCCGATGGGAATGTCCAGGGCTTCGGCGATCTCGGCGTAGGAAAGGTCTTGGGTAAAGCGGAGGTCCAGGATCTCCCGCTGTAGCGGTGGCAGCGCGGCGATGACTTCGTGAGCGGAGATGAGCCGGTCATCCGGACCAGTGGAGGTGTCCGCGGCGGCTTCCACCGGGAACTCATGCGTCACGACCTTCTCGCGGTCGCGCCGTTTCCAGGCCGCCATGCTGATCCGCCGGGCGATTCCGAACAGATAGGCGCGAGGCGACTCGGGAGTCAGGCCCTTCTGAATTCCGCGAGCCATCTCCGCGAAGGTTTCCTGCACGAGATCCTGCGCCTGTTCCTGGTCGGAGTGACGGCGCGTGAAGTATCGGGCAAGATCGTCGGCCGATTCCCGGAAAATGCGTTCGAGATCAAGGGGCTGTTCGATGGCTTCCAAGGTTGAGTCGTTCTATCCCTTACGTGGGAAGGAGCGACGAAAAGGTTCACTGCCAGGACGACATTTTTTGCCGAACGGAGACAAAGGAGGGCAGAACCCTGGATTCTCCCGTGAATCAAACTACGGAATCAAGCCCCAAACCCCGGGCCAACTCGGGGTGCATGCCCACGCTGTTCCGCACGGCGGCTGCGATGGCGGGATGGTGGAGCCGGGTCCGGTCCTGAGACGCGATCACTCGGTCCGCGTAAAGCTGCAGCAGGGCAGGCTGGTCCACAATGGAACTGAGATCCGGTTCGGGACCTCCCTCGACAACCTCCACGGGAATGCCGACGGAAGAGAGCGGCCATTCCCAGGCGAGGCGCTGCAGTTGGATCAGGAGCGGGTCGGCGGAGGCAATACTGGCAGCGCGCTGTAGAAGTTCCGGTAACCGGAAAAGTGTCAGATCGACCGAGTAGCTGCGGGCAGGGCCGGGATCACCCGGACAAGCTTCCTGCAGATCCACCTGAATCCGTTCCGCGGGAATCTCCCGGTAAACCAGGCACTGACAGATTCGGTAGGTGAGTCTTGCCGCCCAGATCCCGGGTTCGGTGCGAAAAGGGGGCGGTTCGTGGGCCATCTCGAGCCGACGGCGCTCGTCCATGGCGATCAATTGCTGAATCGCGTCCGCCTCTTCACCTGGATCCAGCGATACCGGATCGGGAGAAGTGAATCGGATTTCCCCGGTGTCCTGGAACCGGGTCAGGAATTCCGCCAGAGTCATGTCCGCATTACCCTCCAATAGCGGTCATGTGCCGCTGGGGCTGGTAGTTGTCCCGAAAGTCGTGATCCTTGGGTTTGCGCGCGACCACCATTCTAAAGAAGGCGCGGACATCCTCATCCGTGGTTTCCGGTTTGCGAAGTTCGTCCCGCATATCGAATTCCAGGTGGCTGCCAAGGCAGGGACGCAGCTTGCCATCACTGGTGAGGCGCAGCTTGTTGCAGCTCTCACAGAAGTGAAGATTCGTCATCGCGCTGATGAAGCCAATGCGCTGGCCTGCATCGCCAATTCCATAGTAAGCGGCGGGCCCGTTAGTGCGAAACTCCGGCATGGGCGTGAGCGGGCCATAGCGAGCTTCAATGATCTTCCGCGCTTCGCCAGCGGCCAGGAAGTTGTTTTCCGTGAGGACTTCGCGGGAAGTCACGGGCATCAGCTCGATGAATCGCAGCAGGCAATCACGTTGGCGGGCGAACTCAACCAGATCCCAGAGTTCGTGCTCGTTCTGATTGCGCATGAGCACACAGTTGAGGCGGATGGACTCGAAGCCCGCTTCCTGAGCGGCATCCAAACCTCTCAGGAATTCCGGGAGAAGATCCCGGCCGGTGGCTTTGTGGTAGGTCTCCCGGTCCAGGGAATCCAGGGACAGGTTCAGGGCGCGGACCCCGGCCTCATAGAGGGCCGCCGCATTGGTGGTGGCGGAATCTCTGGCGACGGGCCGGGCCAGCAGCGTGCCATTGGTGGAAAGTCCCAGCTTTTGAATGCCAGGGATTTGAGCCACTTCGCCGAGGAACTCGATAATGCCTGGTCGGGTCAGGGGCTCGCCTCCAGTTACCCGGATTCGCGAAATCCCCAGCTCCGCTCCTGCACGAATCACCCGCAGAAATTCATCGAAAGTGAGGAGATCGTCGCGATCCATCCACTGCTGCGCTTCTTCTGGCATGCAGTAGGTGCAGCGCTCATTGCAGCGATCCGTCACGGAGACGCGCAGGTAATCAATGAGATGTCCGAAAGTGTCTTCCACGTCGCTTGATTTAAGGGGCGCCTTAGTCTACCCACATCCAAACGTAATTACAATCACGCGGCGGATTAGGGGTTGCATGTTGACCCTTGCA
>JBHIXE010000381.1:0-5510 GCA_041984905.1 Verrucomicrobiales bacterium | reverse complement strand
GTCTTCCACCGGTCACCCGGCGGAAGTCAATCTATGCGGCGAAAAGGGCTCTGCTTTCCTGGCCGACGAACTCTTCCGGGTTTGGGATTTCCAGGAGCCAGCTCCCCAGGACGCCGAAGTGCGCGCCACCCTGATGCAAGGGGCCAATGTGGCTGGACTGGGCGCCAATGATCCCAAGGCCATCAACTTCCTGGGTCACCAGCGCAACTTTGAAGACGTGGTCAGCGCTATCCAAGCCGGTCGCGAACCTTCCGTCGGCGGTCAGGAAGCCCGCAAAGCGGTGGCCCTGATCTGCGCGATCTACGAAAGCGCCCGGAATGGCTCCAAGCGCGTGGAGCTTTGATTCCGCTTGTGTTCTGACGTCATTCCAAGCTTTACTTTCGCTCATGAAACGTATCGCTCTGCTGGGCAGCGCAGCCCTCTGGCTCTGTGGAGGTTCCAGCCTTCTGGCTTTGGAGTATGAAAAGGACATCATGCCCATCTTCATGGAGAAGTGCGCGGACTGTCACAGCGCCAAGGGCGAGAAGATCAAGGGCGGTCTCAAGCTGGATGATCCCAAGCATTTTCACGAGCGATTCTCCAAGAATGACGTGGTGATTCCCGGCGATTGGGATGCCAGCTACCTCTTTGTCACCCTGTTCCGCCCCCCGGAAGCCAAGGAGGCCATGCCTCCCAAGGGCAAGGGCGAGCGCCTTACCATGGAAGAGGTCATTCTCGTGCAGCGCTGGATCAGCGAGGGCGCTCCCATCAATGGCACTCGGGGCGAGCGGGGTGAAATGCCGGAGAACCCGGAAGACATGTTTCTGGATCTGGGCGGCCTGAATCCCTTCGGAGAGAGCGGCGCCAAACCCGCCATGCCGGAAGAGCCTGAACTCAAGGAAGAGGACTGGACCAACAATCAGAATCAAACCATCCGGGCGACCCTTCTCGGTGTGGAAGGCAACAAGGCACTCCTGAAGATGCCGGATGGCACGGTGCACAAGTATCCCATTGCCCAGCTCTCCAAGGAAAGTCAGGCGCGGGTGATGAAGCGCCACGGCCATGGCCATATGTCCGAGTGAGATCTCTGGGACGGGGTACCGGGCATACTTAGCCTGCTTTGAATCGTAGGACCTGCGAATCGTAATGGGATTTCCCTCGTCGGGAAGTCCTGTTAGAGTTCCCTCGATCGCATGAATTGCCTACTGCTGAAATCCGGCTCCGAGGAAGTGTTCTCTGGAAGCGAAGAGTTGCTCACCCGCTGGCAAAGCGAGCAGGACACCTTGATCTGGATCGAGTTCGCAGGTCCCATCAACGAGAACCAGGAAGAGTTGCTGGAGCGTTATCTCAACCTCCACCCCCTGGGCCTTCAGGATGCCAAGCGCGATCGGCACCCGCCCAAACTGGAGGTCTTTGAGGATTCGACTCTGATTCTGTTCAAAGAACTCACCCGGGAGACTGAGGACATCGATTTCTCAACGATTCAACTGGCCATGTTTACTGGCGAACGCTTCCTGGTCACGCGAACTTCCGGTCCCAGCCGGAGCATTGCTCGTGTCGTCCGAGAGGTGAAAAAGGATCCGGAGCACTTCATGGAGGATTCCGGTATCATCGCAGCCCGGCTTATCCGGCTGGTGATCGATCGCTTCCTGACGGTTCTGCTCGCTCTGGAACCCAAGCTGGAGGAATTCGAAGACGAGTTGATGGACCGGTTTGGCGACCGGGAACTGGCGGAACTTACGGGATACAAAACGGACCTGAAGCGAATGCGACGGATCTTCCTCTACCAAGTGCAGATGCTGGACAACCTGAGAAAGAAACCGTGTCCCGGATTTCCCGCCGACCGTCGCCATGAACTGACCGACATCTTTGAGCAGCAGGAACGCGCCAACAGCCTGACCCAGCTCTACTACGAATTGGCCACGGACTTGATCGATGGGTTCCTGTCTCTCTCTTCCCATCGGCTCAATAGCATCATGAAGGTGCTCACCATCATCACCGCCGTGTTCGTCCCGCTGAGCTTCCTGGCTGGGATCTACGGGATGAACTTCGAAAATATGCCAGAGTTGCAATCCAAGTTCGGCTATTTCACGCTCCTGGCCGTGATGGCAATGATCGCTACCACCCTGCTTTATGTATTCCGGAAGAGAGATTGGTTATAAGCTGCTACCTTGAGCACGATCTTCATTACCCTCCTGTTGGCCCTGCAACTCACCGCGCCGGCGACGAGTCAGGAATCGGAAGCGCCGCCGCTCCCCTTGCCGGATCGCCTGGCAGCAGATTGGTGGGCCTATTTCAATGCGGATGCGGCAGAAGGGCTTCCTTCTTTGGAAGAACGCGTCGCCAACTTCAAGACTCAGCTGGCCGAAGCCGTCGATCTCCTTGCGGAACCTCGGCGCGCCCAGGTAGTCCCCATCCGCAATCAGTTGGAGTCTCAACTGGACCGCTACTACACCCTGACCCAGACAGCTCAGCCAGTGCCCAAACCCGCGCCCCTGCCGGCGGAGACTTACACGGTGCAGGAAGCCCTCGATCGCTATCTGGCCTGGCGTCAGTTGGAGATTGAAGTCAAAGCCCTGCGGGAAGAGCTGGACTGGCAACGCTCTCTCCTCGACCGGACTTTCACTCAGCAGACCCAGCGCCGTAGCGCCTATCTTGGGCTGGCCCGGAATGCACCGGAACGTTTTGAGATTGGCCTCCGCCTCATGGCCTCCCGCGCAGACCTGGAAGCCCGTAAACTGGAGTTGGCGCAACAATCGGGTCAGCTCAAGCTCAAGGAAGAAGAGCTGAGCCATCTCTCCAGTGAGGTCGATCTGATTCCCAAACGCCTCGTGGCTGATGCTGCCGATGTCGCCGAATGGGCCAAGCGTCAGGAAGAGGCCGACGCGGCCCTGGAGACAATGCGTCAATCAGAAGCAGTGCCCCTCGCCACCAATTCCGCAGGGTCGGACGCCAGTCCTTCTGCCGTGGCCCGCCAATCCCTGCTCGCCAGCGTCCATCGGGAGCTGGAACTGGCGGTCGCTGAGATGCAGGCGAGCCGGGCAGCCCTGGGATACATCCTTGCCGACGCACTCTCTGAAGGCGTCGACGTCGAACTCGCGGCCAGTCAACCGGTCGAGAAGTATCAGCAACGCGCCGAACTCGCGGACCAACTGTTAGTGCGCTCCAAGTCCACCGCGGAGCGAGTGAGGGCGGTGGCCAACTCCCAGCTTTCCGCCAGGGATCTGGATCCTGCCTCCACCCAGATCGTGCGCGACACCGTCTCTCTGGCGGACTCCACGAGCCAATTGCTGCGCCAGCTGGAGCTGGTCCGGGGCAGCGCGGGTTACCTGGCCGATCTCCTGGATCAACGTCAGGGGGGAGGCTGGCTCACCAAATCCTCAGACCGCACCAAGCGCTCAATCTCCCGCGTCTGGAATCAGGTCGTCACCATCTTCGTTTCCCCGCTCTTTGAGGTCAACGAAACGCCGGTCACGGCTCTCGGCATCCTCCGCGCCATCTTCATCCTCCTGCTGGCCTGGTGGGGCTCCAAGATTCTCCGCAGTTGGCTGGAACGGATTGGGCGCAAACGGCATAGCCTCAACCGGAGTTCCCTCTATGCCCTGGAGCGCCTGGTCCACTACACCCTCCTCACCTTAGGCGTGATCGTGGGCCTCTCCTCGCTGGGGTTGGACTTCACGAAGTTTGCCCTCTTCGCCAGCGCCCTGGGTGTCGGGGTCGGGTTTGGTCTTCAGACGCTGGTGAGCAACTTCATCTCCGGCATCATCATCCTCTTCGAACGCAGCCTCAAAGTGGGCGACTTCGTCGAACTGCAATCCGGGGTGACGGGTGAAGTGCGGGAAATCAACATGCGGAGCACTCTCATTACCACCAACGACAACGTGGATATCCTGGTGCCAAACTCGGAATTCGTCGGCGGTCACGTCACCAACTGGACCCTCCGGGAAGCGCTGCGCCGCGTGCACATTCCCTTCGGAGTGGCTTACGGTACCGACAAAGAGAAGGTCAAAACCGCCGTGCTGGAGGCGGCGGAACGCGTTCCCTGGACTTACACGGACTCCAAACGTCGTGAGCCCAAGGTCTGGTTCGTGGGATTTGGCGACAGCAGCCTGGACTTCGAGCTCGTCGTCTGGCTCACACCGGAAGCCGTGAAACGCCCTTCTGCGGTGCAGGCAGATTACCTCTGGGAGATCCACACCAGCCTCTACGAGCACCAGATCGAGATCCCCTTCCCGCAGCGGGATCTGCATTTGCGGAGCGGCTTCGAGAAGCTGCGTGATCGGCAGGATCAGGACGATTGATCAGGTAACGGGAGAACCTAAGCCTCTGCTTTACTCCGATACTCCGCGAGTCCGCCGCTGGCTCCCTGCGGACTTGGCCCACTTCCTACGATTTTGCCTGACAGAAACATGAAGTTGAGCCACTTTGGAGCCTTCCAACGGCTGGGACATATTGAGCATCTCTTCGCAACTCATCTTTCTCAAGCGTCTGCTCCGATCTGGCAGTGTCCAGTTCGCCTCAGATTTCGCGGACCATCCCAACGTCTCTTCTTCTGCGGAGGAACATATCTACACCGGTCACGGCTATCACATCCACTATCGGGCCGGCAGTAGTGACGTCTCGAACATCCACGACAAGCTGCTGAAGCGGAGGTGCGAGTATTGGCTCCCGGTCCAGCTTCAGCCGAAGGTGATTCTCGATATCGGCGGCAATATTGGGATTGCCTCAATCTTCTTTGCCCAGCGTTTTCCAGACGCCCAGATCCACGCCTTTGAACCCTCGGCGGCCAACTTTGCTTACCTGGAGAAGAACACGCGGAATCTACCTGCCGTCACCGCGCATCACTTTGGTCTGGGATTGGAAGATGAGAACCGTTGTCTCTACGGAAAAGGCACGAAGTTCGGTTCCTATACCCTGGTGCCGGAAGGAAAGAACCCGCAAGTGGTGGACACCATTCGAGTGCGTCCAACGGGAGACGTGCTGCAGGAACTCGGTCTGCCCCAGATTGATCTGATCAAGATTGATACCGAAGGCTTCGAGTATCCCATCCTCACTTCCTTCCCCATCGAGATTCTGGAGAAGGTCACCTGGATTGTCGGGGAACTCCACAGCAAGGATGACTTCAAATTGCTGGCCTATCTGGAGCCTTACTTCGATCTGGATTTCAAAAAGACGCTCACCAAGGACTGTTACAAGTTCAACGCTGTGAATCGGAATTGGCTCAAGAAGGAGGGATCCAGCTTCGAGCTCAAGGCACTGCAGTACTAGGGATCAACCCGTATCGACATCATTGATCCGGGGGGGGGAAAGTGCTCAAGAGTTCTGGTGGTTTCGCCAGGCAACGATTGGGGAAGACGCCGAGAGCGATACGGCCCATGTCAGTTTCGTTGGCGCGGAGCGCCGAAACCATGAATAGCCGTGGTGTGAGCGCAGCGAACCCACGGTAGAAGCAGTACATGGGTAGCTGCCACGTCGTGGCGAAATCCGAAATCCGAAATCCGAAATCCGAAATCCGAAATCCGAAATCCGAA
>JBHIXE010000380.1:0-5566 GCA_041984905.1 Verrucomicrobiales bacterium | reverse complement strand
GCGGTAGAAAGACGAGGTCTGCTACCCTGGTAAGGTTAGGATCGGAAGTTTCCCCACTCCCGGGGATCTCGTTTCTCTATTCCCGGATGAAACTTTTGCAAGTCGCTGAAAGTGAGCTGTTTAGGCGATCTGGAGGTGGCTGCGCGCGGAAACCAGAACATGCACGATCAACAACCAATAACACCAAACAACAACGAGCTACCTGAACAATTGTGGAGCGACACCTGCGAGGAATTGGTGAACAACAAAGTGGGGCAGGATGTGGTAGACCGGTGGCTCAAAGATGGCCGGGTCCTTAAGCTGGACCCGAAAGAAATGGAGGTGGGACTTCCCACCTCCATTCACGTCAACTGGGTGGAAACTTATTTTCGCTCAGACTTGGAGAAAGCCGTGGAAAACCTCCTGGGACACCCCGTTCGCATCTCCTTGCGGGCTTCGGCGTTGGAGCTCCCAGAAGAAGACCATTCCGTCGATAGCCTGAGTGAGAAGGAAATGGCTCTTTTGCGACAAAACGTCGAGAAGCTGCCCTCTTCAAAACTCAAAAGTGCTGGCCTCAATCCATCCTACAGTTTTCAAAACTTCGTGGTCGGTGAGAACAACCAGTACTGTCGCGCGGTCGCTCAAAATGTGGCGGAGAACCCTGTTACAACCCGGTGCTCTTCCACGGACCCACGGGGCTAGGGAAGACGCATCTCATGACCGCCATCGGCCACGATGTCCTCAAGCGCAAGCCGAAGTCCAAGGTGCTCTACGTTACCGGAGAGCAATTCACCAATGAATTCATCGAGGCGGTGCAGTCGAATCGGCTTCCGGCTTTCCGGGCACGCTACCGCAGTGTGGACGTGTTGCTGATTGATGACGTCAACTTCATGGCCGGCAAGGACTCTACCCAGGAAGAATTCTTCCACACCTACAACACCTTGCTGAACAGTGGCAGCCAGGTGGTGCTCACCAGCGATAGACCGCCCAATGAGATTCCACACCTGGAAAAGCGTCTCGTATCCCGCTTCGATCGCGGGATCTCCGCCGGGATGATGGTGCCCTCCATGGAGACTCGCCTCGCCATCCTTCGACAGAAAGCGCGGGAGTGGAAGGTGGAGTTTGACCAGTCGATCTATCAATACATCGCCAATAACATCCGGCGGAACGTTCGTCGCCTGGAAGGCGCTCTCATGCGGCTATCCTCTCACGCCTCGCTTCACGACCTGCCTTTGTCGCTGGAAGACGCCAAGAAATATCTCAGCGACATCGTGATGGAAGAGGAGCGCAACTCCATGATCACAGTGCATGAAGTGCAGCGTTCCGTGGCCAACTACTTTGATGTGCGTCAGGCGGACCTCAGTGGCCGTCGACGGACCACCCAGGTGGTGCAGCCCCGCCAGATCGCCATGTATCTGGCTCGCGAACTCACTTCGACTTCTTTGAAGGACATCGGTCAGGCTTTTGGGGGCCGGGATCACGGCACGGTGATTCATGCCTGCAAGAAAATTTCCCAATCCATGGCTGCCGAGGCCGAAACAAGACGGATCGTCCAGTTCCTTCGGGACAAGCTCATGCAGTGAGATCCACGGGGAAACCCGTGCCTCTGGACTTCCAGTGACTATGAGGAGTCTGGCAGGAAGAGCAGAGAATTTGAAATTCATTAGACACTGGTCGGATTTCAGTTCTAATATGCCCCTAATTCGGCTCTGTACCGAAGCTAGGGGCACTTTTGTTAGTTTCTCACGGGCAGTTTTCGGAATTCGGAAGCTGGTCTCACTGTCATGAAGTTCAAGATTACCAAGGAAAAGTTCATTGAAGGTCTGCAACAGGTGCAGAACGTCGTCAGTAGTCGGACCACTCTACCTATCCTTTCCAATGTCTTGATTGAAGCTCGTGACAACGAGATTCGCCTCACCACCACGGACCTGGATGTGACCGTTCGCGGTTCCGTAGAGGCAGATGTCTCGGAAGAAGGAGCCACCACACTGCCTGCCCGGAAGCTGGCGGCGATTGTCCGGGAACTTCCCACCAGCGAGATCCACGTGGATGTGGACTCCAACAACATTGCTTCGATTGAGGCCGGCCCGAGTTTCTTCAAGATCTGGGGCCTGAGCCAGGACGAGTTTCCTCCGTTGCCGGACTTCGGCGAGGACAAAGCCTTCCAGATGGAGCAGGGCATGCTTCGGGACAGCCTCAAGAAGACTTCCTACGCCATCTCCACGGATGAGACCCGTTACGTGCTGAATGGCATCAACCTCACCGTGAAGGAAGGTAAGCTCACGCTGGTCGCCACGGATGGCCGTCGCCTGGCCATGGTGGAGCATGATCTGGATGTGCCGGATGTGCAGGGTTCAGACGTGACCATTCCCACCAAGGCCGTGATGGAGCTGCAGCGTCTCTTGACGGAGAGTGGAGAATTGAAGATCACGCTGGGCGATAGCCAGATTGCGTTCGAACTGAATGGGTATCTGCTCACCAGCAAACTCATCGAGGGGAACTTCCCGAACTTCCGCCAGGTTATCCCCGGGGATGCCAAGGAGCGGGTGACCCTGGATCGCGAGACCCTTTTGGAGACGGTTCGCCGGGTCTCTCTGCTCACCAGCGAGAAATCCAGCTCCGTGAAGCTCTCCTTCACGGCCAATAACATTGAGATCATGGCCAATTCTCCCGATGTGGGTGAGGCCCGTGAATCCCTGCCCGTGACCTACAAGGGCGAGGAGATGGCGATCGCCTTCAATCCGGAGTTCCTCATGGCTCCCTTGCGGAATCTGGATGATGACGAGGTGCACCTGGACCTGATCGATGAGATGAGCCCAGGCGTATTGCGGATCAATGATCCTTTCCTTTATGTGCTGATGCCGATGCGCGTCACGGGCTGAGGACTACGCAACCCCTCAAGCATTCGCGAGAAGCTCTTTCACCACTCTGCCTTCGCTTAAGGGCAGAGGCCGATTGGCTGGCGTCATTACCTCGTAGGAGGGATCGATCCCGAGCGCTGTCTGCACGGTGGCGTGGATGTCTTTGACTCGCACCGGATTGTCTGGCATGTCTTTCTCGCCGGAAGGATCGGTAGCGCCAACGACACGGCCTTTGGCAAGCCCTCCACCAGCCAGCGCCACGCTAAAGCCGGTAGGCCAGTGATCGCGGCCCTCCAGGGCATTCAAAGTGGGGGTGCGGCCGAATTCACCCGCGCACACCACAATGGTGTGATCCAGCAGTCCGCGCTCCTTGAGGTCGCGGATCAAGGTGGCGAAAGCCGGATCCAGGATAGCCGCTCTGCCGGCCTGCAGTTCGTGATTGTTGACGTGAGTATCCCAGCCATTCAGTGTCACCTCCACGCAACGCACCCCGCACTCGATGAGGCGACGGGCCGCGAGACAGCCGCGGCCAAAGGGGGTGTCCCCATAAGCGTTCTTCAAAGCGGCAGGCTCATCGCTCACATCAAAGGCGGCCAATTGATCGGAGGTCATGAGGCGGCGAGCGTTTTTCATGCTGCCGATGTGATTGGTCTTCACACTGTCCAGATGCTCAAGGCGGCCTTGAGCGAAGGCATTCTCAATCACGCTGAGGTTGTCTTGCCGGATCTCCTGCCGTTTCTCGGGCGCGCGGGACCGCATGTCGGGCAAGGGCTTCACCGGGTCCCCGACCTGAAACGCATCGAATTCCGCGCCCAGATGGCCACCTCTGCCGGGATACTGGTTAGGCAGGATGGAAATATGGGTGGGAATCTCTAGTTCGGGACTGGGCAGCTCATGGGCCACCACGGCCCCAATGGAAGGATGGGCCAGGGCCGGATTGATCCGGTAACCCGTCTTGATGTTGTAGATGGCGCGTTCGTGATCGCCTTCTTCGCTGACTACGGACCGGATCAGGGAGATTTCCTCCATCATCTCGGCGATCTGCGGCAGGGTGTTGGCGATTTCGATGCCACGAGCAGAAGTCTTGATCGATTCGGTTCCGTAAGCGATGGGCGACCCGGGATGGGGATCAAACGTTTCCAACTGGCTGGGAGCTCCCGCCATCCAGAGCAGGATGACGGATTGAGCAGGCTTGCCGGAGGGCGCCTTTGCGGATTCCGCTGCCAGCAGGTTGCCCAGAGGCGTCAACCAGGTCAGGCCGGACATGCCGGCACTCTTGAGCAGCGTTCGGCGGGAGAAGTGCTCGCGGCTGCCGCAACAGGGATCGAATGGCTTCATGATGATGGAGAGAGGCTTAGTGATTCCAGGAAAACTCGGTGGAGTTCATCAAGGCCCAGAAGAGGTCCTGCATGACCTTGGCTCGGGCAGAAGACCTGGTGCCCTTCAGCTGGCTGGTGAAATGACTCAATTCGGGAGGTGTGGGGCGGCGCGTTAATACGGTGAGGTAGGCGTGCTCCACGGCCTGGGCGTCCGTTGAGGAAAGGGCTCCAATGCGGGTAGCGGCATTGCCAACCATATCTTCCTTGGTGCGTTCGTGAACCAGCTCGCCATTCATGAGAAGGAGACGCTGAGGGATGGTGCCCGTCTGCTCTTCAAACTCCTCTGCGCCCGCATCGCCATAGCGATTGACGAAGTCCCGGGTTTGCCCAAAGCGGGCGATCCGTTGCAGCACGTGAGCCTGCGCATCAATCGTCTGAAGGGAAGAGGCCTGAATGACGCTTTGAGCCACCTGCTCGGGTCGAAGGCGGGTCATGGGGAAACAGGCCCAGTGTTGTTCATGAGCGGCGGTGACAGGCTTCGCCGGATCTTCGGATCGGCTATCCAGCTGGAACACGCGGGTCTCTGCAATGGTCCGCACCATGTGCTGCAGATCGTAGTGAGACCGGATCAACTCGTCGGCCAAGAGCTCCATCGCTTCGGGCCAGGGCCCTTCCAAGGGAATATCGTCGATCGGCTCGACCAGGGGTTTGCCAAAGAGTTGTGCCCAGAGTCGGTTGATCGTGGCCCGGGCGAAGGGCCGGTTCTCCGGGTGGGTTATCCAATGCGCCAGCCGTTCGCGAAGCTCCCCGTCTTCAGGCATCAAGTCTCTGGAAAAAGGTACCAGGGGCGGAACGATATCTTCCTCACGGTTGCCGCGATACCGATATTCGTAGTCCGTATCCGGGTTGTCCCGAACACCGCTGATCGAGTTTTCCGTGGGAGCAAAAAAGGCGGCCAGTTGGTGGAAGTCAGCCTGCTTCCAGTGATCGCCAAACTTGTCATCGTGGCACTCCACACAGTCCATCCGGATGCCCAGAAAGGCACGGCTCACCCGGGTGGTCAGCTGAATGGGGTTGGCTTCATTCCGTTTGGTCTTCTCATTTCTCTCCATCGCCACGGTGATGAAGTTAGACTCCGGATTGGAGGTCCAGAGACCGTCGGAAGCGACCAGGGAACGGACCAGCTCATCGTAGGGGCGATTGGCCTGAAGTTCATCGCTGAGCCAGTGTCTTCGACATGTTCAGACATTTGTAGAGTAAGGATTCATTTATTATAATTTTTTTTCAAAATATTATAATTAATTATAAAGCAAATGTAGTGGATGTTTATTATATATTATCTTCTAGTATAATCTAATCTAATCTAATTAATTATAATTCAATTAATTGGGGTTTTGGGGTTTTGGG
>JBHIXE010000379.1:0-5569 GCA_041984905.1 Verrucomicrobiales bacterium | reverse complement strand
TTGCTGCAGGGCACATCGATCAGGATGCGGTCGAAGGTCTTGGGGAGACCTTCCGGCCATGCTGCGTCCGGGTCCAGCCAGTCTCTGGTAAAGCAAGTGGTGCGATTGGAAATCCTGAGGTTGCCGAAATTGCGCTCCATGGTTTCCAGCCGGTCCGGGCTTCGGTCTGCTGCATAGATGCGGGCCTCAGCAGGCATGGCGCAGGCGATGGCGAAGCTCTTGCCACCAGGCGCAGCGCAGGCATCAAGGATCTGGTGTCCCGCCTCAGCCTCCAGTAAGGTAATGGCTGCCGAGGTGGAGGGATCCTGGGCATAAGCGCGCCCGCTCTGGACCCACTCCGGCAGAAACTCGCCCTGGACCTGGAAGAAGCCGGGAAAGTCCGGGACTGGTGTCAGATCCAGTGCTGTGAGATCCAGAGGATCGGGATGCCATGGATTGGGGCGGAGAAAGATGGGGGAAGCATCCTTGTTCCAGCGAGCCAGGAACTCAGCGTTCTCAGGACCGAACTCTCGCACCCAGCGTTTCCAGAGGAATTCCGGGATCGACCATCGGATAAAGGGAGGGAGCGCTTCAGCGGACGCGAGCAGAGCGTCTTTCTCCTGGAGGGCCCGTCGCAGGATGGCGTTGACGATCCCCTTGGCCCAACCCGCCATTTTGACGCATTCATTGACGAGAGCGTGAGGCGAGTTCTCGAGAAACAACGCTTCGGTGAGTCCTAAGCGGAGCACCCGGCGCGTTTTCGGATCCAGTTTTCCCGTGGCCAGTTCCTTGAGGAAATGGTCGACCAATCCGAGGTTCCGGATCGTGGCGAACAGCAGCCGTTGGACGAAGGCTCGATCTCGCGCGCTGAGCCCTTCTTTCCCGGCGGCTTGAGCAATCAAGTCCGCCGCAAAACCCGAGCCGGATTCCCAGTCGCGCAGGAGTTGGAGCGCTACGCGACGAGGAGGCTTGGAAGACATAGAGGCAGATCAATCCGCGCGGCGTTGCGCAGCGGCGATGGCGCCAGCCCGGCCGATACCATGGTATTCGAAACCGGCATCGATGAGGTGTGCGGGATCCAACAAGTTACGGCCGTCGAACACCCGCAGGTGGCGCATCTTCTTGCCGAGAGCGGCGTAATCCGCATTGGCGAAAGCGGGCCATTCCGTGGCAATAACCAATGCTTCGGCGTCCTTGGCGGTGTCTTCGACAGAGTCGACGATCTTGATCTTGCTGGCGAGCTCAGGCTCGATCCGGCGAAACACGTCCGAGGCCTTTGGATCGAAAGCCACAACCTCAGCCTGTTCCGCCACGAGTTTGCGGATCAATTCCACCGCCACGGAGCAGCGAATGTCATCCGTGTTGGACTTGAAGGCGATACCCAGCACGCCAATCCGCTTGCCCTCCAGTGAACCAACGCTGTTGCGGATGGTCTGGAGGAAACGAGTCAGCTGAGCCGCATTGATGTTCTCCACCTCACGCAACATGGTGAAGGGAGCGCCGAGTTCTTCCGCCACGGCGATAAAGGCTTTCAAATCCTTGGGGAAACAGCTGCCGCCGTAGCCCAGTCCCGCCTTGAGGAAGGACTTGCCAATGCGGTCATCCATCCCGATGCCCTTCGCCACCAATTCGACATCCGCATTGCTGCGGTCACAGATGGCGGACACGGCGTTGATGAAGGAGATCTTCATCGCCAGGAAAGAGTTGGCGGCATGCTTGATGATCTCGGCACTGTTCAGGTCAGTCTCAAGAATCGGTGCATCGAAAGGCTCATAGATTTCGTGCATGACCTTGAGCGCACGTTCGCTGTTGGCGCCCACAACCACCCGGTCAGGCTTCATGAGGTCCTGAACCGCGGAACCCTCCCGAAGGAACTCCGGATTGCTGACCACATCAAAGTCGAGTCCATCCGGTCCATGAGCCTGGATGGTCTTGGTGACCCTTGTGCCCGTGGTGACGGGAACCGTGGACTTGTCCACAATGACCTTGTATTGGCCGGGCTTCATCACCTCGGCAATTTCCCGGGCCACCGTTTCTACGAAAGAGAGGTCCACACTGCCATCCTTTTGAGGCGGGGTAGGCACCGCAATGAAAACCACATCAGAGGCATCAATCGCCTTCTCTTTGCTTTCGGTGAACGTCAGGCGGCCAAGCTCTACATTGGACTTCACAATCTCTTCCAGGCCGGGCTCATAAATGGTGATCTTACCGCGGCGGAGAGACTTGACGATGTTGGGATTATTATCAACGCAGATGACCTGATGGCCGACTTCGGCAAAGCATGCGCCCGTGGTCAACCCGACATAACCCGTGCCAATGATGGAAATTTTCATGGATGATAAAAATGTCTATAGTGCGTTCAACCTAGCGCCGAAAAACTCGGCAGCGGTAAGAAAGCAACTTCGACCCTGCTTGCAACGGTTTTTATGGATTTTGTAGCGATTAGAATGAGGAAATGCTGCTACCGACGAAATCCACCGGTGTTCCCACCTGAGGGAATGCCTTGAGGGTCAAGCTGAAGACCAGGCTGAATTCGTCCTCAATCCGGTTATCCCGGATCTGAGCGCCGATAGCCGCGGTCCAGCTGGAGAGATCCCGGTGAAGGGTATACTGCTGAAGCTCAAGAGTGTTGTCGTCCAACTCGTAATAGTGAGCTGTCCCGATGCCCCAGTTGTCGGTCAGGCGGGTGTAGGTGGACAACCGGATATTGCTGCGGTCTTCGAAGAAGGGGTGATCGTCGATGAAGAAGTGACCAACGCTGAAGGAGAAATTGCGAGCGGGCTGGAAGCTGAGGTAGCTGTTGATTTCGGTGAACTCCATGCCGCCGTTTCCGACCGGCACCTGGGAATCGACATTGGCGGACATCCAGGGAAGGGGACGCCAGCGAACGTTGTTGAAGAGGTTGGAGTAATCCCGGTCGTACTCCGGATCCTGCATGTAGAAGTCCATGAAGGTGTCCCACTGCAACCAGGGGAAACTACCACCGTTACGCTTGGTCATGAGGCGGTTGGAGAACCCAGGACGGATGATGTTCCAGGTATTGATGTCATCCACGGAGGTAAAGAGCGGAAGATCAACGGGCCGAAGGTTGGTGGAAAGGGCCAGGCGGTCGATGCTGGGGAAATTCTCCGGGGCGTCATTGGTGGTGACCTGGGAATACTTCACAAAGGGCTGAAGCACGTGACGGACCTGGTCCAGGCCGATGCCAGGCTTCACGATATTGTAGTCCTTATGCAGTTTGAAGGAGGCATCCATTCCCCAGTGGACGATGCGGCGGTCAAAGGAGTCGATCGTAGAGCCATTCCCCATCACTTCGTCGTAACGGGTGTAACCAAAGCCAGCGCGGGGAACCACACTGAAGAATCCGACCTGAGTGGGATAGAGCAGCTGGTGGTAGGTATGGAACCGTTGGAAGGAGCGCTCATCCAGGAAAGCGTTCAGTTCCGTGATCAGATCCGCCTCGGCAGCCGGATCAAAGCTCGCCGTGTCAGCATCGATTTCGCCGGACTCGATGAGGTCGAGGCGATCCTGGGCGAGCTGGAGGCGGTCACGGGAGTAGTTCCGTTCGCCGTCGCCCAGCTTCTCCTCCATGATGGAATAGGAGGTGTTCCCTTCGTAAAAGAGGTTGGTATTGAAAATGGGCGCCCGGGTGAAGTCGGCAGCAATCTCTGGAAGACGGGTGTCTGAGCGGAAGAAGTCGTTGATCTGGAAACGACCGAGGAGGCTCACGGTCCCACGTGGGTGCGTCTTGACGAGGTTGACCAGGTTGTCGGGTCGCGGATTCTCCCGGAAGTCAGATTGGAAGAAGTCCTCATCGACGAACTCGTCACTCCGCTTGTTGATATCAATGTCCAGATAGAGGGAACTTTCTTCCGGTCCGGGAATGTAGACCCGGTGATGCACATCCAGGCGGTAGCGTTCTTCGGAAGCTTCCGTGAAGCGATCCTCGCCGGAGGAGTTGAGGTTGGGATTGCGATCCTGGGCGTAGTAGAACTTTACGTCCCCAAAGTTGTCATTGTCTTTGAATCGGAGGGACTCCAGGTCGATACCCCCGGCCAATCCCCGCTGAGAGCGGTAGTCGAGTCTTGCCTTGGCCAGTGTATGGTCCCCGAGCAGGAAGCCGTATTGGGTCAAAATGTAACCGCCCCAGTTGTCGTTGTATCCCGGGGTGAAATAGAAGCCGAGCTCATCATCGAGAGGCTGGGCGTAGAAGGGGAAGTACATCACGGGCACTTTGCCCACGAACACCGTGGCGCTGTGGAACACGATGTATTCGTTAGGGTAAATCGTCAGCTTCTTGGCCTTGACCCGGTAGTTGGGATTCTCAACGTCGTGGGTGGTAATGTAAGTGTTCTGCGTGCGGATGACATCGGTGTCGTCTGCCTGGAGCGTGACTTCCTCGGTGGTGTAGTAGATGGGATCCATCCCCCCCTCAAGGTCACTGGCGATGATCACCCCGGTGTTGATGTTGTAGACGGCCTCTTCACCGCGGAACACCGTTCCGGACTTGAAAATGGAAACATCACCCCGGGCAAAGATGTCGCCGGAATTCTGGTGATACTCGGCCTGATCCGCATAAATGATCGCGTCCGTGTAGCTGATGATGACGTCGCCCTTGGCGCGCACGATGCCCAACTGCTGATCGTAAGAGGTCTCCAGGCTCTCAAACTGGACCGGGCCCTGTTCGTCACCGGACTGGGCATCTTTGAGGATGTCCAACTGAGCTAACCCGAGGGTCACGGCCCAGAAACTGGCGGCGAGGATGATCAGGGTCGCTTTGGTCCGGTTCATCATGTTGAACGTTATCATGCGAAGCATGTGGGAAAGAGCAATACTTAAAATGTACTTAATAATTCTTCACGTGAAAACCGGCGCCACCTTTAAACAACAGTTTTCGCGATTACCAAAGTAAAAAGTGCGTATTTTATGGCTACAATTATGGTTTCCATTTAGTCCCGTTTGTATCCGGAAATCCCTTGACGCGACGGATTTCTGAAGAAGTCGAAGAACCGGGAAGCTTCCGGGCCCCATTCCATCTGGTCCGCCTTTTCCAGAGCCTGGGTAACATTCAGGCCAGTGCGATACATGAGTTCAAAGGCGCGCTTGATTTCCTTGCGGATCTCCGGACCGAATTTCGCGCGACGCATACCGACCACGTTAAGCCCCCAAACTTCGCTGTACTTCGCGCAGAGGGTGTAGGGTGGACAATCCTGATTGATCGATCCATGGCCCTGAATCATGCAGAGATCCCCAATCCGGCAGAACTGGTGAAACCCAGCCCCTCCACCGAAGAAGCATCGGTTGCCGACATGAACGTGACCTGCTACCATGCAGAAGTTGGCCATGATGTTGTGATCGCCAATCTCAGAATTGTGGCCGATATGGGTGCCCACCATTAGAAAATTCCCGTCTCCAAGCCGGGTAAAGGTTCCCTCTTTGGAGCCGCGATGAACGGTGACGTGTTCCCGAAAGCAATGGCAACCGCTCTCGCCAACTCTGCTGAATCCGGTGAACTTGATGTCGTGTATAACGAACTCTATGCCGTTGGCACGATGGACCATTCCGCGGCCATTTCCGCCATTAAAGCCGC
>JBHIXE010000378.1:0-5575 GCA_041984905.1 Verrucomicrobiales bacterium | reverse complement strand
CCGTCAAGCCCGCGCCGTGGCTCTCTACCGAATGGCCTCCATGGGTTTCATCACGGAGGTGAAAGCGGAAGCCGCCTCCCAAAGCCCGCTTGGCATTCTGGATGAAAAAGATCGCTCCGTAGATCACCAATATGTGCTGAACGAGGTCAAGAAACAGGCGCGGGCGCTGGTTGGAGACGCTCACGTGGGAGGCTCGACCATCCAGACTTCTCTCCATCTCCGGCTTCAGGATGCTGCTCAGGATATGCCGACTTCAAGGAAAGGAGGGCCCAAGGGGAGAGCGTGCGCCCCGACTACCTGCAGGGTGCCGTGATGATTCTGGAAAATCGGACGGGCAGGATTCTCGCGGCCGTGGGTGGGCGCAACTATACCGACAGCCAGTTCAATCGGGCGTTTGACGCAAGGCGCCCGGCTGGTTCCAGCTTCGTGCCCTTCGTTTATGCGGCTGCGTTTGAAAATGGCTCGGTCAATCCCGCCACCCCTCTGATCGATGCGCCGATGAACAATCGGCACGTGATGATTGGCGGGACCATGGGAGTGCTGGGGGAATGGGGCGCAGAGAATCTCTCGAACACTTACGAAGGCAAGATCCCGGCGGCGTATTCCCTGGTGGAAGGCAAGAATGCAGCTACCGTCCGGCTCGGGAATGAAGTCGGGCTGGATGCCGTCAAGGATTTTGCTCGGAGGGTGGGGTTCAAGTCTCAACTTCGGGATTATCCATCCACCTATCTGGGTGAAAGTGAGGTTACCCTCGCGGAAATGGTACGGGCGTTCGCTGTGTTTCCCAACCAGGGACTGCTTTGCCCGGAACCACATTTGATCATCGATGTGCAGGGCAATCGCTCTACCCTGGATTATCTGGAAGATTCGCCTGCCAGTGAACAGGTTATTTCTCCCTTGGCTGCCGCCCAGACCACGGCCCTCCTGCAAGCCTCGCTGCAGTATGGTACGGCGAGCGACGTCGTCAATCGGCACCAACTGAATCCGATCGGGCTGGCTGGCAAGACGGGAACGGCCTACGGATCCACGGACTGCTGGTTCGTCGGATTCAACTCTGAAGTCACCGTGGGCGTATGGGTCGGGTTTGATCATCCGAAATCCATCGGTTCGCATGCTTTCAGCCGGGACCTGGCCTTACCGATCTGGGCCGATCTCATGGCCTCCCTTCCTCCGGCGCGTCCGTTTCCCAATGTGGACGGGATCACTCCAGAGCCAATTTGCCTGAAATGTGGTGATCTCGCCGTTCCTGGATGTCCCACGAAAATTCGGCTCCCTTTCTCAGCGGAGCAGCGCAAGCATCTCAAGACCTGCACCGAGCACGCCAAACTGGCGATGCCTGTGGAGACTACCGCTCCCGTCTTGGAACCGTCATCGCCACAACCCGCAGTCGCCCTTCAGCCGATTCCCGTCCGGGCACAGGTTCTCATCGGTCAAGATCCCTACAGTAATACACAATAAGTCCTCAAAACCCTGTCTCACTCCAGACCCATGTTCCCTGGCATCCAACGTACGATTCCCACCACGCTCTCCCTCACTGCCTTCGCGGGGCTCTCTATCCTGCTCCTACAGGCACAGGACGCGACTGAGATAGAGCAGGATGAGAAGGAAAATGATCTGGTGCCGGCCGAAGAGGTGGAGAAGCACGTTCATAAGACGATTCCTTCCCCGGTCGATACTGAAGAAGCGGTGGGAGGGCAGGGAGACCCCAACGAGAAACTGGCCATTCTACCCCAGATTCCCGAGGAGTTTGTCGACAAGTGCGAGCACTTCCATCCCAGCGAACTCACTCCGGAAATGCTGATTAAAGCGAAGGAGGGGCCTGTCAACACTTCCTACACCGTGGAGATTGACGGTCTCAACTGCAATTGGTCGGTCATGACGGTCATGCGGATGCCGGGTGAAACGCTGAGCATCGACTTGGTTTCCAACCCTAAGGGCGGAACGTTGGTCATGGGGGCTGCGGAGGGTTTTATCTCTTCTTCCTCCTCCAACAAATGGGTGTGGAGGGCGCCTACCCAGCCCGGGATCTATTGTGTCCACCTGGACAATGCCCTTCATGATGAAGCGATGTGCATTCATGTGGCGGTGCTTCAACCTTTAGACGAGGACAGCGAGTATCTGAACGGTTACCGAATCGGTTCCTACGAGAAAAAACTTTTCCAGAACAATCCTCGCTATACTCCGCCTACTGGGTTCATCGAAGTGACTCAGGAGAATCAACACACCTGGGTATCTCCGCATTTTCAACTGAAGCAATTCTTGTGCAAGCAGTCCGGGGCTTTCCCGAAGTATCTGTTGTTAGAAACTCGATTGCTGGTCAAGCTGGAGTTGCTCATTGCCGAGTTGGAGAAGAACGATATCGAGACCAATGGGCTCTATCTCTTGAGCGCCTATCGGACGCCTTACTATAATAAATCGATCGGCAACAAGACTTCCTATAGCCGGCATGTGTATGGCGATGCGGCAGATCTGTTTGTGGATAGCAACGCAGATGGGAAGATCGATGATTTGGACAGGGATGGAGACATCACTTTGAATGATATCAAGCTTCTCCATAATGCTGTTCGCAACATTACGTCTCGCTCTCTCTACAAGGACTTGGTAGGAGGGCTCGGGCTCTACGATGTGAAATCCTACCGTAACCCCTTTCTTCATGTCGACACCCGAGGCTACAAGGCTGATTGGACTCAGTAAGAGGGCTGCCTCAAAGAGAGGAGTGGGTGAATTGCAGGGATAGCGCAGGCGATATGCAGGAAGCAACTCCCACAGCATCAGTGTTTCCCCGACAATCCCAGTGGCATGGATGATGCGATTGAGTAGGGGTCATGAAACTACCCTCACTTATACTAGCATCATCCCTCACGTTGACAGGTGCCGGACTCTGTCAGGACCTGGACAACGTCGAAGCAGAAATTGTCGAAGAAAGCGTTGAGCAGCTCCCTGCCACCGATGCCGAGCGCCTGGAAATCATGCGCGAGGAGCTTGGCGCCAAGGATACCGTGGAAGGTTGGCTCGTCACCTTGCCCGAAGGCGTTCTCTTTGATTTCGACAAGGCCGTCGTCCTGCCTGCCGGTAAGGAAGTGCTGAACGATGTCGCGGACCTCATCGAGCTGACCGGGGAGCCAATGATCACCGTTGAAGGACATACGGATAACATTGGAACGGAAAGCTACAATCTGGACCTCTCTCTGCGGCGCGCGGAAGCCGTGAAGACCTATCTGGTTGCCATGGAAAGACTCAATGCCTTCGAGATCACGGCTGCCGGTCTTGGCGAACAGCGTCCCATCGCACCGAATCAGATGTCTGATGGATCCGATAACCCTCAGGGGCGGCAACTGAATCGGCGCGTAGAAATCCACATCCGCAAGAGCGATCTGAAAGCGGAAGACACAGGTATTGATACCCGCATTGTGAAATAACCAACTTCATCAGCGGTTTTCGGGTTCGGAGGGCCGCTTCACCTTTGGAACGAAGAACCCGAAATCCGTTGGTATGATGGGCTCGATGTCCTCATTGACGCCACCCAATTGACTTGCCTGAATCACCCAGAGGGTGGCGCCAAGTTTCAGGAAGATCATGGCGAGCACATCATTCGTGAGCCGGGGCAGGGTCGAGCGCCAGCTGGTCAAAGCGTAGATCAAGGTCTGCTTCGGCGTCTCTTCCGCGAATCGTCCCAGAGTAGGCTGATCGGATTCCCAGTCCGGCCGCACCATTCCAAAGGGCTCCAGATTCTCTTGGAGGGACTCCACCAGCGCGGTGAGCTCGCGGAACCGCAGCGTCTGTTCGTGGCCCGGGTTCTTGTCCATCCAACGGGAGTTCTGGAGGGACTGGTATTCTGCCAGCATGCGGTTCAAGGCGGCATACAGGGCCTGGCAGGAGTCCTGGACGCAGGAGTTGATGATATTGCGGTAGGTGAGTCCGGCACCGTCTCCAATCCGGTATCGGGCGCACATGACATCCAGTTCCCGGATCAGCCATTTGAGAGGACTGAACTGCACTCCGTCAAAATCATAGTCCTCCATCAGGGGCGGATACTTGACCAGGATATCCGTGGTGGGCCGACAACCACTCCAGCCGTACTGCCGGTCCCCCATGTAACGGGACCAGTCGTTGGACCCGGCAATGGTTCCGGTGGGGTTGTGAGTGTAGACTTGGCGATACTCGATCTGGAACCGTAGTTTGTCGGTCAGGGCGTCCCGAACCACGGTGGCGACTCCGAACGAGAAGTGTCCGAAGTAGACGCCAAGTGGCGCGAACTCTCCGTTCTTGCCGCCGATGCCTCCAAACTGGTGGAGAACCAGGGCGCGCTCGCCTTCCTTCCAGCAATCCTCCGGAGGCGGGCCCTTGCGTTGCTTATCCCGTGGGAGGAGGAGGGTTCGTTTCAGCGTCGACTTCGCCTTCTCCGCACTCTTCCAATAGTCGTAGTTGATGAAGTGCAGGCAGTCGCTCTCACCCCGGATCACGGCATCGGCATGCGGCTCGAAATAACGCACTGGTGCTAGGGAGTGGACTTCAAAGCCGCCGGAGCGGTTCGTACTTCCATAGGCGTACCATCCTTCCCTGTTAAAGGGGGATTTCTCCAAGCCCAGGGATACGGAAGGGGTGACTCCTCGATTATCCGGGATGACCCAGGGCAGGGTCACCAGGTCTTCCGGCCCGTCAAACTCTCCAGTCTCCCTGTTGTAATGCTTCACTACAAAATCCTCGCCATTTTCCGTGCCGAGAAACCTCAGCAATGTCTTGTAGCGCCCAGAGATGTGAACGGGATCCGCACCGATCAAGAGGCGGTCATGCTCTGGAGTGTCGTCCTCAATAACCTCCACCGGTTCCGGCAATCTCACGAGCACATCGTCCAGCCGGTGAGCCCCTGCGATCGACTCCAGGGGATTCACGTCCTCCAAGTGATTCAGGCGCTCCGGCAACACGAGACCTTTTTTCTTGCCGACGCGGTAGTGCGCAGGGAACTCCACATCCTTGGTTGTCCGTTCCACATAACGCTGCACGCTCGGATCTTCCTTCCACCCAAGCTTGATGATGCTGCCGCGCAGTGACTGGTATTTCTCTGGGGTATGGTACAACTCCAGCCACACGGTGCCGTCCCGGAGTTCTTTGTTGGGAAGAATCAGACGCCCGATCCACTCGCCCTGAGGCACGAAATGATCCGCGGGAATGGGATGCTCCAGTGCGAAGTGCTCTTCCCGGGTGCGGGAGCCTGCCTGGTAGAGGTCATAGTTGCTCAGGCGATTCGGCGTGTCCGGATCGAAGCCCGCCAAGTCCCAGTTCTTCAGGATGATCCCGCGAACGATTTCAAGCGTACGTTCCAGGTGGGATTTCCCGTCTTCATAGGTCGCGCTGTGTGAATAGGGGCCTTCGGGTCCATTGTGAGTAACATCTCCGAGCGAATAGTAGGTGATGCGTCCACGACGCATGGCCCGGTTCCAGTTGGAGAGAACCGCCACCGGCCAACGTGCTGGAGAGAGGTACTTGCCCAAGGGCGAAATCTTGTCCTTTTCACCGGCCAAATGGTAGATGTGCTCCGCATCCATCACTCCGGTATTGCCTCCGATGACGCCTG
>JBHIXE010000377.1:0-5612 GCA_041984905.1 Verrucomicrobiales bacterium | reverse complement strand
AGTTCAACGGCTATTGCGGGGGCCGGCGTCGCCATACAGGCGGCATCGGCCCAGACCGCAAGCTCGCCCGCAGCTGCGCGTAACTTCAAACTGAAGTATGCACCGCACCCAGGCACCTTCCGCAATCTGGGGGGCGATGATGTGATTGATCAGATCAAGTTTGCCGCTGACCAGGGCTTCACCGCCTGGGAACACAACGGCCTGCCGGCGGAAACGCCGGAGAAGCAGGAAGCCATCGGCAAGGTGCTGGCGGATCGGAACATGACCATGGGCGTTTTCGTGGCCTATGGCAGCTTTGATACCCCGACTTTCGCGGTCAAAGATGAGGATACCTGGAAGGGCATCGTCGAGACCATGAAACAAAGCGTGGACGTGGCCAAACGGGTCAACGCCAAGTGGTGCACCGTGGTCCCGGGATCCGTGGACCAGCAGGTCCCCGCTGAGGACGGGAAGTGGAACCGCTATGGCGGGTCGCGCCTCTCCGAAGGCTACCAGACCGCCAATGTGATTGAGCTCTTGAAGCGTTGCTCCGCCATCCTGGAACCGGCTGATCTGGTCATGGTGCTGGAGCCGCTCAACTGGCATGCCAACCATGGCGGCACCTTCCTCCAGTATTCCGACCAGGCCTACGCCATCTGCAAAGCAGTCGGTAGTCCGTCCTGCAAGATCCTCTTTGATATCTATCACCAGCAGATCACGGAAGGGAACGTCATCCCGAACCTGGACATGGCCTGGGATGAAATCGCGTATCTCCAGATTGGCGATAACCCGGGCCGGAAAGAACCCGGCACGGGAGAGATCAACTACCAGAACATCTTCAAGCACATACACTCCAAGGGCTTCGGTGGTGTGCTCGGCATGGAACATGGAAACTCCATGAAAGGCGCCGAAGGCGAGCAGGCAGTGATTGACGCTTACGTAAAAGCGGATTCGTTTGAGGTGTAGTAGAGGACCCTCGCCTTAGTTCAAACATGCCGGAGACTCGATTCAAAGTCTCCATGATTGCCGCCATGGCCCACGACCGGGTCATCGGAACCGGTCATGGAGGAATTCCCTTCCGTTTGCCTCGAGATGTGCAGCATTTTCGTGGCTACACGGCGGGTCATCACATGCTCCTGGGACGGAAGACTTTTGAAGAAATGCAGGGCTGGTTCCGTACCCAGACACCCATCATTCTGACGACCCAGGAGAACTACGAGCCGGGGCTGGGGCATGTGGTCTACAGCATTCCCGAGGCGATTGAGGTCGCCAAGCGAGCTGGGGACACCGAACTCGTCGTGAGCGGAGGAGCCAGCATCTACAAGGCGGCCTTGCCTTATGCCGATGAACTGATCCTAACCCTGGTTGATGCGGAGATTGAGGGTAGGGCCCACTTCCCGGACTACGAAGCCCACGCCGATTGGCTGGAGCAAACCCGGGCGGAGTTTCCCGCCGATGTCGAGAACGAGTATCCGATTACCTTCTTGACCCTCGTGCGGGCCTAAGGGCGAACGTCGTACTAGACGACATACTGGCCCGTCTGCAGAACGAGCGCTCGAGGGTCGGAATCCTGAATGCCGAACAAATCCACCGGATCGATTTCCCGGCTCGCGGGCTGGCGCGTGCTTTGCAGCAAAAATTCTCCTTCTGGAGTGGAGAGGACCAACCCGTTCGGGGTGGCGACAATGGTGAAACGCGGCTTGGTCTGAGAGGACTCGGTGTTCATGAATCGGGAAGGAAGGAAGAATCGGCGCGGCCATCATTAGACGCCTGGTTAGGCGCCATCAATCACTTTTTCAAAAAGATGCGTCTCAATTTTAAATGTGAGATGATAATTCTGAAAAACTTGAGTTCCTGACGCCCTAACCAATTCCTACTATGGCTGCTTGTTGATGCGGAGCGCAGTCGACTCTATGATCGCCGTGGCATGTTCGGAATCTCCAAGCAGCGGCTTCACTACCTCTCCCGCGATCGCGACCTCCTTCTGAAAGCGGGAGTCGGGATCGTTTTGGGATCGATCGCATTGGCCTTTGTCATCTACCTGGTGGCGGACAAGGTCTACGATCCTGGCAAACGCCTCATTCACCAAGCCGCTTCCGATCCGGAGGTGATGCTCGAAGCCATCCGCAATCCCCACGTGTGGTACCGGCCCGCGCCCGAGGTTTCCTCTGAGTGGGAGTTGAGTGAGGATGAAGAGGAGGCGGCGGAGAACGACCCGACCGACTACTTCACGGAACTAACCAACGCTCTGGCGAATAGCCGCCTCGCCGAGACCCAGAAGACGCTCTTTGCCGACTACCTGATCTTCTACCACCGCAAGAGCACCAGCGAAGGCTGGGATGAGGCGGTCTCCAATCTGCGGGAGTCCGCCGAACAAGGGGACATCCCCTATGCGGCAGAGTGCTACGGAGATGTGAAGGTCTACATGGACGACTGGGAATCCGCGATCGAATTCTACCGTCAGGAGTTAACACTGCGGGAATCCGACTACTGCCGGCACCAGATCATCGAACTCACCGTGGACCATAAAGGGATCGAGGCGCTGGACGATTTGATGGAGGATCCGGCCTTCAATCGCTATGTAGAACTGGGACTTCGGATCGACCGTCAGATCGAGGAGCGGGATCTGGTGGGGTTGTTCCATTCCACTTTGCTGGCCTCAATCCCCCGGAGTCTCACCTTTGTCTTGGTAACGCTCTTCGTCTCCGGGATTTGGTTTGTGATCATCGGCCAGATGGCAGGATTCCAGAAGGATCAACTCCCATTGTATGGCGCCGCGATTGGGTTGGGAGTCCTGAGCACCGTGGTGACTGTCTATGTCGTCTTTCTCCAGGAGCACGTCTACGGCTGGCTCCACGATACGCCGGAAGACCTCATGGGAGGGCTGATCTATTGCGTGGCCGGGATTGGGCTGCGGGAAGAGCTGATCAAGCTGCTGTTTTTTATTCCGCTAGTGCCCTGGCTGCGGCGTCGCGGGAACGAGATGGAAGTGCTGGTGGTCGCCAGCTTTGTGGGATTGGGCTTCGCGCTGGAAGAGAACATCAACTATTTCATGGCGGATCGCGGTGGATCTGTGGTCGGCCGGTTCCTCACGGCCAACTTCTTCCACGTCTGCCTCACGGGGCTGATAGGGTATGCCTTTTACCGGATGGTGCGCTATCCCAAGCGGCTATGGGAGGGGTTCCTGACGACCTTTCTACTCATGGTGGCCGCTCATGGAGCTTATGACGCCTTTCTCATGCTGGATGACCTGGCGGAGTATGCCGGACTGGGCTCCCTGATCATCATGGCGCTCCTGGCCTATCGCTACTTTGGGGTGTCGGACACTCTGAAGTGGACGGGCAGTCAGCAGATTTCCCCCTTGGGAATTTTCGTGATCGGGTTGGCGCTGATGATAGGAGTGACCTTGAACATCTTCTGCTTCGGGCTTCCGCCTTACCCGTATTACGTCAAGTTTCTCCTCTCCACGATCCAGCTCATCCCCGTGATGTTCATCTTCATCAACCGGTATCGGGATGCGTGAACGATAGCGATGGCGGGAAACGCTTGCCGTTTTCGCTGAGCGAAGCCCTGGGTTGGAGTTCACGCTTCAGCGTGCGCGAAGCCCATCCGACCAGAGACTCCCGTGGCCAGGGCGATTGCCGGAGATGTCGCTATCGCTCAATCACCGGCTAAGGGCTGGCCAATGCCTTCGGCGTTGGCGGCATGCGGGTTCCGGGGCGGTAGACGGGAGTCTCCGCGCACGCTGAAGCGTGAACTCCAACCCAGGGCTTCGCTCTCTTCCTCCGTTGCGCGAGCCGCAGAGGCTCCGCTCACAAAATCAGCATGCAGTCGCCGTAGCTGTAGAAGCGGTAACGCTCCCGAATGGCCGTTTCGTAGGCCTCCAGGATCAACTCTTTGCTCGCAAAGGCGCTGACCAGCATGAGCAGGGTAGACTTGGGCAGGTGGAAGTTGGTCAGGAGCCGGTCAACAGCTCGGAATTCATAGGGTGGATAGATGAAGATATCCGTCTCGCCGCTCTGCGGTTGCAGAGGCACTCCAGACCGAGCGCAATGCTCGAGAACACGGACCACCGTCGTGCCAATGGCGAGAGTGCGCCTGGCCTGAGAGATGGCGGTGCAGGCCTCCGCGCCGAGTTCAAACCACTCGGAATGCATCTCGTGCTTCTCCACATCATCCACTTTGACGGGCAGAAAGGTGCCAATACCTACATGAAGGGTGACATGGGTGTGAGGGAGATGTGCCAGGATCTCCGGCGTGAAATGAAGTCCGGCGGTGGGCGCGGCGATGGCGCCTTCCCGTTCCGCGTAGACGGTCTGGTAGCGCTCCTGATCCTCGGCGTCATCCAGTCGCCCCATATAGGGCGGGAGCGCCAGGTGACCGATCTTGGGATTCACAGGGCGATCGAACTCCACGACGCGATGACCGCACTCCAGGATTTCCACGACGGTGCCCGTGGATTCGCCAATCTCGACGGTGTGGCCCAGCCTCATGCGCTTGCCAGGTTTCACCATGCAACGCCAGCGCGTTTCGCTCTGCTTTTCCACCTGCAGGACTTCGATCCGGCCGTCATTCGAGAAGAATCGCGCCGGGATGACGCGGGTATTGTTGAGCACCGCCAGATCACCGGGCTCGATGAAGTCCAGCAGATCCGGAAACCGGTGATGCCGAATGGTGCCCGCGGCGCGATCCACAACCAGCATCCTGGATTCGTCCCGGTGCGCCGGAGGATGCGAGGCGATCAGCTCAGGGGGCAGGTGATAGTCAAAGTCGTCCGTGCGCATGACGGGAACAGGGAAGAGGTCGGGTCAGGAGGCTGGTTGGCTTTCCTCAAAGCGGGCCATGAGCCAGCACAGATCCGAAAGACGATTGAGGTAGCGCTGGATCTCCGGGTTCAAGAGGAGCCCCTCACTGGTCATCTTCACGACCTCCCGCTCCGCGCGACGGCAGACGGTCCTGGCAAGGTCCAGGTAAGCCCCCGCGAGGTTGCCTGCTTTGCCGGGAATGGCCCATTGCTTGAAACTGACGCCTTTGTCCTCCTCCAGCACGCGAACGCGTTCCGTGAGATCATCCACCAATTCGGTAGTCACTGACTGAAAACCCTGGTCTCGAAAGCGGGGGAGATCCTCGATGTCCGTGGCGATCTCGCCCATCAGGACAATGAGCGCATCTTGAATGGAGGCGATCCATTCGCCGAGGAGCGGCACCGCAGTTGTGGCGCGAGCCAGACCGAGACTGGCGTTGAGTTCGTCAATCGCACCACAGGTTACCACGCGAGGGTGTGTCTTGGGCACACGACGGCCAAAAAGGAGATCCGTCTCCCCGCCATCGCCTTTCTGAGTCGTGATAGACATCTGCTCCAACAAGATTTCATCTCATCGCTGAAATCTCAAAGCAGAAACCGGCGAAGGACTCGCCTCCGCCGGTTTCCCGAATTGGTTAACGTAGGGGATAGGCCCCAGATCGATTACTCGCCAGAAGCGGCTTCTTCCAACAGAGGATCTTCGCCTCCATCTTCTTCAGCAGCGGGAGCACGCGTTTCGAGGGCGCGCTTTTCTTCCGGCTCCACCGTGGCCTTGATGGTGACATCACGCACGGTATGGAAACCAGTGCCGGCAGGGATGAGGTGACCC
>JBHIXE010000376.1:343-5614 GCA_041984905.1 Verrucomicrobiales bacterium | reverse complement strand
GATGATTCCAGTGAAGGTCGGTCCGGCTACGAAAAACGAGTGATGGATTTCTTCAGCATCGGCGCCGGTGACCAAGAGGGTTAGCAGGCCCAGAGTTGTCAGTGCAGTTAGGTGTCGGGACGTCATAGGAATTCTCCTGTAGGGTAGCAAACGCGAATGTGCATCTAAATTAAAGCCGCAGTGACCTTGCGGCGGTAGTAGGAGCTGGAAGTTAGCTGGAATAACATCGAACTTGTAAGGCCGTTCAGCGGGCCCGTTTAACGGAATCGACTTGACGATGTGCTTATATTTTAGCGGAATCAGTGCTATCTTTGGGAATGGCGGGCTCCCCTAAGGGCCGCTCAGGCTGGCAAGAGGAGATTTGGACCGATGCGATGGATACTTGTTTTACTGGTCGGCGCTTTCTCCGCTCCGCTAGGTGCCCAGGAAAGACCCAATATACTGTTGATGATGGCAGACGATATGGGCTTTTCCGATGTCGGATGCTATGGCGGCGAGATTGATACGCCTCACTTGGATTCGCTCGCGATGGGCGGATTGCGATTCACGCAGTTCTACAATACCGGCCGCTGCTGCCCTTCCCGCGCATCGATTCTCACCGGGCTCTATCCTCACCAGGCCGATATCGGTCACATGGCCGGTGATACCGGCGTCGACGGCTACCGGGATCGCCTTAGCTTTCAGGCCGTTACCCTGGCAGAAGTTCTCGGTGAAGCAGGTTACCACACCATCATGACGGGCAAATGGCATTTGGGTTGGCGGGACGAAGGTTCTCCCACAGCCCGGGGCTTCCAGCACTTCTACGGCACCCGCGGGTACATAGATAGTTACTACACCATCGTCCCACGCACGGAAATCTATCTGGGGGAGGAGATGGTCATTCCCGTCACTGAAGATCCCGTCAACCATCTTCATCCCGAGCAGGAATGGTATACGACGGATGTCTTCACCGACTATGCCCTGCATTTTATCGATACCGTACGAGAAACCGACGAGAATCCCTTCTTCCTTTATCTCGCCTACAACGCCCCGCATTTCCCGCTCCACGCCAAACCTCAGGACGTGGAAAAGTACCGGGGAAAATATCGCGAGGGCTGGGCGAAATTCCGCCAGAGACGTTATGCCAAACTCGTGGAGCTTGGGATTGTAAATAAGGACTGGCCGCTCTCTCCTCTCGACGTTCCCGAATGGGACAGCCTCACGGACGCACAGCGGGGCGACATGGATTTCAAGATGGCTCTCTTCGCCGCGATTGTGGACCGTCTCGACCAGAATATCGGACGCGTGATCAGCCACCTGGAAAAGATCGGGGAGCTGGACAACACCTTGATTGTCTTTGTTTCCGATAATGGTGGTACGAAGGAGACCGGACTCTTTGGCATCAAGGGAGATCAGAACACTGTCGCCAACTATGAAACCTGGGGGCGCGTCGGAGGATGGACCAGCAGCTATGGACAGGGCTGGGCGAACCTGAGCAATACACCATTCCGCCAATACAAACGGGAAAGCCACGAAGGCGCCGTCAGCGCGCCCTTCATTGTCCACTGGCCTGATGGCATTAAGGCCAAAGGTGAGCTCCGCCACCAGGTGGCTCATCTGATCGATCTCATGCCCACGTTTGCCGAGGTTGCCAAGACGGACTATCCGGACGAGTTCGACGGCCATCCGATTCAACCCATGGAAGGAGAGAGTCTCCTGCCCTCTTTCCATTCGCAGGACAGCCATCCCCGCACCCTGTTCTGGGAGCATGAGGGAAATCGCGCCATTCGAGATGGCGAGTGGAAACTCGTCGGCACTCGCGGAGGGCCCTGGGAACTCTACCAGATCCAACAGGACCGGACTGAGTTGAACAATCTGGCTCAGCAGCAACCGGAGAAGTTTGACCAGCTAAGAACGCAATGGAATGCCTGGGCCGACGAAGTGGGAGTTCTGACTCCGGAAGCCTTCGAGCAGGCGCGTCAGGCATTTCGAGAGAAGAACCGCAAGAACCCGGGCAAATAATCAGCCCGGTTTCCGAATCGCCTTGAAAGGGGTCTAGCACTCCTGCTTTCTTGATAACCACCTTCCTCACCTGGCGTGCTATGAATCAAATGAATTCCCTCCGACTCATCCTGCTTACTTCCCTGGCCGGCACGGCGCTGCTCCAGGCCGAATCCAATTGGACACGTTTCCGCGGCCCTCTCGGAACCGGACACTCTGAAGATACCAATGTGCCCACCAAGTGGGACGAGAAAGCCGTCGTATGGAAAACGGAACTCAAGGGCTCGGGCCAATCCTCGGTCGTGAACTGGGGGGATCAACTCTTTCTCACGAGCTCCAATGAAACGGGCGAAGAACGCTACGTCATCAGTCTGGACAAGAAGACCGGCAATGTCTTGTGGGAACGCTCCGTCTCTGTGTCCGCTCCCGAGAGCACGCACAAGATGAATTCCTGGGCCACGCCTACCTGCGTGACGGATGGAGAACGAGTGGTGGCCTTCTTTGGCCCTGGCGGACTTCACTGCTTTGATATGGAGGGTACCCCCCTGTGGTCTAAGCCAGACCTGGGCACTTTCACGGGCTCCTGGGGCATCGCTGCCTCCCCAATTATCTATGGAGACACCGTGATCCAGAATTGCGATACCGAGGGGCCCTCCAGCATCGTCGCCCTCGATAAGAAGACGGGAGATGTCGTCTGGAAAGCAGACCGGGGTGAAAAGCCCAAGGGCGGCTGGTCGACTCCGATCCTGATTGAAACGGACTCCGGCACGCAGTTGATCCTCAATGGTGAGGAAGGTGTCCAGGCCTACAATCCACAAACTGGAGAAGAGCTTTGGTTCTGCGCTGGGTTCAACGGCCGCGGCTCTCCCGTTCCGGACTTCGCCAATGGCCAACTCTATGTCGTGAATGGCAAGCCCGGAAACACCTATGTGGTCAAGCCGGATGGCAAGGGCGACGTCACCAAGTCTCACATGGTCTGGAATGCACGCCGCCAGGGCGGGCGGGATCTCCCTTCCCCTGCAGTGGTCGACAACTTCGTCCTCATCTCCAGCATGTCCGGCATTCTGACCTGCTACGATGCCAAGACCGGCGAGGACTACTTCACGGAACGCCTGGACGCAGCCATCTCTGCCTCTCCCCTCAAAGCCAATGGTCTGGTCTATTTCCAGGCGGAGTCCGGCGAGGTGATTGTGGTCAAGCCAGGCAAAGAGCTGGAGATTGTCTCCCGAAATCCTTTAGGGGCTTCGGAAGAGGAGATCTTCCGCGCGACGCTGGTCCCGATCGACGGTCAATTGTTTGCCCGCTCTGACAAAGTGCTCTACTGCATCGGGCAGTAATTGGGCTGCATCCGGGCTATGCCTTGTATCCGAATCCATGCCGATGAAATATCTCCTGCCACTTCTGCTGGCGCTGCTTTGCCCGCCAGCTCACGCGATTGTCCAGCCGAACATCGTGGTCATCCTGGTGGATGACATGGGGTTTTCAGACATTGGCGCCTATGGCTCGGAGATTCCCACCCCCAATCTGGATGCCCTGGCTGAGACGGGCGCTCGCTTCACCCAATTTTACAATACCGGGCGGTGCTGTCCTACCCGGGCGTCCCTTCTGACCGGGCTCTATTCTCATCAGGCCGGCATGGGCTGGATGACCACGGACCAGGGCCAGCCCGGATACCAGGGAGCCCTCAACGATCAGTGCGTGACCATTGCCGAGGTACTGGGGACTGCAGGCTACTACACGGCCATGACCGGCAAGTGGCATGTAGGCTTCAAGTCTGGGGTAACACCTTGGGAGCGCGGATTTCAGCACAGCCTGAATCTGCCCGCCGGTGGCGTCTATTACCCCAGCGATTCCTCCAAGTGCCAACTCCATCTGGACGGAGAGGCCATCGCCAAAGATGACCCGCGGCTACCGAAAGACTGGTACGGCACAGACCTCTGGACCGAGTTCGGGATTCGCTTTATTGACCAGGCCATTTCAGAGGCCAAACCCTTCTTCCTCTACCTGGCGCATGTGGCGCCGCATTTCCCACTTCAGGCGGATGCGGAAGACATCGCCATGTTCCGGGGCAAATACAAGGAAGGCTGGGATGCCCTGTCCGAGCAACGCCTGGCTCGCCAACAGGCCAGCGGCTTGCTGGATCCGTCCTGGAAACCCGCCCCAAGACCCGAAGAGATTCCTGCCTGGGACAGTCTCTCGGATGAAGAGAAGGATCGCTATGATCACATCATGGCAGTCTACGCAGCGGTCATGCATCGGATGGATCAGTCCGTGGGAACGCTAGTGGACGCGCTCAAGGAGCGCGGCATCTACGAAGACACCATCATCTTCTTCATGAGTGATAATGGCGGAAACGCCGAGTCCGGAGTCAGTGGCAAAACGGTGGGTGATCCCACGCAAGCAGACTCCAACTGGTTCGTGGGCCGGAGTTGGGCCCATTTGCAGAACACGCCTTTCCGGGAGTACAAGCACTTCAATCACGAAGGCGGCATCGCCAGTCCTTTGATCGTTCACTATCCCGCCATGATGGAGGAAGGTGGCTGGATCGAGACCCCAGCTCACGTCATCGATATCCTCCCCACTTGCGTCGATCTCTCCGCGGCGCTCTATCCCGAAACTCGAGGTCAGAGTCCAGTGCATCCCATGGAGGGACAGAGCCTGATTCCGGTTCTCACGGGAGAGAGTGAACTCCCAGAGCGCAATCTCTATTGGGAGCATGAAGGAAATGCCGCCCTGCGAAAGGGAGACCGCAAATTGGTCCGCAAAGGAATGAAGGGTGAATGGGAACTTTACGATCTGAAAGTCGACCGGACCGAGCAAAACAATCTGGCGCCCACTCATCCCGAGGAAGTGCAATCCATGGTCAAGGAATGGAGGGAATGGGCTCAGCGTGCTCAGGTCCTGCCAAAACCCGAAACCGGCAGGAAAAAGAACAACAAGAAAGCGAAGAACGCCCCTGAAGCGGAGGCGGCGTCTTGAGCCGCAACAGCATTCCCTCTTTCACCTGACAGGCAAACCGGTCTAGAATATGCCGGATGAATCGGACAATCCTCCTCATCACGTCCCTGATTCTCGGAATGAACTGCCTTTGGGCAGACGTGGAGCATATTCCCGCGGACAAGCTAGGTCTGCAATTCCAGACGCTTCAGGGCGAGACCATTCGGCCTCTCCACGGCGATAAAGACTGCAAGTTTGCGGCCGTTATCTTTGTCACCACAGACTGTCCCGTCGCGAACTCCTACGCGCCGGAAATTCAGCGCCTGGACGCCTTCATCCGTGAGTCCCACGGGA
>JBHIXE010000376.1:0-333 GCA_041984905.1 Verrucomicrobiales bacterium | reverse complement strand
TCGCTGGAGTCCCCGATCGTGATTGACCGGAAGCACGAACTGGTCAAGGCGACAGGCGCGGAGGTGACCCCTGAAGCGGCTTTGATCGCTCCAGACGGAGAACTGATCTATCGAGGACGAATCAGTGATCTCTACGCCGGCTACGGAACCAAAAGAAGAGAAGCGACTTCTGATGATTTCAAGCTCGCCATCGAGAGCTTTCTTAGTGGAGTATCAGTTCCGGAACCGCGGACTCGCGCCATTGGCTGCTACATCCCGGAGCTCTAGTTCGTTCTCCTCTCCCTCAATCCATTTATGGCTACTCCCCTTGCCTCTATCCGCTTGTTAGACAAA
>JBHIXE010000375.1:344-5624 GCA_041984905.1 Verrucomicrobiales bacterium | reverse complement strand
GATAGGCGCCGACCTTGGCTTCTGGGATCGCGTCCTGGAAGCTGTAGAGATCCGCCACCTTGCCGCCCGCGAGAAGGAGATCGCCGCTGAAGAGAACGCGCTGCCCATCGATCTCGACGAGGTAACCCAGCATATCCGTGGTATAGCCCGGCAGCTCCAGGACCTGGATCTCCAGCCCGGCCAGCTTCAGAGTGTCGCCATCCTTGGCGGTTTGCCTGAGCTTGAGCGGTAGGACGGGCAGACGGGTGCTCTGTTGTCCGTAGTAGTTGTATCGCTTGTCCCACCAATCATTCCAATGTTGCTCCGGTTCGGTGAGTAGGGCTTCCGACGCTGCGGGAGCCACAACTCCTTCGGTCGCTTCTGCGGTGGAGCGGGCGAAGGAAGTGAGATCCCGGCGAACATGAGTGAGAAGAACGGCAGTTGCGTCCGGCTTGGCAGAAGGCGAGCCATAAACTACCACTTGTCCGTCTGGGCCTTGAAGGGTCGCGCTATTGAGAGCGCCGGGTTCCAAGCGGATGGCGTCAGGAAGTTCCGCAGCCTCAGCCAGGGCAACAAGGAGGCAGAGCGGGAGCCACAAGAGTTTCATGAGGCGAGGCTAGCCAATCGCCAACGACGCAGCAAGAGAGCAATTCCGGCCGCGGCAATCACCATGAGCGCTCCAATCCAGGGGCTCGTCCTCTCCACGGGTGGTGGGTCCGGCAGGGAAAGGAGGTGGCCTGCACCGGGTGGCAGGTCCTTGGTTTCCGGAAAAGCGCCGGGCCGGCTCACCACGAGCAAGAGTCGCTTCTCGGATTGAGGGCTGAGCTGGATCGAAAGATCTCCGCCCGGGTTGCGCGCTTCCAGGATGGCGAGGTGGCATCCTTCCGGCAGGTCGGGCGAGGTGCGGTCATAGGTCGTCCGGAACGAAAGGTCGCGAGGAAACCGGAAGGTCTCCCGGATGAAGGTCTCGTCGTCGGTGTTCTCCAGATCACTTTCGTGGATGGTGACAAACACGCTCAGGGTTTCGGGAGAGGTGAGGTTGATCTCCACGTTGTGATAGAGCGTGAAGTGAGCCATCGCCGAGGCTGGCCAGAGAAGCCCGGCGGACAGGAGGAGCAGAAGCCGGTCACGTATGCTCATGAGTCGAACCTCCAATCTGGCAGGAAGGTGCCAGCAACGGAATGGAAATTTTTTGCGGCGATCTGTAACAGCCTGACTTGAGAGGCATAGCGAATGACGAGGGGCGAAGCTGCAACTCCAGCAAAGACTCCTCACTCATTGCCATCCATCGATTGCCATGAATGTCTCCTCACTCTTTCGGTTTCTCTCCTTCTTTGTCCTGGTCAACTTTCTCGTGAAGCTGGCTCCCGCCGCGGAACGTCCCGTCGTCCTCTATGACTTTCGGGAGCAAAAGGGAGATGTCGTTCGCGATCGTTCCGGAGTCGGCAAAGCGCTGGATCTGAAGATCGAGAAGACCTCCGCCACGGAATGGCGGGATGGGGCATTGGAGGTGAAGGGCGATACGATCATCAGTTCGAGCCAACCCGCTACGAAGATCACGGAAGCGGTGAAGAAGTCGGGCGAGATTTCGATCGCGGTCTGGCTCCGGCCCAAGAACCATCAACAAGAGGGGCCCGCCCGGATTGTCACGGTGTCCAGGAACACCAGCGAGCGGAACTTCACTCTCGGACAAGAGAAAGACCGGTATGATGTCAGGCTGCGGGCTTCTTCCACGAGCAACAACGGAACGCCCTCGATCACGTGCCCTTCAAATAGTGTGAGCCTGGGGCTGACCCATCTGGTCTACACCCGTGACAAGTCGGGCAATGCCAAGGTCTATATCGACGGCAAACCTCGTGGGAGTCGCAGTATCAAGGGGGATCTCAAGAAGTTGGCGGACGACTACAAGCTGGCGCTTGCGAATGAAATTGGCGGCGGTCGACCCTGGCTCGGCGAACTGCACCGGGTCGCGATCTACGCGGACGCGCTGACCTCCAAAGAGGTTAGTGACGAGTTTCGGGCGACCAAACCTCGGGTGGCGCAGCAAGACTCCAAACCTGCCGAGGAGAAGAAGGAAGAGGTCGTCGCCAAGCAGGAGCCGAGCAAGAAGGACGCAGAAGAAGTGAAGGAGCCTGCTAAACCCAGCGAGCCCGTGGTCAATCTTCCGCCCGTGAAATTGCCAGGCGGCCGTACGTTGGAGCACGTGGATTTCGAGCGGCATGTCATGGGGATTCTCGGTCGCCAGGGTTGCAACACCGGCGCCTGTCACGGCGCGCTGCAGGGAGAGAGCGATCTGCAACTAAGCCTTTTCAGTTATGACGCCAAGATGGACTACGAGTCCCTCACTTTGGAAGACTACGGTCCCTTCGTGGATCTGGAGAATCCGGACTTCAGCCCGCTGCTGCGCAAACCCACTCTACAATCCAAACACGAGGGTGGAGAGCGTTTCGCCAAAGGTGGGTGGCAGTACGAGGTTCTTCGGAATTGGATCCTCGCTGGCGCCAGGCGAGAGGAAGGGTATGGGAAGGTGGAACAGCTCATCGTGACTCCTGACAGCGCCACGTTTGGAGGGCTGACCCGGACCCAGGATCTGCATGTCGAAGCCGTTTTCGCAGATGGATCGCGAGAAGACGTGACCGCCTTTGCCACCTTTGAGACTCGCGACGAGTTCGTGGCGGAAGTCACGGAAGAGGGGAAGGTGAGAGCGGTGAATCCCGGGGATACGTCGGTGGTAGTAGCTTACCGGGATCGAGTCACTTCCTTCCGCGCCATGGTGTCGGAGTCAGAGGGCGTCCTGGCCACCATCGTGAACTTCTTCCAGAACCCGGTGTCCGGAGGGCCGACACCCGCCAACTACATCGACAAAGCCGTATTCGCCAAGCTGGATGCCCTGAGTATTGAGCCCTCTGAAGTGGCCGCTGATGGCGAGTTCCTGCGCCGGCTCTACATCGATACCATTGGCCGCGTGCCCACCCTGGAAGAAGCCGAAGCCTTCCTCGCGGACAAGGATAAGAACAAGCGGGAGAAGAAGATTGATGAGTTGCTGACACATCCACTCCATGCCGCGCTCTGGGCCACCAAGTTCAGCGACATCACCGGGAACGACACTCGATCGCTGGACACGCCAGGAGAGAAGCGCAGCCGGATGTGGCACGACTGGTTGCGAGTGCGCTTTGAGAGGAACGCCCCTTATAACGAAATCGTACGAGGCATTCTCTTGGCCACCAGCCGGGATGGAGACAGCATCGACAAATGGATTGAAGCGTCGCGGTCCTGGGATGAGGACACCATTGACAGCTTTGAGAGCGACTATGCCGAGCGCGATACCCTGGACTTGTTCTGGGCGCGCAAAGGGCTGGACATCGAGCAGATGGCGGAACAGACGGCCTCGGCGTTTCTCGGAGTTCAGCTTCAGTGCGCACAGTGCCACAAGCATCCTTATGATCAATGGAGCCAATCGGACTACCGCGCTTATGCAAATGCCTTCGCTCAGGTGGAGAGCGGCAAGTCTCAGGATGCACGCAAGGCGATTGATGAGGAGAACAATCGGCGCAAGAAGATCAAAGATAAGAAGAAGCGCCTACCTTCCATCAAAGAGGTTTACCTGGATGAGAAGCCGAACTTCCTCAAGGATCCCGTCACCAACAAAACGTTGCCGCCGATGGCCTTGGGCGGGGTGGAACTCAAGCAGGAAGGGGATTACCGCGAGGCGCTTTATCAGTGGATGGTCGACAAGGAGAATCCTTACTTTGCCCGTGCGTTCGTGAATCGGGTTTGGGCGCACTACATGGGTGTGGGAATCGTCGAACCGGTCGACTCCTTCGCGGCGGGCAATCCTCCTTCTAACGAACCGCTCTTGGCAGCGCTGGCTGAGAGTTTCTTGAAGAGCGGGTTCAACATCCGGGAACTGGAAAAGGAAATCCTGCGATCCAAGGTCTACCAGCTTTCCTCCATCCCGAACGAGTCCAACTCTGGCGATACCCGGAACTACGCCCGCAAATACGCACGCCGGATGATGGCGGAGAACGTGGTGGACGTGGTCAATACGGCGCTGGGGATGCGGGATGAATTCGAGCGGGATGCGCCGAAGGGCAGCATGGCGATCGAAGTCGCGGCCAGCTCCGTGAAAGACGGGGATCTCTCGTACGTGTTCCGCCTTTTTGGCCGGCCCGAGCGCACCACGGTCTGTGACTGCGAACGCTCCAGCGACCCGACCTTGCCCCAGTCGCTCTACCTCATGACCGACGGGGATCTGCAGAACAAGATCAAGAACGGGCGGCTCAAGACGCTGCTCAATGAAGACAAGAGGCTGGACCGATTGCGGAAAGGCGAGCTGGGGGATTCCGAAAAGCAGGAGATCCTGGACAAGCTCTTCCTGGCGACCCTGACGAGGTTACCCAACGATGGGGAGCGTGCCGCTGCGATGGAGACGGTGAACACTCACGAAAACGGGGAACAAGCTTACCAGGATATCCTCTGGGCGCTGATCAATACCCGGGAATTTGTATTAAACCACTAGTAGATAGAATTGATGAAGACCAACTTCTGGAGAGATTGCGAGGGCAACCGGCGCCGTGACTTTCTCAAGATCGGCACCGCCGGATTGATGGGCCTGACCTTGAACGATCTGTTGCGCCTGGAAGCCATGGGCGCGACTGCCGCGGCTCCCAAGGCCAAGAGCGTGATCATGATCTGGCTGTCAGGTGGTCCTGCGACGATCGACATGTGGGATCCCAAGCCGGAGGCGCCTTCCGAGATTCGTGGCGAGTTCAAGGCGATCGGCTCTTCCCTGGATGGCGCTCAGGTTTCCGAGCATCTCCCCAGGATGGCCAAGGTCATGCATCACTGCACCCTCATCCGCGGTCTGCATCACACCATTCCCTCGCATGGTCCGGGGACGGTTTACATGCACAGCGGCTACAAGCCGAGCCCGTCCCTGGACTATCCTTCTCTGGGATCGCTGACCTCCAAGTTTCTGTCCACGCCCACGGGAATTCCGCCGTACGTGACCTTTGGTTCGACGCGCGACCAGGCGGCTACCTCCGGGTATCTGGGCGCGGCCTACAATCCTTTTGAAGTGGAAGGGAACGCCGGAAAGGGAGATCTTCGGGTGCGTGGATTGACGCTTCCTTCCGGCGTTTCCCTGGATCAACTCGAAGACCGGCATCGCCTGCTGCAGACCTTCGACGCAGGCTTTGAAGCGCTTGAGACTGCCGGTGGCGTGGTCGAAAGCATGGACAGCTTCCAGCAACAGGCTCTCGAAATGCTGCGCGCCGATGGCACCAAGGCCGCCTTCGATCT
>JBHIXE010000375.1:0-334 GCA_041984905.1 Verrucomicrobiales bacterium | reverse complement strand
GACCAGACCAAGGAACGGTTCGGCAAGAACGAACTGGGGCAGGGCGCCCTGGTCGCAAGGCGTTTGGTGGAAGCCGGCGTGCGCTTTGTCAGCATCGGCAAGAACGGCTGGGATACGCATTCCAACAACTTCAAGAGCCTGCGGGAATCCCGCTTGCCGGAACTCGATCAGGCCCTGTCAGCCTTGATCGAAGATCTGAATGAACGCGGCTTGCTGGACTCCACCATCGTCTATTGTGCTGGTGAGTTCGCGCGCACACCCAAGATCAATGGCAAGGGCGGTCGCGATCACTGGGCCAAGTCCATGGCGGTGGTGTTGGCGGGAGGCGGTTTCG
>JBHIXE010000374.1:0-5628 GCA_041984905.1 Verrucomicrobiales bacterium | reverse complement strand
CACCGTTCACCGTTCACCGTTCACCGTTCACCGTTCACCGTTCACCGTTCACCGTTCACCGTGTTCACCACGGGTCTCCATTTTTCATTTTCCACTTTGCAATTTCACCTTTCACAATTTCCATTTACCCATAAATACCGTCCATAAACCAGCGACGCTGACACTTCGCCAGACGGCACAACTCCCCACTGGCCAAACGCGCATCCCATTCCAGGCGCGACCACGCCTTGCCCTTCACCTCCCACCAATCCCCAGAGAGCACCCAGGGTCCCTGGCTCTCCAGAATGCGCATCGACTTCCAACGGCCGCCGGTGAGATTGACAGGTTGCTCCCTGCCCTGTTGCTGCTGGGAACACACCTGCACCGGGATCGGCGGGCGAAACCGTTTCAGCGGCGGGCCCAACCGAAACGGTTCTTCGCTCGATAACGGCCCCAACTCACTGCCGAGTTCCCATTGAAAGGGCCGCACCTCGATCGCGTCGGGCCGATGCGTATCGATGACCAGCGGACTCCCCACGCGCTCCGTGCCAAGCAAGGCTTCCAGTCGGGCCAGAGTTTCCGCAAAGCGATTGGGATCCTTGAACCCGGACTCAAACAAGCGGAACTGCTGCTTCACAGCGCGACTGGGCAAAGCCTCCAATCGTACGGCAATGATCGGCGATGGTGCCGTAAATCCCTCCAGGTGGGTGTGGAGAATGCGCGTGAGAATCTCCAGGTCCCGGCAAGGATCCGGCACGCGGAATTCCCGTTGATAAGACGGACCACTATCGAGCCGCAATTGGAGGATCAGGCGGCCCGCTACGAGATGGGCCGAAGCCAACCGCGTCACCAGCGTCTCCAACATGCGCCGCAACAGAAAGAGCAAGGGCTCCAGGGACTCGACCTGGTAATCCAGTTCCATCTCCTGCACAAAAACTCGCGGCTCCCGCACCAGCTTGAGCAAGCGGAACTCGCGGCCGCTGGCCCGATCCCACAACGCGGTCGCCTCTGGTCCCAATCGCTCTGCCAATTCATCGCGAGGCAAGGCCAGCAGATCTCGCACTCGCCGAATGCCCCAGAGCCGCAGGATCTCCGCAAGCGCTTCCCCGGGTTCCAGGATGCTGACCGGCAAAGGCCCTAGTTCCGCCTGAATCTCCGCAATCTCTCGCGGCATGATCCGCACGGGATCGGCGATCTTGGCGGTGAGCAAGGCGAGGTCCGGATTGTGCGCCACACCGATCCGGGCTTGCAGCCGGGCGGCGGCAAGGATCTCCCGAGCATCTTCCGCAAAAGCCTCGCCGCTCAAGCCCGCACCAAACAGATCCAGGGTGCAGATCCCGAGCCGCGTTTCCTCAAAGTCCGGCGTGAACCGGCCGGCACATCCCAGCAGATCCGCCTGCGCGGCGTCTTCCTCCTCCGGCTCCCGGGTCAACAGCTGCAACCGGCCGCAACGCGCCTGAGCCTGACTCGCGGTCATGCCCATCTCCACCCCTTCCGCCTCGGCCTGCAGGGTCAGCGCGATCACCCTGGCCTTGCCGCGATCCTTGAGGCTGCGCACTTCCACCGTATCCAGCATCACCACCGGATCCCGCCATGCCTCCAGGCGACGGCGCAACACCGCCTGAAGATGAAAGTGAGGAAGTAGAATCACGCCATACATCGTCGTTTGCTCCTTTCTCCGCTGCTCAGCCAGCCATCCGATTCTCTTCCAGGGTGGTTAGGGTCTTGCGCAAACTGCGCAGCACCGCCACGCGCAACCGCGCTTCCACCTCCCGGCGCGGGGTTTCCAGGGATTCCATGCTCAGATCACTCCGCAATTCCAGACGCAACGCCGCGCAGGGAATCCGCCGCGTTTCGGTCAGGGTGAGCAACGCCGTGTCCGTCTCTTCCGCCAGGTTCCGCAGCCGGTACCAAGTGGGATTCGGGATCTCTGCCAGGTCGCGCTGCGTGTTCATCTGCAAATCCAGGATCACCACCGGCAGATTGCCATCGCGCAGAAGCAGATCGGCCGCCTTGATTGCTTCCCTCGCCTCACAACAACGCACCCAGAGCACGGTCCGGCACAATTCCGGCCCGAGCGATTGCGGGTCCAGGGCATTGCGTCCATCGATCAACGCGGCCCGTTTTCCTTCCGAAGCCAGAGCGCGCAAGACCATGCCGAGAAAGGCTCCGCTCCCCTGCGGCGCCACCACTTCGGTGAGCCTCCCGCGTGGCACGCCGCCCGCTTCATCGAGACAACGCACCCCAGAGATCGCACTTTCCAAAGGTTGCTCAGGCTGGTAAGCATGAGCTTCCGGAAAGGAATCGCGGAGCTGCTGACGGAGTTGGAGGATACGGGCACTCAAAACTGTTCTTTTGAACAGTCATCTGAAAACCCAAATAGCTCAAGCCAAAAATTAGAGAGAAGCCCATCATGAATCCCCAGGTCGATGCCTACTTTCAGAGCCTTGAGTCCTGGCGCCCTGAGTTGGAGCAGCTGAGAACGATCCTCCTGGAATGCGACCTGACCGAGGAACTCAAATGGGGCTCTCCCTGCTACACCCACCAAAAGGGCAACGTGGCGATCATTGGCGAACTCAAGGACCACTGCGTCCTCAGCTTCTTCAAGGGGGCTCTCCTGAAAGATCCTCAGGGGATACTCGAGAAACCAGGCGCGAACACGCAGTCCGGACGCGTGATCCCTTTCACCAACACCCAGCAGATCCGCGATCAGAAAACCATTCTCAAGGCCTACATTCAGGAGGCCATCGAGGTGGAGAAATCCGGCCAGAAGGTCGATTTCAAAAAGACCGAGGAATTCGAAGTCCCTGAGGAACTGAGAGCGAGGTTTGCCGAGGACCCGGAATACGAGGAGGCGTTTGAGGCCCTCACACCAGGACGACAACGCGGGTACCTCATCCATTTTGCAGGCGCCAAGCAGTCCCTGACTCGCGCCTCTCGAATCGAGAAGCACCGGGAACGCATTCTCGCAGGCAAAGGACTCAACGACCGGTAACCCAAGCGATGAATCCCAAGGTCACTGGCTATATCCGCCGCAACGAGCAATGGCAGCAGGAGCTCAAGGCCCTGCGAGAGATCCTCCTCGACACACCTCTCACTGAGGATCTCAAATGGCGGGTGCCCTGCTACACCCTGGGGGGCAGCAACGTGGTGCTGATGCATTGCTTCAAGGAATACTGCGCCCTGCTCTTCCACAAAGGGGTCCTGCTGAAGGATCCCGAAGGCATCCTGATCCAGCAGACTAAGAATGTGCAGTCCGCCCGGCAGATTCGCTTCACCGATGTCGCGGAAGTCACCGACCAGAAGGACACCCTGAGAGCCTACATCCTGGAAGCCATCGAAGTAGAGAAGTCCGGTCAGGAAGTGGAATACAAGGAGACGGAGGAATTCGAAGTCCCCGAGGAACTAGAGGCCAAGTTCCAGGAAGACCCGGATTACAAGGCCGCTTTCAAGGCGCTCACTCCCGGTCGGCAGCGCGGTTACCTACTCCATTTCTCGGGAGCCAAGCAGTCCCAGACGCGGGCATCTAGGATTGAGAAGTGCCGGGCCAAAATTCTCGAGGGCAAGGGCTTGCAGGACAGGTGATCGCGTCAGGCTTCGTGAGTGATCGAGTAATTCCTCGCAGAAGCCACTACCAGCCCCACTAGCACCTTCGCCAAAACTTTTCCTTGGCCCTCCGCCCCGTTTACGGTAGGGACAGCGGTATGCCCCATATCGAAACGAACGGAATCCAAATGTACTACGAGGAAGCCGGTGCCGGCGAACCTCTGATCCTCATCATGGGAATCACCGCCCGCGGTGAAGTCTGGGAAGCGCACAAGGAGGAGTGGAGCCAGTCCTTCCGCTGCATCATGCCCGACAACCGCGGTGTGGGTCTGAGCGATAAGCCTCCTGGTGACTATTCCAGCGAGATGATGGCCGATGATTACGCCGGCCTCATGGACGCACTTGGCATTCCCCAGGCCCGAGTCGTGGGCGTTTCCATGGGTTCGATCATTGCTCAGCAGCTCATGCTGCGCCATCCCCAGAAGGTGAAGAGTGCCGTGCTCATGTGCCCTTGGGCTCGTTGCGACAACTACGCCAAGTCCGTCTTCGAGCACATGAAGGCCTGCAAGGCGCACCTCTCTCCCGAGCAATTCCTGGAGTGGATCCAACTCCTCATCTTCACCAAGCCTTTCTGGGACAACGCCGATGCCCACGCTGATATGGTGCAAGGCCGTGCCGATTTCCACAACAACCCGGTTCCTCAACCACTGCACGGTCTGGAAGGCCAGGCTGCAGCCTGCGTGAATCACAACGTGCTGAATCTCCTCGGCGGGATCAATACCCCCTGCCTCGTGATCGGCGGTAAGGACGACATCTTCACCCCGCTCTGGATGGGTCAAGAAGTCGCCAATGCCATTCCGGGATGCGAGAGCCACTTCTACGATGGAGCCGGTCACGCCTTCCACTGGGAAGTCATGGACGACTTCAATCCCCGGATTCATCAGTGGCTCAAGGCTCACTAGAGCGTGGCCTTCGGGACGAGCGGTGCTAAAGTGGCCCTATGAGTTCGGTTCTCGTAGGGCCAGTTGAGACGGATATTCCGCCTTTGGAAAATGGTGACCAGTTGCATTCTTCGGAGTTTCTTCGCCGATACGATGCAATGCCCCATATCAAAAAAGCAGAACTCGTCGAAGGGCTTGTTTTCATGGCATCACCGGTTTCACCACTCCACGGAGGCGCAGACAATGTCCTGCATACCTGGATTGGCGTCTATGCCATGGCGACTGAAGGAATTCTCGCGATGGATAACACGACGGTCGTCTTGGATTCTGACAATGCCTTTCAGCCCGATGGATGCTTGGTCCAGGGAGGTCATCTTGATGAGACCAAAGAGGAACCAACGATCACTGGAGTTCCGAAACTGGTCGTAGAAGTCGCTGCAAGTTCAGTGTCTCTCGACACTCACGCCAAAAAGAGGGTCTATCAGCGCTGCGGTGTTCCCGAATATGTAGTTTGGCGTGTTCGGGACCAACAGGTCGACTGGTGGCACCTCGAGAACCAGGAGTACGTTCCTGTCACTCCGAATCCACAAGGACACATCCAGAGCATCACCCTCCCCGGTCTTGTTTTGAACGTTTCCGCCCTACTCAACGGAGACTACGTTTCCATTCTCACGACACTGCATGTATCGATCCAGTGCATCGATGCTCATTGTGGCCGACCCTTTTGGACGGCGCCTCGAGGTCGCCCGCCAGGATCGAGTTGCTGCGCGAGCTGTGCGAAGAATGCGGCATCGCCTACAACCTGCGCCCGATCGCCGAGGCCGAGGTGCTGGGCTCCACCGGGGCCGAGATCGTCGCGGCCTACATGGCGGGCTACGAGGTCTGGGCCGACATGGCCTATCGCGACCGCGGCCACGGACCGCTCTACATGGTCATGCCCGAGAACGGCACCTATCCCGACATGGCGGTCGAGGTGGTCAAGGAACTGCGCAACATCGCCTGGGAGAAGGGCGTGGCCTGGGAACAGATCAGCGGCGCGACCTATGATGCCGGCGGCATGAACACCCCGGTGCTGATGAGCTTCGATGTCTATGAGGCGGTGGCGCCGGAATGCCTGTCGCTCGCCACGTACAATATGGCCGATGTTTCAAGCAATAACGAG
>JBHIXE010000373.1:371-5646 GCA_041984905.1 Verrucomicrobiales bacterium | reverse complement strand
CCTGACCTACCTTGGCGGCGGGGCCGTTGGTCATCATGACGATGCGATCCGCCAGATAAATGGCCTCATCCACGTCGTGGGTGATCATCATGGCGGTGAGCCGTTCCCGGTTCCACAGTTCCAGCAAGACCTGTTGCAACTCGAACTTAGTGAGCTTGTCCAGCATGCCAATTGCGGACAGTTTTCTGGGAATGTTCCCAGAACATCGCCCACGTCATAGGTCAGTCCGGAGTCGCCGAGGTCGATCTCGAAGTGGCGGGTGTCTCTCGGGGAAGACGGGGCATTGAGCGGGACATTCGCCTTGAGTTGTGCAGGATAAGGATTGGATTTGGACCAACTGGGCGAAGTCTCAGCTACTGGGACAGCATCGCCATTGGCGGATCCGTTAGAGCCATTCGTGGCACCATCCAGGTTGTCCAGCACTCCTTTGAACCACTCTTCGGCAATGCCTTCGAAATCGACATCGCAATCCAACCGGGGAGCCAGGCGGCGGGCTCCCAATTGTTCGAGGCGAGAATCCAGTTTCTTGCCCATGGCACAGAAGTTTAGGTAGTTGGAGTCTCCCAGACCAAGAGCGGCGAAGCCCATGTGCTCCAAGCGGGGATGGTCTTCCGCGCTTAGCGAGGACCAGAACTCCGCGGCATTGTCTGGCGGATCTCCATCGCCCCAGGTACTGCAGATCACTAGGACCTGCTTCTCCTCAGTCAGATTCACTTTGGTGTGATCTTCCATGCTGAGCACGGGCGCATCGAATCCACTGGCGCTGAGTCGTTGACCAAAGGCTTGGGCGAGCCCCTCTGCGTTGCCGGATTGGCTACCCCACATGACAACCACGCGTGGACGCGGTCCGAGATCTTCTCCAGTTGAGGCAGAACTCATGCTGGAAAAGAGAGCGGCGAGGTATCCGTTCAGCCAGATGCGCTGATCCGGGGCAAAGGGAGCCGATTCAGGAATGATTGGAGGATTCGGCATCCTATCAGGTGGTATTTGGTTGGGTCAGGCGGCAGCCGCCTTTTTCTGATCCGGGGTGGCGCCGCTGCTTGCACCGGCAATCGCTACTGCAAGTATGCGAGTTCCGATACCAAAGGTCACGCCATTGGCCTGGTCGATTACCTGGAGTCCAAGCTCACGTTGGATCAGCCTATCAACATTCACGTGACTGGTTGTCCGCACTCCTGCGCGCAGCATTACATCGGTGACATTGGTCTTCTCGCCTGCAAGGTAAAGGTCGAAGGACAGGATGAACCGGCGGAAGGCTACCACGTCTTTGTCGGCGGCGGATTTGGCGACGACAACAAGCGCTTGGGGCGCCAACTCTTCAAGAGCATCGCCGCAGGTCCCGATCTGAACCAGCGTGTCGAAGCCGTCCTGCGCAGCTACCTGGCCACCCGGAATCCTGGTGAGTCCTTCCTGGAGTTCTCTTCGCGGCACAGCATCGAAGATTTGGTGGCCATGACACTGCAGTTGATGTCATGAGCGCTCCCCAATCCCTCATCGACGAGTTGCTGGCAGAGCAACAGCTCCTGACCGCCGTGGAGCGCTTTTCCCAGCGCCACGAGGACGCCACGCAACCCATCCTATCCAAGTACTACCGAGACCTGATTCCGCTCAGCAAACCTGGTCCAGGCGAGCAATATGCGTTTGAGGTGGACTTGGACGCCTGCAGTGGCTGCAAGGCTTGCGTGAGCGCATGCCACAGTCTCAACGGATTGGACGAGGGCGAATCCTGGCGGGATGTGGGACTTCTGATCGGTGAAGAATCCGGTGTGGCCACTCAACAGACCTCCACCTCCGCTTGCCATCATTGCCTGGATCCCGCCTGCGCCAACGGTTGCCCCACCATGGCGTATGAAAAAGACGCCGCGACTGGAATCGTACGACACCTGGACGACCAATGCATCGGCTGTCGGTACTGCGAGCTGAAGTGCCCCTATGAAGTCCCTAAGTTCAACGATCGACTGGGCATCGTGCGCAAGTGCGATATGTGCCACAGCCGGCTTGCTGAAGGAGAGGCCCCCGCGTGTGTGCAGGCCTGTCCCAATCAGGCCATCCGCATCCGAGTCGTCAGCGTTGAACAAGTCGCCGCAACTACAACTGCAGAAACCCGGCTTCTTCCCGGCACGGTCACTTCAGACTATACGCAGCCGACGACTCGTTTTCTGAACTTGAGAGAGGATGCGGAGCTTCGGCCTGCCGATGAGAACGCCGTCCATCCCGCCCATGGCCACTTTCCCTTGGTTTGGATGCTGGTTCTCACTCAAATGGGCGCGGGCATCACCTTATTCGACTGGCTCCAGCGTTTCACTCAACCTTCAGGCGATCTCCTCCGACTCATGACCGGAGTCGCATTTGCCTTCGCTGGACTTGCCGGAAGCGTGCTTCACCTTGGTCGGCCCCTTCAAGCCTGGCGAGCATTCCTCGGCTGGAAAACATCCTGGCTAAGCCGAGAGATCCTGGTTTTCGGAGCATGGTCGGGTGCCTTGGTTGCCTACTTTGGGGCTGCGGCGCTCTCCTTCCCCGCCTGGATGATCGCCATTCTGGGAGCTGGCGCATCAGCCGCTGGTCTGCTTGGTGTGTTCACTTCAGTCATGGTCTACGCGGATACCCGCCGTCCATACTGGGAGCTTCCATGGACCGCCCTTCGCTTCTACGGCACTTTGCTTGGCGCTGGGCTCATCCTTTCCTCCGCGCCCTGGCTCGCCACTCTTCCGATACTGGCCGTGCTTCTCTTGGATGTCGCCGTTCTCCTGGGCGAACTCCCTCGGTTCCAAAAATCTGGGCGCATCATGCGGGAGCATCTCAGGTCCGTTGCCGTGGGCCGATTGGCTCTGGGAGGCTTGGCACTATTGCTTCTAAGTCATTCCGCTCTCGCGATCACCCTTCTACTCCTCTCAGAGTTGGCGGGGCGCTACCTCTTCTTCCGTGCCGTGGACGAACCCAAGATGCCGGGAGGCATCCGGCCATGAATGCCAAGAAAACCCTCGAAGCACTGGAAGCAAAGTTCCGAGCCTTCAAGGGCCCACTCACGGAACAATTGATCCGGGAACCGGGGAAGTTCGGGCTGGGACAGGTGCCCTCCAACTTGGCTCCCGATGGAGTGACTTCGGCCGTCTGCGGCTACTGCTCCACCGGTTGTTCCCTCAAGATCCACTTGAAAGACGGCCAGGCAGTCAACCTTTCGCCGGACCCGGATTATCCAGTCAATATCGGCATGGCCTGCCCGAAGGGCTGGGAAGCGTTAGCTCCCTTAGCGGCCCCTGATCGCGCCACCACTCCCTTGTACCGGTCAGATCGTACTGGCGAGTTTGATCCCATCGATTGGGCCACTGCTTCTGAAATCTTTTGCCGTCGGATGAGGGAAGTGCAAGATCGCCACGGCAAGGAGTCTGTGGCCTTCCTCAGCACTGGCCAGATGTGCACCGAGGAAATGGCTCTTCTCGGAGCTTTCGCCAAGTTTGAGATGGGCATGCTCCATGGCGACGGGAACACTAGGCAGTGTATGGCGACCGCGGTGTCCGCCTACAAGGAATCCTTTGGCTTTGACGCCCCACCCTTTGCCTACACCGATTTCGAGGAATCGGATGTCATCGTCCTCATTGGCTCCAATCTCTGCATCGCCCACCCCATCCTCTGGCAGCGCATCCTCCGAAATCAGCGATCTCCAGAAATCATCGTCATCGATCCCCGCAAGACGGAAACCGCCATGCAGGCGACGCAACATATCGCTCTCCAACCGAGGTCGGATTTGGTGCTCCTGTATGGCATCGCCCATTTGCTGCTGAAGAATGAGTGGATCGATCGCGACTACATCGCCAACCACACGGCTCACTTCGAAGAGTTCGCAGAGCACATCCTCTCGTTCACTCCAGAGGCGGTCTCGAAAGTCACTGGTATAGGCGAAGCAGAACTGAACATCTTGGCCAAAAAGATCGGCACTGGCGGGCGGGTCTCCCTCTGGTGGACCATGGCGTCAATCAAGGTTACGAAGCTACGCGTACGGCACAAGCCATCATCAACATCGCCCTGATGACCGGCAACATCGGCAAGCACGGCACGGGAGCCAACTCCATCACCGGCCAGTGCAATGCCATGGGTTCGCGGCTTTTCAGCAATACCACCAACCTCCTCGGTGGACACGACTTCACCAATCCCGTCGACCGCCACAAAGTCGCTGACATCATGGGACTCGATGTCGATAAGATACCGAACCAGAAGAGTTGGGCCTACGACCAGATCATCGATGGCATCGAGACCGGTGAGATCCGTGGACTCTGGGTGGTTGCCACAAATGGAGCACATTCATGGGTCGAGCAGGAGCGATTCCGCAAACTCATGGGGAAACTGGAGTTCCTGGTAGTCCAGGATCTCTACGCCACCACGGAAACCGCTCAACTCGCAGACCTCGTTCTACCAGCAGGCGGCTGGGGAGAAAAGGATGGGACTCTGATCAATTCTGAGCGACGGCTGGGCCTTGTCAAAAAAGTCAGCAAAGCTCCCGGACAGGCTCTTTCTGACTTCTCCATCTTCCGGCTCCTCGCGACCGCCTGGGGGAGCGGTGAATGGTTAGCCAGATGGACCACTCCCGAAGACGCCTTTCACGTCATGAAGGAACTTAGCCAGGGCCAGCCTTGCGATATTTCCGGCATCAGGGACTACCGACAGATCGATAAAGCGGGTGGCATTCAATGGCCCTGGGATCAGAGCGATGTAGAGCCCGCGACGCACCGCCGACTCTTTGAAGATGGCCAATACTACACCGGGGACCGCCGTGCCAAATTCATCTTTGATAAGGTCCGCTCCAATCCCGAACCACCGGACGAAGACTACCCTTTCCAACTCCTCACAGGCCGCGGCACCTCCGCCCAATGGCATACCCAAACCCGGACTGCGAAAAGCAAGGTCCTGCGCCGACTGTATCCCGCCAAAGCCTACGTCGAGATCCACCGAGACGATGCCAACAACCTGGGCATCCAAGACAACCAACTCGTCACCCTTGAATCCCGCCGAGGCACCATGGAAGCCACCGCATTGATTTCGCCGACTGTGCAACCCGGCCAACTCTTCGTCCCCATGCACTACGAGGCCACCAATCGCCTCACCATCAGCGTCTTCGACCCCCAATCCCGCCAACCCTGCTACAAGGCTTGTGCGGTTCGTATTCTCGTGGATGGGAGATGAAACCAAGACCGAACTAAATATCTAACCCAATAATTTATACGGTCCGTTATACGGTCACCACCTCATGGCCCGTTCGCGCTCGTTCTCACCTTTGCAT
>JBHIXE010000373.1:0-361 GCA_041984905.1 Verrucomicrobiales bacterium | reverse complement strand
AACCATGCCATTTCAGAAGCCCATGATCGTGAGGAAATTACGCAAGACACGGCAAAAGATTTCACAATCTTGCAAAGCCCTGCAAATGCTTCGCTTTTGAATTATGAGTCCCCTGCTCTAACCGCTGAGCTACAGGCCCAAGTTGGCGTTGGTCACCAAGGGGCACAATTTGCTATGATTGAGCAAAAGGGCAAGCAGATCCGCCTAAGGCCAAGATTCCGTTTCATAGTCGTGCTCTATTCGTAGACTACTTTGTTGGTCTGCCTACTCTCCCTGTAGCTGATCCAACATTTGGCCCACCACATTGATCCGGCCGAGGTTGAATTCGATTTCGAAGGAGTCGCCGAGCGGATCTCCGATC
>JBHIXE010000372.1:0-5649 GCA_041984905.1 Verrucomicrobiales bacterium | reverse complement strand
TCTCAGACTCTCAGACTCTCAGACTCTCAGACTCTCAGACTCTCAGACTCTCAGACTCTCAGATCCGAAAACCATTGAGCCTGTCTCCCCGAGATGGCATGCTGGTCCCTTATGCTCGACGACGATACCCGCAACGAAATCAAGGAACGCCTCCGCACGGAGATAAGTGAATGCGAGCAGAAAATCGCGGATCTTGAAGAGGTCACCAAGCCCGTCTCGCCGGACGCTGCGATTGGTCGATTGAGCCGCCTGGAGTCGATGAATGAGAAGAGCGTCAACGAAGCGGCGCTCTACAAGACCCGGGAACGGCTCGCCAAACTGGAGACGGCAATGACCAAGGTGAACGATTCGACCTTTGGCATTTGTAGTAGTTGCGGAGCGCCAATTCCTGTCGAACGACTCCTCTACTTGCCAGAGAGCACTCGCTGCGTGAATTGTGCGTGAGTGAGCTCCGACTCTCCAACTCATGGCCACCTATCTCCTGGTAAACAACAACAATACCCGCACCAAGTTTGCTTTGGCCGGGCCGGATGGATTGCAAGAGGAGAGGGCGGCGGTGCCGACCCGCGATCTGGATTCCAAATCATTGGATGCGGTGACCAAGGAGTGGCAGTTCGATCACGTGGTGCTGGCCTCTGTGGTGCCCCACAAAGCCGCGATTGTGCGCAAATGGTCCGGAGATCAGGCATTGGAAATTCGCCATGATATTCCGCTGGGCGTGGAACTGGATTTCCCGGATCCCTCCACCATTGGCGCGGATCGATTGGCCAACGCCGCGGCCGTGGTGGGGATGTTTGAGGAAGTGCCCATGATCGTGGTGGATTTCGGCACGGCGGTGACCTTTGACATCATATCCAGAGAGCACGCCTATGTGGGAGGCATCATTGCGCCGGGCGTGGAAGTGATGACGGATTACCTGCACCAGCGAACCGCCCTGCTTCCCAAGATCGAAATCCAGGAACCAGAGGAGCTGGTCGGCAAATCGACCCGGAGCGCCATGCTCTCTGGCGCTGTCTACGGCTATCGGGGGTTGATCAAGGAGATCCTGGCCGAATTGTCCCGGGAACTCGCTCCGGACACTCACCAGGTAAAAACTGTCGCCACGGGCGGGTATGCTGGGTTGATCTCTGCCAAGATCCCGGCTATCCATGCGGTCCTACCTGACCTGACTCTGGAAGGCATGCGAATCATCGCGAATCTGAACCTGAAAAAATAGCAATTACACCATGTCCGTGGCCTCCTCCAAAGCTGTGGGGATCGATTTTGGCGGAACCTCCATCAAGGTGGGGGTATGCGAAGCCGAGAACCTGATAGAGAAGCTTCCGCCGATCGAAACCGCTGGGCACGATGGGGTGGATAGCCTGCTCGATGCCATGGTTCTTGCCGTACGGGGACTGACCAAGAAGTATCCGGAGATCGAGGCCGTGGGAGTCGGTCTGCCTGGATTTGTCGACTTTGATCAGGGCTTCATCCATAACCTCACCAATGTCCGGGGGTGGACAAACATTCCGCTCAAGCATCTCCTGACGCAGCGGTTGGGCCTGCCGGTCACGGTGGAGAATGACGCCAACGCCATGGCTTATGCCGAGTGGCGATATGGCGCGGCCAGAGGAAAGGAGAATGTGGTCTGCGTGACTCTTGGAACGGGAGTCGGCGGAGGTTTGATCCTCAATGGAGAGCTCTACCGGGGCAACTCTTACGGCGCTGGTGAGATTGGCCAGATGAGCATCAAGTTTGACGGACGTTACGGAAACTTCGGCAACCTGGGTGCTCTGGAGAAGTATGTGGGGAATCAGCAGATCGAGGAGCACGCCATCGAGTGCTATGCCAAAGCTGGCATTACCAGGAAAAAGGGCGAGTGCACTCCGCAGATGATCGCGGTGGCCGCTCAAGAAGGGGATGACATCGCCCGCCAGGTCTGGGGAGATGTCGGCACCTGGCTTGCCGCCGCTCTCAGCAGTATTGTCTGGCTTCTCAATCCGGATGCCATCGTCGTGGGAGGTGGAGTGGCCAATGCGGGAGAGCTTCTCTTCGAGCCTCTGTTTCACCAGATGCAGACGAATCTGAACCCAGTTTTCTGGGAACACATGGATGTGGTGCGAGCCCAATTTGGCAACGAAGCGGGGATCATCGGTTGTGCCTCTCTCGCCATGGACGAGCATAGGAAGGTGAATGAGCGATCCGTATGAACGGTTGGAGTTCGTGCCCGGGGACTACTTTGCCCGGGTAGAGCCAGGAGAGATCTTCCCTGAGCCTACCGCTCTGGAACTGGACCTGGGTTGCGGGGATGGCTCTTTCCTCCTGGGAATGGCGCGCCATTACGCTGACCGCCAGTTCCTGGGCACGGAACGGTTGCTGGGCCGCGTGAGGAAAGTGTGTCGTCGCGCAGACCGGGAGGGGTTGGAGAACGTCAGAGTCCTGCGGCTGGATACGGCCTATGCCGTACGCTGGCTTCTGCCCCAGGGAGCCTTTGCCAGGATCCATCTGCTTTTTCCGGATCCCTGGCCCAAGAAGAAGCATCACAAGCGGCGGATGGTGCAGACTCCTTTCCTGGAAGACGTCAGGGCGCTGCTTCAGCCCGGTGGAGAGTTCTTGTTCAAGACGGATCACCCGGATTACTTTGAGCAAGCCAGCGAATGCATGGCGGCGTTTCGGGGTATGGAATCCTTGTCTTGGGAGGAGGATGCGTTCTTCTACCCGGAAACGGACTTTGAACGACTCTGGAAAGGGGAAGGCAAACCGATTTATCGGGTGCGGCTGCGCAAATCGTAGACAAGAGGGCTCTTCTGACCCAGGATGGTAGTGGACGAGTGAAAAACCGTCCTCACCGGGTTGAACTTGTGCGATCAATTGTTCAGCCTAAGAAAAAATCGCAGCAGCGTGGTCATTCAATCCGTAGGTTTCTGCAGGGAGGCGTGATGTTTGGATTGAAGCCGAGGTCTCCAAAATCAACCATGTTAAATTATTGTGTCTAGGTCTTTAGCGAAATCAGCTACGGGCATTCAGGGCTTGGACGAGATCACGAGAGGTGGCTTTCCCACAGGTCGTCCGACCCTCATCTGTGGCAGTGCGGGCGCGGGCAAGACGATGCTCGCAACGGAATTTCTCGTCCGGGGAGCCGAGGAGTTTGGCGAGCCGGGAGTGATGGTGACCTTTGAGGAGACCTCCCATGAGATTGTCGAGAACGTGCGCTCGTTGGGAGTGGATTTGGAACGGCTCATTGAGGAAAAGAAGATGCTGTTGGATTACGTTCGGATCGAGCGCAGTGAGATCGAGGAAACGGGCGAGTATGATCTGGAAGGCCTCTTCATTCGGATTGGCTATGCGGTGGACTCCATCGGGGCGAAGCGGGTGGTTCTGGACACACTGGAGGCGTTGTTCGCCGGACTGCCCAACCACGCCATCCTCCGGGCCGAGTTGCGTCGCTTGTTCCGATGGCTCAAGGAACGTGGGTTGACCGCCGTGATTACGGGGGAACGAGGCGAGAGTCAGCTGACCCGGTTCGGGTTGGAAGAATATGTGGCCGACTGTGTGATCCTTCTCGATCACCGTGTAGACGAGCAGATCTCGACGCGACGGCTTCGGGTCGTCAAGTATCGCGGCACGGAGCACGGAACCAATGAGTATCCTTTTCTGATTGGGAAGAATGGGTTCTCCGTCCTGCCGGTCACTTCCTTGGGACTGAATCACGAAACCTCTAACGAGACCGTCTCGACGGGCATCCAGGAATTGGACGAGATGTTGGGAGCCGGAGGGGTCTATCGGGGGAGCAGCATTCTGATTACGGGGGGAGCAGGAACGGGAAAATCCAGCCTTGGCGCCACCATTGCCTGCGCTGCCTGTGACCGAGGAGAAAAAGCAGTGCTCTTCGCCTTTGAAGAAGCGCCCAGTCAGATCATTCGAAACATGCGGTCGATCGGCCTCGACCTGGGGCGTCATTGCGATAGTGGACTGCTCACCATTCAGTCGGCGCGGCCCACCCTTCAGGGACTGGAACAACATCTGGTGATGATGCACGACACGGTTCACAATGTGAAACCGTCCATCGTGGTCATTGATCCCATCTCCAACCTCACCAGTGAACATTCGGCCATCGACGTGAAGCCGACCCTGTTGCGGCTTATCGATTTTTTGAAGCAGGACGGAATTACGGCGGTGTTCACTTCTTTATCGACAGAGGTCGAGAAGGTTGACGGAACAGATCTAGGTGTTTCCTCGCTCATGGACACCTGGCTGCTGCTGCAGAATACGGAGAGCAACGGCGAGCGGAATCGCACTTTATATATTTTGAAAGCGCGAGGAATGGCCCACTCCAACCAGATTCGGGAATTCATCTTGAGCGATCAGGGCATCAATCTGGTGGAGGTTTACCTGGGCCAGGACCGAGTCTTGACGGGCTCGGCCCGGTTGATCCAGAAGGAGAAGGAACAGTCAGAGCGCCTGGTGAATCAAATGGAGCGGGAGAGATTGCAGCGTCAGGCGATCACACGCCGCAAAGTTCTCGAATCTCAAATCGCAGCTTTGCAGGCCGAACTGGAGTCCGAAGCCAGCCTGCTGGAGCACGCCAGAGAAGAATTGAATTTGTTTGAGAGAATAGACCAGAACGCTGCCAAAGTGATGGCGGCTTCTCGTGGAGCAGACCGGGGAAACGGAGACCGAGAGACCAAGACTGATTGAAGGAAGGCGATATTACACAATGCCAACTACGAATACTGCAACATCCGGCGTAGCAAACGCCACCGAGGACAATAAGCCCGAGTATCAACTGCGTCTCTACGTGGCGGGGCAGACCCCCAAGTCGACAACGGCATTGGCAAACCTCAAACGCATCTGTGAGATGTATCTCGCAGAGCGCTACGAGATCGAGATCATTGATCTATTGGAGAACCCCACCCTCGCTGCGGGAGATCAGATCCTGGCCGTGCCAACCCTGGTCCGCCGCCTGCCGGAACCCATCAAGAAGATCATTGGCGATCTATCCAATGAAGAGCGCGTCCTGGTGGGACTGGACCTTCATGTCTTGTGAGTAGCATGCCTTATGAGTCCATTTGACGGACAGCGGAAACCAGCGAACTCCTGCGATGCGGAGGGAGAAGAGTTCAGGGACACTTTTGTTCTGAGGCTTTATATTACCGGTTCCTCTCGAAACTCCACTGCCGCGATCGTCAATACACGCAAGATCTGCGAGACGCACTTGGGCGGCCATTACGATTTGGAGATCATCGATGTTCGAGAGGATCCCTCATTGGCCCTTTCAGAACAGATTGTGGCAGCCCCGACCTTGATTAAGACATTTCCCCTGCCTTCCTGTCGTTTTATTGGAGACATGTCACAGACCCAACGAATCCTGGACAAGTTGGGGGTGGGCGCTGGCGGGGCTTCAGCCGCCTGAGCCAGATCTGCAGGCGCACACTTTCACTCAGATTTTCGCATCATGTCGGCCTCGGATGAATTAAGAGCGTTGCGAAACGAGAACGCGGAACTGCGCTCTCGCCTGGAGGAGGCTGAGGAAACCCTGAAGGCCATTCATGGGGGAGAGGTGGACGCGCTCGTCATCCAGACGGGAGAGGGGCCTCGCGTCTATACGGTGGAGAATGCGGATACGATCTCCAATCGGGTGCGAGGAGAGATGCTCAGCCAGGTACAGGA
>JBHIXE010000371.1:5354-5695 GCA_041984905.1 Verrucomicrobiales bacterium | reverse complement strand
CTACGAAGTGGGGCACTTTCCTCCGCATATGACCCTGCCACTCGCCCTCGCGGAAGCTGGACAAGTGCAGTATCTCATCCATGAAACGGTGATTCAGTAGGTGGGAATTCCCAGCATCTCAAGTTGATGCTCGGCTGCACTGATGGGACAGTCAGGATGAAAAATTCCTGGCCTCTTGCGTGAACTCGCCGATCGACAATTTCGAGCCCTTTCAGGTTGTTCTCAAAGACGGCACTCCCGCCGTGGTGCGCCCAATCGAGAGCAAGGACGCGCAGGCATTGATCAAAGGCCTGGAACGGCTCTCTTATGACAGCCGGCGCAATCGATTCTTCTTCAACAAA
>JBHIXE010000371.1:260-5344 GCA_041984905.1 Verrucomicrobiales bacterium | reverse complement strand
TCCCGTGGACCAGGTCCCCGGCGCCGACGGCGAGGATCTCGCGGGGTGCCGACATGGCGGGGATGTCCAGCTCGCCGGCGTGCAGGGCCGCGTCCGGGGCCAGCCCGGCGATGGCGGCCAGGCTGCCCGCGTGGTCGCCGTGGCTGATGCCTTCGATGCCATGACATCGGACCGTCCTTATCGAGCGGGAATGCCTGCCGAAGATGCGTTTGCGGAAGTCGCCATTACCACCGTGGACGAGTGGCAAGGACTGGGGATCGGCACGATCCTGATCCGAACCCTGGCCCGGGAAGCCCGAGGAGCGGGCATCACCCGCTGGAGAGCGGTTTTCTTCAGCTCAAATCAACTTACCGAGAAACTGCTTCAACGGGTGGGCGAAAAGGTAATCCAACGTGGATTCGGGGCTGGGGCGGTGGATACCGTATATGAGCTGTATCTCCCCGAAGAGTTGGAGGGCGAGGGGTGAGAGCTTCACAGGTGAATTCTTCACCCCTCGGCAAATAGGAAAGGGGGAGGTAATTCTCCCCAGGGACTCGAAACGCGATTGGCCAAATCCGGCAATCAGGTGCCGGGAATGATCTCGCTCGGGACAGGCGACTCTCGCGAATGGCCGAACCGCCCGCTGGAAGAGTTGCTGGTGATCATCATGAGTCGTGAACCCGAAGGCTTGGATTCGGGCCGCGAATCGGTCATGGGGTCGGGCTTCGAATTGGGGTGTTCTGATTCTGTGGCCGGTTCGTCCCGGTTGACTCCGAACAACACCCTGAGTGTCCCGAAAAAGATTCGGGAACTGATGGTGTAGAGGGCTTTCATTTTGGAGGGCTTGTATAGTGAGTAATGAGGGCGCAAACACGCCAGAGGTATATGATAAACGGATATTTCAATAATTTCAATAAATAACGACTCGTGAGCGAACGTTTTTTGCGCATTCATTTTGACCTCGTAAGTCTGCGTTCTTCTCGGAAAATACGAAAACGTGAGGGGCGTCCCGGCTGGGCTGCGAGTGGTCGCGCATGCTCGTTGCAGAATTGAGAAAAATCAGTAGGTCCAGGCAGCCTCGGACCGCATTTTTGACTGGATTCCGCCCACACCCTGTGGCGAAGTCTTGCCCATGAGCGAATCAAACCTCCACTCTCGCCGCGCAGCTCTCAAAGCAGGGTCCGTGGCAACCATCACTGCTGTGGCCGCTTCGTTGCATGGCCGCCTGTCCGCCGAGGAAAAAGCGGCTGGAATGAAGGGCAACGTCAATCACTCGGTCTGCAAATGGTGCTACAAAGGAGTGAGCCTGGAGGAGCTTTGCATTGCTGGGAAGGAAATGGGGCTGCAGTCGATCGAACTGTTGCAGCCTGAGGACTTTCCGACGCTCAAGAAATATGGATACACCTGTGCCATGGTCAGCAATCCCACCACTGAGGTGAATGGGGTAAAGGTCGGTGGAATCCCCAAGGCCTGGAACCGCGTCGAGTATCATGATGCCCTGATCGAAGCTTACACCGCACAGATTGACGCCGTCGCCGAAGCTGGGTTCAAGAATGTGATTTGCTTCTCCGGGAATCGGGACGGAATGGATGACGAGACGGGGTTGCAAAACTGCGCCACCGGCCTGAAACGCATCATGAGCCATGCCGAATCCAAGGGCGTGGTGGTTGTCATGGAGCTGCTCAACAGCAAGGTCAACCATGCCGACTACATGTGTGACCATACCGCTTGGGGCGTGGAGCTCTGCAAGGCGATCGGCAGCGAGCACTTCAAGTTGCTTTACGACATCTATCACATGCAGATCATGGAAGGAGATGTCATCGCGACCATCCGGGATAATCAGCAATATCTTGGACATTATCACACCGGAGGCGTGCCGGGCCGGGCGGAAATCGATGAGACGCAGGAGCTTTACTATCCAGCCATCGCCAAAGCGATTGTGGACACCGGCTATAAGGGCTTCATCGCCCAGGAATTCATTCCCAAGCGCGAGGATAAGCTGGCTTCCCTGAAACAAGGTGTGGAGATTTGCGATGTTTGACCGCGGACTTCTGGGGTGGAGGCTTTGCGTATGTCTGGCTCTCCTCACTTCTCCGCTGGTGGCGGAGGATCAGAAGTCTCCCTGGGGGGACTTCGTGGAGAAGGATTTTCCCTTCTTCGGCACGGTTCTCGACGCCCGTGAGCTGAAGGGGCAATGGGCGCCTGAGACGGAGACCAACCTGGTTCCTCGCGGCATTGTCCTTCAATTGGAGCATGGCGTCTACGCCTGCTTTGATCCAGATATGCTCCGCCTCGCCCTGGTCTGGCAGGAAGACGAGGAGGGTAACCTACTCAGTATGAACGGCATGGCGGCTGGTTCCTATCATGAAGCCGGTAAGAAGGCTCCGGGTGGGCAGGCTAGACTGCCTCATCCAGAGGGAAACCCACTGGTTTCCAGCGGACTTTTCCCTGGCTGTCGGATCGCCTCTGAGGCTCCCTGGATCGATCCGCGCCAGCATGCCCCGGATCCAGACGAACTGGGCTTGGGGCCACTGGAAGCCGATACCTATCAATTCGAAGGGATCACCTTGGTGAAGGGGGTGACTTTGCGCTACCGAGTGGGTCAAGCGGAGGTGAGCGAGATGATGTCCCTCTCGGTGGAGGGAGACCGTGTCCAACTCATTCGTCATCTGGAGTTGGATGGAAATGCGAAGGCCCTGCAGTTCCACAATGGCTATGCGGCTGGTTCGGACGCCGCCCTCGTGGAGACTGTCGCCGCCAATACCAGGAACGCGACCCTATCGATTCCTCTTCCGGGCGCGGATCCGTCCCGCAAGACCCGCACAAGCTCGTACGACTGGACTCCAGAAGTCAAGGTGTCGGCAGAGGGCGTCCCAGCCGAAGGCGGTCCTTACGTGATCGAGAAGATCCCTGCTCCCCTGGACAATCCCTGGAAACGCAATGTCCGGCTTGCGGGGCTCGATTTCTTTGATGATGGCCGTGCCGCGCTCTGCACCTTCGATGGCGATATCTGGATTGCCTCCAATATCGATGCCGATCTTCAGGACGTGACCTGGAAGCGGTTTGGCTCCGGACTTCAGGAACCGATGAGTCTGCAGATCGTGAAGGGCGAGATCTTCGTCTTCGATCGTGGCGGAATCTGGAAGCTCCTGGATAAGGACAACAATGGGGAGGCGGACACCTATGAGATGTTCTGCAACCTCTTCGCTCAAACGGCGGAAACCCGGGAGTTTGCCAATGACATGTGCAAGAAGCCGGACGGAAGGTTTGTGATCGCCAAGGCTGGCCAATCCGACACAACCCAGGGCATTCACAACGGCACCATCATCGAGGTCGCGCCGGATGGGAAGTCCTTCGAAGTCATCGCTGGTGGTTTGCGGCAGCCCTTCATTGGTTACCATCCCGAGCAGGGCATCATCAGTTCCAGCGATCAGCAGGGGCACTGGGTGCCTTCCACTCCGCTGCATATCATCAAGAAGGACGCGCACTACGGGTTCATTCCGCTCAAGATCGACGGCATCGAGCAGCCCAAACCGATCACCGAGCCGCTTTGCTGGATCCCGCACTTCGTGAATCAGTCCGGCGCTTCGCAGATCACCAACTCGGATGAGCGCTTTGGCCCCATGGCGGGGAAGATGCTGCACTTGGGCTTCAATCGACCGGAACTCTTCTGCGTCTATCGAGATGGAGATCAGGGTGGCGTGAGCCCCTTCCTGACGGGATTTGATACCGGAACGTTGAAGATGGCGGTCAACCCACAGGACGGGCAACTCTACATCGCAGGGTTCAAGATCTGGGGCACGGTTGCGGAGAAGGTGACCGGCTTCTACCGGGTCCGTTACACGGGTGAAGGGCTCCTGGAAACGCCTGAAATGGTGCGTTCCTCAGACCGTGGAGTGCTCATCCGGTTCGAGTTCCCGGTGGAGGAAACGATCGCGACGAACCTGGGCAGCTACAATGTGGATCGCTGGAACTACGAGCGCAGCAGCAACTATGGCTCAGGCCACTTCAAGCTGGATGGCACTCCCGGGCAGGAGTCGATCTCGGTCAGCAGCGTGTCCATCTCGGACGACAAGCGTTCCATTTTCCTGGGCATTCCAGACATGAAACCCAGTCACCAGTTGCGGGTGACTTACCGGCTGCCGATTCCTGCGGAACTCCCTCAGGTCCGCTCCACATTCCTGACGGTGCATCACCTCCAAGAAATCGATCTGACTCATGCAGGGTTTGCGAGCAATGAAGTGGATCTTACCCCTCGGGAAGTCGTTGCCGGCGCGGATCAGGAACCCTCCATCGAAATCGGGCAGCATCTCTATGTGGCGCTGGGATGCATGGCCTGCCATTCCATCGATGGGTCCATGCTGGAAAAGGTGGGGCCGAGCTGGCTGGGCCTATATGGATCTCAACGCGAATTCACCGATGGAACCGTAGTGAAGAAAGCGGATGAGGTGTATCTCCGGGAGTCCATTCTCAATCCTTCGCGGAAAGTAACGGCAGGATTCGCGGGTGAAGGAGTCGGGATGCCGTCTTATCTGGGGATCCTTCAGGATTACCAGATTGATTCGATCATCCTCTACATCAAGAGCCTGCAGAAGCCGAAGAAGAAGTAGTAGCCTCCAGTCCATGAAACTCCCCAAGCTTATCGCGCTGGTTCTCCTGGCTGCGATCTCAACCGTCGTATCCGCGGAGAAGCCCAACTTCATCATCGTTTTCTGTGATGATCTTGGCTACAACGACATCGGTCCCTTTGGCTCCGAGAAACATCGCACGCCCAATCTGGATCGCATGGCCCAGGAGGGGCGGATCTTCACGGATTTCTACGTGAGCGCGAATGTCTGTTCTCCGTCGCGGGCTTCCCTGATGACGGGGTGTTACCCGCGCCGGGTCGGCCTCCACATGAACGAGAAGGGGGAATGGGTGCTGTTTCCCGGCAACCAGCGAGGATTGGCTCCGGAAGAGATCACCATCGCGGAGGTGCTGAAGGATCAGGGCTACGCTACGGGAATGGTGGGAAAGTGGCACCTGGGAGATCAACCGGAGTTCCTGCCGACTCGCCAGGGATTCGATTCCTACTTTGGCATCCCGTTCTCCAATGACATGGGCCA
>JBHIXE010000371.1:0-250 GCA_041984905.1 Verrucomicrobiales bacterium | reverse complement strand
ACCCGCCCTTGCCAGTCCTTCGCAATGAGCGAGTCATCGAGAAAGAACCGGACCAGGCGTATTTGACTCAGCGTTACACCCGGGAAGCGATCGGGTTCATCACCCTCAACAAGGACAAGCCCTTCTTCCTCTATCTGCCTCACACGATGCCGCACTGGCCGCAATACTCGAGCCCCAGGTTCGACGGCAAGTCTGCCAACGGGAAATGGGGGGATGCCGTAGAAGAGATCGACTGGTCGATGGGCGAGCT
>JBHIXE010000370.1:0-5711 GCA_041984905.1 Verrucomicrobiales bacterium | reverse complement strand
TATCGACAAAGGCACCGGGAATCACCCGTCGCCGGAGTTGATCCCGGAGACCATGCGGCATGGCATGATAAAGGGTCACCTCTCCTTCCACCGCTTCGGAGGGAGGATGCGTGCCGAAGTTGGGCATTCCGCGAGCGAAGGCAGCGGTCACCGCAAGCCGGGAGGTGTTCATGTGATCCTCCATGTAATCCTGAGGCGAATGTGTCAGAATGATCGATGGCTTGACCTCGCGAATCACGGCGGCAAGTCTGCGGATCGTGGCCACGTCATACATGATCTGAAGATCCCGGCCCGGAGAACCATGGAACTTGGCTCCAAGAATCTTGGCGGCCGTCTGCCCTTCCTTGGCCCGAATCTCCAAAGTCTGCTGCGGATTGAACTGCATGCTTCCGCAGTCTCCACCCGAGACGGTCAGGTAGTGGGTTTCCCATCCGGCTTGCTGGAGCAGCGCCAGGGTTCCTGCGGCAACGAACTCAATGTCGTCGGGGTGAGCAAAAATAGCGAACGCGGTCTTGGACATGAGCACAGAGCCTAGCGATTTGGCTCTGGATGACAAGCCTCACACTCCCCTTTGGAGCCTGGAAAAAGCGTCCGCGTCAGGGCTGCACCGTTTCGGCGGTCACTTCCGTGCCCGGCTGGATATTGAGCAAGGGCGTGGGATTGATGCCAAAGGCAATGATCGCGGCAATGAGCAGCATCATCACGATCCGGGCCAATGGACAAATCTTGAGCGGTGGCAATTCGGCGGACTCCTCAAAGTCGCTGCCGGAGGTGAAATACATCACCCGCACGACCTTGAAGTAGTAGTAGAAACCAGCCGCGCTTCCAATCACCGCGATGATGAGCAGCCACCAGACATGAGCTTCGATCGCGATCTTGAAGACGAAAAACTTGGCGAAAAACCCGGAAGTCAACGGAATGCCCGCCATTCCCGCCATGGAAATGAGCATCGCAAACGCCAGGAAGGGTGAGCGGCGGCCCAGACCATTGTAGTGACGCATGTCTTCGCCGCTGAGTTGCGCACGCACCATGGTTACCACCATGAATCCGAGCAGAGCGAGAAGCGCATAACTGGCCAGATTATACGACACCGCCTCCGTGATCCCGACTGCCCCTGAGGGATTCGCGATCAACGGAGCACAGGCGATTCCCATCAGGATGAGCCCCCCGTGACCGATGCTGGAGTAAGCGAGAAGCCGCTTCAGATTGCTCTGGGTAATGGCCACCGTATTGCCCACGATCATGGTGCCCGCCGCCATCAACATGAGCAGGCAAATTACGGTATCGCTGACCACCTCCGAGGCAAAGAATGGCGCCAGGACGCGCATCAGGACAATGAAGGACGCCGCCTTCGATGCCACGGTCAGGTATGCCGTCACCGGAGCTGGAGCCCCTTGATAGACATCGGGAACCCAGACCTGGAATGGAACGGCACCGATCTTGAATCCCAGCGATACCATGATCAGCACAAAGCCAAACATGATGGCCAGACTGTTGTCGGCCTGGGCGTTCAAAGCGCCTTCCAGTTCTGCAAAATTGACCGTGCCGGTGATGCCGTAGATCCAGGTGATCCCATAGACCATGAAGGCGGTCGAAAGCGCTCCTAGAATGAGATATTTCACCCCGGCCTCCAGGGCACCGAGATTCCGTCTCGTGAAGGCTACCAGCACGTAGAAGGAAACGGTGACTAGTTCCAGGGATACGAAAACGGTGATCAGGTCCTTCGCGGAGGCCATCCACATGAGACCGGCACAGGTAAATAGCGGCAGGGCAAAGAACTCCCCCGCTCCAAACTTCTCCGAGGTGTAACTGCGAAGCACCGGCATGAAATCCATGCCCATGAGCAGAACGATGAGGGTCGCAAACAGCGCGATGCCTTTGTAGAACCCGGCGAAGGTGCCTGGCCCGTAGGCGTAGTATTTCCAGATCAGGTTCGCCGATTCTTCCCCGCCCTTAGCGACAAAGTTGAGAGCGAAAATCGCAGCAAGTCCCAGGATCGCCATCCAGCCGACCCACTCCTTGCGATGACCGGACACGAAAGCGTCCAGCAAGAGCAGAAGCAGTCCTAGGCCGACAACGGCAATCTCCAAAAAATACGCAGGCATCACAGGTTCCAGGGAGTTGAGCACGGACATGATTCCTAACGTTGGCTGATCATCATCTCGACTGAGGCTGGCAGCAGATCCAGGATCAGTCTGGGGTAACAACCCACGGCCAGTAGAATGGCAATGAGCAGGCAGACGGGAAGCCGGTTGCCGACGGCCATGTCCTGAAGCGTCCAGCCATTCACGGATTCCCCTTGGAAGACGCGCCGGAAACCTCGCAGCATATACACGGCGGAGATCACGACGCCCCAAAGGGCCAACATGGTGGTGATTTGCAGTGCACCGATCTGACCGGCACTGCCTTCAAACGCACCGAAGAAGATCATCAACTCCGAGGTGAAGTTCGCAAACCCCGGCAACCCAATGGAAGCGAACGCCGCCAGTGCAAAGGTGAAACAATAGAACGGAGCGCCGGCCCCCAACCCTCCCATGCTGTCGAAGTCCAGGGACTTGAGTTGATTGCGCATCTGCCCCACCAGCCCGAAGAGGAGGGCCACACTGATTCCGTGGGCGAACATGAGCAGCAAAGCGCCATTCAGGCCAATCTGGTTATAGGCCACGATCCCCAGGAACACATAGCCCATGTGCATGACACTGGAGTAGCCCAGCATCTGATCCAGCCGGGTCTGGGCGATCGTGATGTAACCCACGTAAAGGATGTTCCCCAGCAGCATGATGAGCAGCCAGGTTTCCCAGGACTGCATCCCTTCCGGCAACATGGGTATCGCCACCCGAAGGATGCCATACAGGCCAAACTTCTTGAGCACTCCGGCGTGCAGCATGGCGATCGGTGTCGGTGCCGCGGCGTAGGCCGGTGCGGCCCAGGAGTGGAACGGGAACAGAGAAATCAGCGTGCCAAAGCCAATAAGCAGCAGCGCGCAGATCCAGCGTTGGGTTTCTGCATCCAGAGCCCCGTTCGAAGCGGCCTCCAGCAGGGTGATCATGTCAAAGGTCTGACCGCCCATCGCAATCATGAGGGCAATGATGCCCACCAGGAGCACCAGGCTACCCAGAGCCAGGTAGATCGTGACCTTCCAAGCCACATCAACCCGGTCTTCCCCATGCCCCATCATGCCGATCATGAGGAAGGTGGGAATCAGGGCCAGTTCGTGAAAGGCGTAGAAGAAGAAGAGATCTGTCGAGAGGAAGGAACCCAGCACGCCTGTCGAAATCAACAGTGGGCAGATGTAGTACATCCTCGCATTGGTCTCGATCTTGGTCGGCGCGCGTCCCAACCAGATTGCGCAGAAGGTCACGATCACCGAGAGCAGCATCATGACGACGCTCATTCCGTCCACGCCAAAGGCGAGGCTCAGCTGTGGCGAGTCCAGGAGCACGCGTGAAGTGGTGAACTGGAAGGCCTCCGCCCCTTCTCCCCGGTCATATTGGAAGTAGACGATCAGCCCGAGAACGACATTGGCCCCAGTCGCAAACAACGCGCTCAAGCGCATTGGCAGTCCCAGCACGATCGCCAGGATCCCTACCAGCGGAAGCACGATGATGATGTCTAAAATAGTCACGAAATTGTCGTTCTCTTAAGTTCTCCTACTGCCGGATCAAGACCACCGCGAGCAACGCGATGGCGCCCAGGGCAAAGACAAGTCCATAGCCTTGAAGCTGTCCGCTCTGCACTCGCCGCAAAATCAGGCCAATGCGTTCTGTTAACTTGGCACCACCGGTTACAAAGATGACGCCCAGCACCAGTTGATCCACGGCGTAAAGCATCCAGGCCACAAAGTCCTGCCCGATCTTGACGATCTTCCCGTAAATCTCGTCGAAGTAGAGCTTGTGCTGCAGGACGCCGATATGAACCGGGTCCTTGTCTTTGCCGGCATAGAGGACCACCGCGCCCAATACGCCGAGCACCAAGGCTCCCACGGACACATAGAAGACAAAGCCGACCTCGATCAGATGCTCGCCATGAGCCGGAGGCACCATCGCCTTCAGGCCTTCGGTGAAATAGGGATAGGCGGAGAAAATAGAGAGCGCCGCCAGGATCAAGAGAGGCGCCAGCATCATCCAGTTCACTTCCCGGGCCTCTTCCGCGGATTGGCTGCGTGGACGATTGAAGAAGGCGACCAGCACCAGGCGGGTCATGTAGAAAGCGGTCAGAACCGCCACGCCCGCTGCGGTCCAGAAGAGTGCGGGATGATCCTTGGCTTCGTAGAGGATGGCTTCCTTACTGAAGAACCCGCTCATGCCAGGGACCGCGATCAAAGCGAGAGTCCCGATGATGAAGGTGATCCCCGTCAGCGGCAACCGCTGCAGCAGACCGCCCATCTTCCAGATGTCCTGTTCGTGATGGCAGGCATGAATCACCGCACCAGCTCCCAGGAAGAGCAGCGCCTTGAAGAAGGCGTGGGTGTAAAGGTGGAACATTCCTGCCTCGGCACCGTGCTCGCCGCCAATCCCGACGGCCATGACCATGTAGCCCAACTGTGAGAGCGTCGAGTAAGCCAGGATCCGCTTGATGTCGTTCTGCTGGATCGCAATGACAGCCGCGAGTGCTGCGGTGACCGCCCCAATGATCGAGATCACTTGACCTGCGGTGACGGATGCAGCGATTAGGAAATCGACCCGCACCAGCATGTAAACCCCCGCCGCGACCATGGTGGCCGCGTGGATGAGAGCCGATACCGGAGTGGGACCTTCCATCGCGTCTGGCAACCAGACATGCAGCGGGAACTGCGCGGATTTACCGACGGCGCCACAGAAAATGCAAAGCGTCGCGGCGGTCAGCAGAGTCGCGGACAAATTGGCGTTTCCTTCCACCACGTCCTTCATCTGATCGAACATCACCGTGCCCGTCATGCCGAAGAGCATCAGGATCCCGATCATGAAGCCAAAGTCGCCAATCCGGTTGACCAGGAAGGCTTTCTTACAGGCTTCCGCAGCGCTGTTCTTCTTGAAGTAGTGCCCGATGAGAATGTAGGAGCTCACTCCGACCAACTCCCAGAAGACGAACATCATGGCGAAGTTGTCCGCCAGCACGATCCCCGTCATGGAGAACATGAAGAGCGAGAGCCCGGCAAAGAAGCGTCCCTTCCCTTCATCGTTGAACATGTAAACGACGGAGAAGATGTGAACGAGCCACCCAACAAAGGTGACCACGAACATCATTCCCAGGCTCAGGGAGTCGAACTTCAGTCCCAGGGAAATCGTGAAATCGCCTACGCTGATCCATTCGTAAGGCTCGACCGGCACCGGCGTGAACTTCAGGAAGCGCGCGCTCACCAGGGCAGTGAACGTCGAGGACACGATGGAAATGAACAGCGCCGGCCATCCACCCCACAGACGACGCAGCAGCACGCCGTTCACTGCGGCGGCGACCAGCGGTGCAATCAGGAGGATCCAGGGGGATGCGTTCATAAATCAAAAGGGGCGTCGAGACTCCGGGTCACAGGCGCATGGTGTTCATTTCCGAGACGTCAGTGGTTTGCCGGGCGCGGAACAGGGCCACGATAATCGCGAGGCCCACGGCCACTTCCGCTGCGGCAACCGTGATGATGAAGAAGACAAAGAAATAATTGATCTTCTCTTAAGAATAGAAAAATTATCTGCAAGTTTGACAACAGGCAAACAAATAAAGATCTATTTCGGAACTAT
>JBHIXE010000369.1:0-5717 GCA_041984905.1 Verrucomicrobiales bacterium | reverse complement strand
CTACGACACCGTGTTCGAACAACTCGAGGGCCGGTGCAAGGGCTACTTCCTGCTCGGCGAGAACCCTGCGGTCGGCTCGGCCAACGCCAAACTGCAGCGCCTGGGCATGGCGAACCTGGATCACAGCGGGATCCTGAGGTTGTACGAGGAGAAACGCTAGTGCCGGAGCCTATTCGAACCGGCTCCCCGATACCAAAGCCGAAGGCATTGGTCAGCTCTCGCAGCCGGTGATTGAGCGAAGCGACATTTCCGGTCACTCGCAACCTCGCGGAAACGACAGAGCGTTTCCCTCCATGGACTCCGCCCAAATGGTCTCAGGCATCCTAATCCTGAGAAGCTCTCCAACGCGCCAAGCCATCTTCAAACACGTCCTTTCCGAGCCCGTCGAGCACATGCACGGCGGTGACGCCGAGTTCCCCCACTTCCCGGATGTTCCGCTCTTCGTCATCAAAAAACAGCATGTCCTTGTAGGCGAACTTGGTCCGCTTCTTCAGGGTGCCGAAGTGCTGCAGCTTGCTGCCCGGGTAAATCTCCCGATGATGAAAGCGATCCGTCATTTTCCAGGCGTCGAGCAGCCAATTCGCCCACTCCGGCTCCATGGTTCGGGAGGCCAAGGCCAGTTGCAGATCCTGGCTTTCCAGATTGGAGATGATGGAGTCGACGTCGGGGTAAAGCTCGAACTCCCGTCCTTCCGCGTCGTAAACTCTGCCGTTCAGGTTCTCGAATGGCCAAATGGTGGCGTCAATCCAGCTTCCGCCGCAATTCCAAAGGGTAAAATCCAGGTCAAAGACGATCAGCTTTGGGTAGGGGTCAGTCATCATGCTTGGTCTTGCTGTCCGGAACGAGGCGGCTTCGTTCCTGTCCGGTTATCAGCGTTCCATCGACAAATTCCCGCGTCGCGACGTGGTCCCTCGATTGGAGGAGGCGACGGGGTTCCTGACTCTCCACGAGCCGTCCTTCATCGAGCACGTGTATGAAGTCGCCGAACTGCTCGGCGCGGCGCAATCTGCTTGTGGTCCAAATGATAGCCAGGTCTCTCTCTTTCTTCAGTTTCTCTAGCAGCTTAGTTAGGATCGAGACTGCCACGCTGTCAAATTCCGCAGTGGGCTCATCCACCAGCAGGATCTTGGGCTCACAACAGAGAGCCGAAGCGATCATGATCTTCTGCCTCGTGCGCACGTCCAGTTCGTTCGGAAAGTAACGACCGAAGATAATCTCCTCAGGATCAACAATCCCTACGTGATAGAGATAATCCACGGCATGGTGCGCGCGATCGGTGATGTCCGGACGATTCTGGCGCAGGATCAGGTCAAAGTGATTCTGGATATGCAGATGGGGATTGAAGAGCTGATGCGCGTTCTGCAACACATAAGCGATCTTGGTAGCGCGAATGCTCGTGAGGTGGCTGTTCGGACAGGTCAGCAGGTTTTGCCCCTCAAACTGAACCTTGCCCTTGGTATCCCGCACCGGCAGATCATAAAAGAAGGCTGTTAAGGCTCGTAGCAGCACCGATTTGCCACTCCCCGTCCGCCCCAGAAATACAAGCGCTTCCCCGGCCAGGAGATCAAAGCTGATGCGGTCCAACACAGGACTCTCCTTCCCTTCCAGGGAAAGCCCGAGGTTGCTGACGCGGAGAACGTGAAACGACATGGGGGTCAGGTAGTATATTTGGCAGTGGGCACCGAGAGCAAGCGATCGAACAGGGGAATGCAGACGTAGGCGGCCAAGGTTGTAATGATAATGGCGTAACCGGGATAGAATACGTGCCAGGGAGCATCCAGGAGGTGCTCGGACCCCAGGTAAATCAGGCTGCCCCAGGTATCCCCTTCTCCGCTCGCCAGCCCCAGAGAACTGAACATGGATTCCACCAGCAAGGCATAGATGAAGCCAAAGAAGAAATTGGGCAGAGTCAGCATCAGGAACCGGCCCCAGGCATAGTAACGAAAGACCGTCAGGGCGCGATGCCCGAGGACCTTGGCCTGCATGAACTGAAACTCGTGAGCGCGTTGCGATACCCGGGCGAGCAATTGGCGACCAATCAACGGATAGATGGCAATACCAAGGAACACCCCCAATACGACTCCCCTGGTACTAAACGCGCTATAGACAGTAAGCAGTAGAATCAGCGGGGAGATGCAGGCCAAGGTATTGAGCACGTGATCAAGAATTTTCCGGATCCAGGACCCAAAATAAAGGATAAAGAACGCATTCAGGAAGGATAAGGCATAGGTCACGATTGCCGCGGTCAGACTTACCAGAACGGTCGAGAACGAGGCTCGCAGTACGTTGCTCAGCGCTACGTGTTTCTGCTCATCCACCGACAGCCATTCCTCGGCAATGGGAGCGGCCTCCTGGGCCCACAAGAAGGAACCCAGCCCCAGCCAAACCCACAGGACCAGGACCACCCCTATCTTGGTATGTCCATGACGCTTCATTCGGTTTCCGGACTCATGGGGTGACGGGTATCGATGAGTTCCAGCAGGACGTCCACTACCAGATTCGTCAGAAGCAGAACACCAGCCGTCCAAAGAGACAGCACAGCGAGACTGGGAAGATCAGCCTGGTTCGCGGCGCGGTAGATGGAGTAGCCTACCCCGGGCACAAAGAAGGCGGTCTCGATCACCACCAACACGCTGATGAAGAGAGACATGAGAAAAGGCAAGGCGCGCAGGAGCGGTCTCCAGGCCACCGCAGATCCCACCGTATCAAAGAGTCGACGCTGGCTGATGCCTGATGCCCGGGCGTTCAAAAGGGAGCCAGGCGGAAAAGCGTTGAAGAGGGTCTGAAACACTTGCCGGGTAACAAATGCCATTCCAGAGAGGGACAAAGGAAGCGCCAGCAGCAGGCAACGGCCAATGAAAGCCTTGATGCTGTTTGCCTCCCCCGCCCGAGTGCCACTTCCATCGATGAAGATCCCCCATTCCATGATGGAATGGTAGAGCACCAGGTAGGCGATCCAGAAAGCCGGCACCGCCAGGGCCGCTCCCATAAAGACATGCCCTAAAATCTGCGTCCAGGCCATGCGATACCGGGCGAGCAACACGCCTAACGGCGCGCCAATCCCATAGCTCAGAAGCAGAGCCATGAAGAGAATGGTAAGGCTGTAGGAAACAGAGATCCGAATCGGCGGCAAACCGGACATGGCCATGTGATCCAACAGGCGTCCAGAGAGCAGCGACTTGCAGAACTCCAGAAAGGTGAACCCGGCATCATAGTACGCCGCCGAGCGCAGGATGAGAAAGATGCCGATGGTGAGCAACAGCAACTTGGCTCCTGACAGAAGCAGATTTCGGCTGATAACCTGAATCATTCCTGGTTCTTTCTCACTCCTCCTTTGCCGCGGCTACCGAGGGCGCCGGTTCTGGCGACATCTCCGGTTCCACGACGGATTTTACCCACCAGGCTAGATCATAACCCAAAGACACGCTGTTCGCCCCGACATCCCGCACTTCGGGAGTCTCTGCCCCTCTTCGCGACTTGTCTACTACCTGAACCCGGTCTTTGCGAAAGACTCGGGCGGAGTCTCGCAGAGCCACATGCAGGCAGGGCTGCAGATTCATGAGCTGCTTCTGAAGCTCACCAAAGAGCTGCTCCGTTTCCTCAGGTCCCGATGAGGAACGAATCTCAGTCAGCAAATCGTCGACGGTGGTGTCTCGCAAATGGGAAAAGTTCCCCCGTCCCGGGCCGACTTCAGAGGAATGCCATCGGCCATAGAGATCCACGTAGGGATCCAGCGGACGAACGATCAGCGCAGCTTCAAAATCCTCGTTGCTGGTTTGAATCCGGGACACATCCGCGTGAGTCGCCATGTGCAACTGGACCTGGATACCAAACTGCCGCCAGTCCCTCTGAAGAGAACGTGCCAGTTCTCGCTGGAACTCATCCGCGCCGACCAGAGTCAGGCGGAAACTCAACGGAGTGCGACCCTTGTATCGGATCCCGAACCGCATGTCCGACCAGCCGGCCTCATCCAGCAACTGGTTGGCGCGCCGAGCGTTATAAGCGATCTCCTCGATGGGCTCGAGACCAGGCAGGACGCCGGGATGGATGAGCCGGTCCACGGGTTTACCTTCCCCGGCCAACAGATCCCTGCGCAGCGAGCGAGCATCCGTGGCGTGAGCTAAAGCAAGGCGAATGCGTGGATCCGCGAACAGGAAATGATCCAGGTTCCAGGCAATCCGAACGTGTTCCACCGCAGGGCCCGCCGAGAGCGTAAAATCCGGGTGATTCTCGATGTAACTGTAACTGGTAGGCCGGGCACGGTAGGAATCGATCGCACCGGTTTGGAATAGCAGCCGGAGCAACCGGTTATCCAGGACCTGCTCATAGACCAGGCGGTGGTTCTCGGGTTCTCCCCGGTAGTAGTTGGGATTCCGCTCCAGGATAATGGGTAAACCCGGACTCCATTGCCGAATGAAGAAGGGCCCAGTTCCAATTAGAAGATTCGGTTTGGCAGGGTTGTAGATATGACCGGCATGAGCCGGAAGAATTCGCAACTGTTCCCAGATCTCGAGGTTCTGGGCCGTTTGATGCCGATAGTTCACCAGCAAACTCAAGGGCCCGCTGGGTTCAATGGAGAGAATCTCCCTGAGTCCACTCACGACCATCGGCTCCAAGCGACTGGTGCGAGCCTGCTGGATGGAGTGAACCACGTCTTCTACCGAAAACGCGTGGCCATCATGCCAGACCACTCCGGAACGCAGGTTGATCCTCATGCGAGGCTCGTAGAGATGGGGAATCTCATCCACCACCTTGAGCCGGGCATCCAGTTGCGGATTGGAGGAATAGTAAATCTCCAGTTCCCGCAGGAAATTCTCCGTCTTCCCTGCCGACAACACCTCCACCATGTCGGGCGCTTCCGACCAGGTGCGACGCACCTGCCAGCCTTCTACCGCGCCCTCCAGGTAGTTGCGGAAGGACGGCTCTGCGGAGTGTTCCGTCTGGATCTGCCAGACCGTGATGGGAGCCAAATGCTCGGCAGGCAGGGCCGCCAGGATTTCTTCCGCCACGCCGGCTCGCCGATGGTCAAAGGCGATGCGGATTTCCGTGCCCGTGAGTTCCGCGTCCGCGATTCCCCATGCCTTCCAAGGCTCGCGATCTTTCGAAAACTCTTCCCAGGATTCCCTGGCATAGCGCTCACTATCAAAGAAATAGCGCGCCTGCGCATCATAGGACCAGGACTCCGCCAGGCGGCCTTCCAACTCCATTTCCGGCGAGCGTCCCAACAAAGTGTCAAACAGAAGGGATTCGATCTCCTCCGATACCGGATCCTGTTCCGTCAAGGGATCGATCCCAATCGGTTCATCCGTGATCGCAAAGGTCAGCGAATTCCGGTCTGCCGTCTCGTAATAGGTCAGGCTGGCCAGAAAGTGATAGACCAGGAAGATCAGGATCAGGGGGATGAAATAGATGACGATCCGCAATCGGCGCATACCGCGACCATTGTGTTCAGGAACTCGCCTCCGCGCAAGCAGTCAGTCGTCGTGGATCTTAGCCCGCAGGTTTGGAGTCTGACAACTAAGCACTGACAATCGACCACTCCTCCGCCCATACGCGCCAAAAGATAGTGGCCGGCCGCCTCCTCAGGGGAATGAGATTGGAGACGACCGGCCAACCGGGGCTTATGGGACAATCGAAAATCGATCTACTATATTAGTCGCTTGGATTTGGCGCGTGATCTCGCAGCTGGAGATGTGCTGGGACTGGTCGGAGGTCTG
>JBHIXE010000368.1:0-5756 GCA_041984905.1 Verrucomicrobiales bacterium | reverse complement strand
ACTGTCGCACTGTCGCACTGTCGCACTGTCGCACTGTCGCACTGTCGCACTGTCCATTCGAGGTGCCCCGAGAAACAGAACGTCCCATCTCGCGGACTCCCTCGGGGGAAGCGATCGCAAGATGAGACGGGGGGTAACCTCCGCCCTCAAAGGGCCCCTCAGAGTCGCTCAACTGGAGAGCGCGGTGCCGCTGCGTGGAGCGTTACGGGATCCATCGTACTGATAGTGCACCCCAGTGTGGCGGCGCATGGCCTCGAGTAGATCCAGCGCGCCATAGGGCTTGCTGAGAAACTCCGAGCTTCCCGCGGCGAGCGCTTGCTTGGTGTCTTCGGGGAAGGAGTTGGCGCTGATGCCGATGACCGGGGTGTGGGAGCCTTCCTCAGTGGCCTTGATGCGGCGAGTGGCTTCCAGGCCATCCATCCCCGGCATGCGAGAGTCCATCAGGATCACTTGAGGGGCAAAGGACTGGAACGCTTCCAGCGCTTCCATGCCGTTGCAGGCTTCCTGGATGTCGAACCCGAGCGGGCGGAGTAAGGTCACCAGGAGAAGGCGATTGGCGGGCAGATCATCCACCACCAGCACGCGGGTGCCGCGATCTTCGTCGGCGAGACTGGTGGGCACGCCCTGAGAGCGAACTGTGGGTGCATCGTTCTGCACCTTGACTGGCTCGGCCGGGATGGTGAAGGAAAAGGTGGAGCCTTGACCCTCCATGCTTTCGAGTTGGAGCTTGCCCCCCATGGCCTGCACGTAGTTGCGGCAGATGGTGAGGCCCAGACCTGTGCTGCCTTCGCTGAGGCGGTCGGAGGCTTGTTCGAAGGCCTCGAAGACCCGTTCCCGGGCCGCCTGGGGAACTCCCACCCCGGTGTCCTTGACCTCAAAGCGGATGCGCATCCGCCTGGCTTCATCCGGTAGCACCGGGATCACTCGCAGGTCGATTCGACCTTTGTCGGTGAATTTAAGGGCGTTATCCAGGAGATGGCGCAGCACCTTCTTGAGCTTGGTGACGTCCGCAGCGAGGCTCTGCTGCACATCCGGCCCCACGGTAATGCCGGTTTGCAGGCCCTTGTCCTCTGCCTGGCCCCGCACCTCGGCCATCATTTCATCCAGCAACTCCTGGAGTTGGAAGGGCGTGGACTCGCAGGGACTGAAGCCGGCCTCAAACTTGGACATCTCCAGGATGTCATCGATGAGCTCCAGCAGATGCTGACCGCTCTCTTGGACCATCCTGAGCTGAACCCTTTGATTGGGAGGAAGTGAGGGATCGTCCAGGGTGACCTGGGTGAAGCCCAGGATGGAGTTCATCGGCGTACGGAACTCATGGGAGATATTCGCCAGAAATACACTCTTGGCCCTGTTCGCTGCCTCCGCGACATCCCGGGCATGGGTGATCTCCCATTCAAAGCGTTTGCGTTGCGTAATGTCTCGCAGGGTGGCCACATATTGACGCTGGCCAGGCACGGACATCTGGCTGATGCAGAGCTGAAGCGGAAATCGTGTCCCGTCTTTCTTGAGCCCTTCCAGTTCACGCCTGGGAAACTCGCCCTGAGAATTCCGCTCCGCCTGAAATTGAGGGAAATCCCACTCCGGACAGAGCAGGCGGATGGGCTGCCCCACCACGTCATCAGCCGTGTAATCAAAGATCCGAGCCGCTCCGGGATTCCAGCTTTGGATGACGCCACCGGAATTGAGGGAGATGATACCGTCCGGGGCGCTGTCCACAACGGCTTGAAGGTGACCCTGGGTGTGTTCATTCTGGCGAGCGCCTCGGGTCCGCACCAGGGAGACCGTGCCCATGAGGCCCAGTGCGGTCAAGGTGAGAGCCAGCCAGACACTCCGCACATTCCGGTAGGTGGCATAGGCTTCCGCGGCAGACTGCCGGGTTGCCAGGCCGAACCCCAATTGGTCGTTCCAGGTCCACACGCCAATCTCTCCGGTTGAAAGGTCGCCATTCTGACTGACGAGCCGTTCTCCAGCCAGCGTTTGGGAGGTTTGGGTAGACATGGCCCGGAAGACGGAGAGCTGGGGCAACATTGCTAGAGGCGCCATGGCATGAGTTCCATGAGAAGCGGTGTCCTGACGCCGTTGGATTTGATCCAAGAGACCTTCCGGGAGACCAAACTGGCTGTAGCGGATCTCTTGCCCGGACGCATCGTAGGCAATGGTGGATCCTGTCTCGCCGATCGTCCCTCGATTCAGGATAGGAATGAAGTCCTGATCTGGATCCAGCCGGAAGGTCAGGACGGCTATGGTGGAACCGGAAGCATTGCGTATCGGGGTGCCGACAAAGATACTCACATTCCGGGTGTTGTTGCCTAGATAGACGTCCGAAGTCTGGGGAAGAAAGAACATAGAGTCTCCCGCCCAGACGCGATCCAGACGGTCTGGCTGCTCCGTTAACAGGTTCTGGGTGCCGATGTTGCTGTCCCGGGAGGAAGCGAGACTCAGATTGTCTGGGCCAATGATGAAGTAGCCCTTGTATTTGGCCTTCAGGAGAGGCTGCATGGCCGTGCGCAGTTTCGCCTGAGCGGTGGCCTGGACAAGAGCCTGGGGAGAAGAATCCGTCGCCAGGAGTTCCTCAGCCAGCTCAATGACTTGAGGTTGTGCGGCCCAGATCTCCAGATGGACCTTCTCTGCCTTTACCCAGGAAAGCAGGGATTGTTCGGTAGAGTGAAGGACCGACTGAAGGGCATTGCCTACGTCCCTCTGGGATCGCGATTCCACCTTCTTGAGGAGAAAAAGTGACACCAGGCAGAGGAGAAGCGCCGAGACCACGAGCAGAGGCGTGTTGAAGTGCCGTTTCATGATATTGCAGGGTTGAGACTGAGAAGTGCCCCAAGCAACGGCCCAGTTACTAAAATAACCAATTTTATGGTTGTTACAACAACAACTGGGAGAATCTCGTCATCGATCGGGCGTTCGAGTGGGCCTCTCCCGAGTCAGCCGAACGGGGCGGATACGAGGGGCCTACACTTCGGCGAACTCTTTGATCCCACCGAAGCTTGGAGGAATGGCGGGGGTGGAGCCGGAGTCAAAGGCAGTTGAAAGGATCCCTTCACCTCTGGCGTTTGTTGGCTAGGAACTTTGTTGCTCTGCGTCCTATGAAACTCGCCCTCTTTGCTCTATTGATTCTGTTCGCCGGCCTTCCCTCCATTGCCGCGGCGGAGACTTTCCTCGTCAAGGATGGCCAACCACAGGCGGAGATCATCGTGGCGGCGGACCCGCCTCGCATGGTGAAGCTGGCGGCACGGGAACTGCAGACCTACGTGGCCAAGATCAGCGGGGCGCAGTTGCCGATTCGTGAGGAAGCCTCCGGCAATGGCGCGATCCGGATTTACCTGGGAGACAGCCCGGAGAGCCGGGCGCTGGGGATCGATGCCAGGAACCTGAAGTACGGCGCTTATCGGATGAAGACGGGTCCAGACTATCTGGCGCTGGTGGGGCATGACTTCGACTTCTTGCCGCCGAAACCCAGCGCGGGCTCGCGGAACGACCAGGAGAGAGCGGCCAAGGAATGGGATCGGATCGTGGCAGAGCGAGGGCAGGGTGGACCCTGGGGCTTCCCGATGACGTCGAGCTACCGGATGTTCAACGAGCCGACCCAGACCTGGGGTCATGACGAGGGCGGCACGCTGAACGCGGTCTACGGCTTCTTGCGCTCACTGGGAGTGCGCTGGTACATGCCAGGGGAATTGGGCGAGGTCGTACCAGAACTAGCGTCGATTGCCATGCCGGAGGAAGGGCTTGTCGAAGTGCGGCCGGACTATGCGCTGCGCCAGTTTCTGGGTCCCACCTACATGAGAGCGCCGGAGGAAGCCGTGCTCTGGGGACGTCGACTGGGGTTGAACTACGGCTACGAGCTTCTGGGTGCGGGGCCCAAGACGCACGGTTTGAGCCGGGTTCACGAACGGGCGGAATTGCAGCAGGCGCATCCGGAATACTACGCGCTCATCAATGGTGAGCGGGACACGTTCACGCGAGGTACGGGCCATGTCTGCTGGTCGTCGGAGGGGATGGTGCGGGAAGCGGTGGGATATGCGCGCACGGTCTTTGATCTCTACGATGAGCCGACCCTGCAGCTATCTCCCCAGGATGGCCTGCGTATGTGTCAGTGCGAGGACTGCGCTCAGCTCACGCCTTCGGATGCGGTGTGGGGATTCCTGGACAAGGTGGCGCGAGAGGTTGCCGAGACGCACCCGGATCATCTCTTGATTGGAGCGGCCTACACCTTTTACAAGGAACCGCCAGCGAGCATCGACAAGCTCAGTCCTAACATTGCGGTGCGGATCAACAACGTGGGCCGGCCCGCTTTTGCCAAGGAAGAAAACTGGACGTGGTATCAGGATCTGGTGAAGACCTGGCGGGCCAAGATGCCGACGGCACGCATCGTACGAGTAGAGAATAACTACTACGACACGGTCTGGCATCCGCAGCAGATGGCGCGTGATCTCCGGGCCATGAAGGGGATCTCCCAGGGCGAAATGAGCGAGGTCGCGCGAGCCAATGTGGAGACCGGTGAAGGAGGGCAAACCTGGGGGCGGCCGGGGACGAATCACCTGAATCTCTACGTGAATGCCCGGTTCCTCTGGGATGCGGATCAGGATGTGGACGCGCTGCTGGCGGAGTATTACGATCGTTTCTACGGTCCGGCCAGTCAGGAGATGCGGGCAGCGGTCGAGTATGGGGAAGCCAGCTATTCGATGGATGGCAAGGCCAAGCTGGAGTTGCCCGCGCGAGTGGGCCTGCTGGAGCGCCTGCATACGGCGCGGGCAGCCGCAGGTGACGGGATCTATGGCCAACGCATCCAGTTGATCATCGATGAGTTCGATCCCCTGGAGGAGCTTCAGCGAAAGCTGAGCACCCTGCAGAAACGAGGCGAGACCAAGACCTTGCGTCCCTGGGACATGGGTAAGGACAAGTGGGACGAGGCCCGAGAACAGGGCGCGATCGATGGCAAACTGGAGGAGGCGTACTGGAACTTGCAAGGCAAGTTGGGCCGCTTGAGCGATGGAGAGAAGCCGGAGCAAGCGACCCGGTTCCAACTACTGACCGCGCCGGACGCGCTCTGGGTGGGCATTCGCTGTGAGTCAGAGGGCGGCGTGCCCAAACTGGCGAAGCGCAAGCAGGATGATCCGGCAATCCTGGAGGAGGAGCATGTGGAGCTTCTGCTGGAGACGGATCAGCACGCCTTCTACCGGATCGCAATCAGTCCGAGTGGGGCGATCCTGGATACGGACATGACGGAGGACGGCGTGAGCGGGATCAAATGGCAATCCAACGCGGAGTTTGCCGTGCATGTGGGCGAGGATTTCTGGTCCGTGGAAGCGCGGATCCCTCTGGTGACGGAAGAACAGGGAGCCGGAGATCCGGTGCATCACATGGTCTACCAGCGCCTGCCGAACACACTCTGGCCCTGGCACTTCAACGTGCTGCGCGTGCGGGGAAGTGGGGAACAGCAGGAGATCACCAGCTTCGCGCCCAGTGAAGCTGGCGATCCGTTGGACCGGTTGAGTTTCGGGAAGATCGCGCGGTGAGGGGTATTGCGAAGGGAGGAGTGGAGCGCCAAAGAGGAGTGGAGGGCGCAGGCAATGAGGAGAAATGGAGGGAATCGCTCCCTCGTTTCCGTGGTGAGCAGCTCCACCAGCCAACGAGCGCCAACCGGCGCGGCATGATAGTAGCCTGGGGCAACGCCCCAGGTTAGGGACGCATCAACGAAAAGCGCCATCGGCGCGACTCATCCTGGATGAATCGGACCTTCA
>JBHIXE010000367.1:0-5784 GCA_041984905.1 Verrucomicrobiales bacterium | reverse complement strand
TTCACTTGAAACACGGCGCGCCACCGGCTGACACCACTTGTCCAGTTCTTCCCCGCACTGAGGACAAGTCCATCCGCCCCAGAGCAGCTGGCGCAAGTTCGCGGGTTTATGTCGGCTGGGTAGCGTTTCCCCGCATTGGGAGCAGGTATAGGTCTCCCGCAAGTTGATGCCCCAGCGCGAGTCCTTGAAGATTTCGATCCGGACCTCGGATCGAGTGTGACACGAATCGCTCATGAAACCAGCATGACGAGCCCGGCAAGATCGGCCATTACAAAACGGGGCCGCGTTTGGAACGCGTGTCTGAATGCGGGCGACTTCTCAATCGATAATAACCGTAACCGAGCCCTAGTGAGACAGTCCAAACGACGACGCCAAACGCGTTTGCGATGGCCCATTCGTCCGGTGTTCGTTCCTCTCGGGGCTCGGGGAATATTGGCAAAGTCGCTTCACCCAACGTGCACAAGACGGCTGAGATAATCATTGTCGGGAGAATGAAATGCCTGAAGATCATCCAATTTCGAAATATCGCGCTACGGTTTCGTAGACGCTATCACGCTCAGATCATCAAACACAACTCCCCAAGACGGGTCGCCACGACATCTCCGGTTCCCAGGCAGTGCGCGGAAACGACGACGCGTTTCCCTCCTTTCCTGGCGGGCGCGAGGCTGGGAAACGGATGGGCTCCGCGCACGCTGAAGCGTGAACTCCAACCGGGAGTCTGCGCTCTCGTCCTCTGCAGGCGAGCGAGGCCGCTCGCGCTCCGACACGGGAGGCTCCGTGGATGCCGACAGCCTAGCCCAGGGCCGCGATCATCTCTTGCAACTGCTTGCGCCGGTCTTCCCAGCTTTCTTTCCGCTCCCGGGCTTCCTGAACGACTTCCGGTTTGGCGCGTTCCACGAAGTTGGGGTTGGCGAGCTTGGCGTCGACCTTCTGGATCTCGTCTTCGACCTTGGCCAGTTCTTTGCCGAGCCGGGCTTTCTCCGCTTCGGTATCGATGAGGCCTTCCAGCGGCATGTAAATCTTGCCGATCTCGGTCAGAGCTTGAGGCACGCCTTTGTCGGCCTGGTAGTCGGCTTGGATCTCGATCTCGCCAGCCCCGGCGAGCACCGCAAAGACATCCATCTCACCAGCCACCCAATCCGCCACGGGCGAGAGGATGAATTTGGCGTTCTTGTTGGATGCCAGATTGTATTCCGCTTTCAAGTTCCGGGCACGACCCACCGCTTCGTAAATGGCGGCCACATGACTCTTGGCGGGCTCGATCTCCAACCCTTCTGTCACCGATGTCTCCGGCAAGCGCTCCTTCATGAGCAGCGTTTCGCCGTCGCCGTAGCCGAGTTTCTCCCAGAGTTCCTCGGTGATGTGCGGCATGTAAGGGTGCAGATGCATGATGACCCGGCTCAAGGCGGTGTCGATGGTCTTCAGCGTTGCAGCTTTGCGAGCAGGATCGGCGTCCTTGCTGAAGTCACCCTTGGCGGATTCCAGATACCAATCACAGAACTGGCTCCAGAAGAACTCGTAAAGAAGCTGGGCGATCTCGTTGAACTTGTACTCCCCATAGGCCACTTCCAAGTCCTTCTCCATTTGGTCGAGCTTCGCCAGGATATCGATCGCATAGATCGAAGGCGCGGCGGGTTCCGCATCGGGAGCTCCCTGCATCTGGCGGAAGCGACAGGCGTTCCAAAGCTTATTGGCGAAGTTCCGCCCTTCTTCCACCTGCGGGAAATGCTGCTCGCCACCCTTCTGGCCGATCTTATCGAACTCCTTGGGTGTCTTGGCATTGCCGCGTTCCTCGATGAAGCGCACGTCCGTTCCAATCGGTGCCGTCCGCATGATGGCAAAGCGCATCGCGTCCGCACCGAGCTGATCCATGATATCGAGCGGGTCGGGTGAGTTACCCAACTGCTTGGCGAGTTTCCGGCCGAACTTGTCCCGAATGATAGAGGTGAAGAAGACATTGCGGAAGGGCAACTCTCCTTCAAAGCGGTAGCCCGCCATGATCATCCGCGCGACCCAGAAGAAGATGATGTCTGGTCCCGTCACGAGGTCGGAGGTCGGGTAGAACTTCTGCACCGTGGGCGTGGGCTCGCCTTCCGGCGGCGTCATCGTGGCAAAAGGCCAGAGCCAACTGCTGAACCAGGTATCCAGCACGTCTGAGTCCCGCACCCAGTTCTCCGCATCTTCCGGCGGATCGATTCCGCAATACAGATCCTCACCAAGCGAACCCGCATCCAGGGATTCCGCGGCCTGAAGCGCTGCGGCCTTGTCCTTGCGATACCACACGGGAATCTGGTGTCCCCACCAGAGCTGACGACTGATGCACCAGTCCTGGATGTTCTCCATCCAGTGCAGATAGGTCTTCTTCCAGCGTTCCGGGCGGAAAGTGATGTCGTCGCTGGCCACGGCTTCGGTGGCTTCCTTCACGCAGGGATACTTGAGGAACCACTGCATGGAAATGCGGGGCTCAATCGGCACATCCGCGCGCTCGCTGAAGCCCACGTTGTTGACGTAGTCCTCCTCGCGAACCAACAAGCCCATCTCGTCGAGCTTCTTCGCGGCCTTCTTGCGCGCCTCAAAACGATCCATGCCCGCGAACTCCTCGCCGGCCAACTCATTGAGCGTGCCGTCAGGATTGAAGACATCGATGATCTCCAGGTTGTGACGCAGTCCGATCTCAAAGTCGGCCTTGTCGTGGGCTGGAGTCACCTTGAGCACACCGGTTCCGAATTCCGGATCGATATGCTCGTCCGCCACGATCGGAATCTCGGCATGGGGGAAAGGACGAATAGCGAACTTGCCCAGCAAGTCCGCGTAACGCGGGTCGTTAGGATTCACGGCCACAGCGGTATCCCCCATGAGCGTCTCCGGGCGAGTCGTGGCGATCTCGACGAACCGCCCCGGTTCATCGGCGATCTCGTATTTCATGTAGTAGAGCTTGCTGCGCTGCTCCTTCATGATCACCTCTTCATCGCTCAGCGCGGTGAGCGATTTGGGGCACCAGTTCACCATTCGTTTGCCACGATAGATGAGCCCTTCCTGGAAGAGTTCCGTAAAGATCCGCGAGATCCAGCGGGAGTAATCCTCATCCATGGTGAAGCGTTCCCGGCCCCAGTCACAGGAACACCCCATCCGCTTGAGCTGCTTGATGATGATGCCCCCGTGCTCGTCCTTCCACTTCCACACTTCGTCGAGGAAAGCTTCGCGGCCCAGGTCGTGACGGGTTTTGCCCTCTTCCTTGCGGAGCTTCTGCTCCACCTTGGACTGGGTCGCGATGCCCGCGTGGTCCGTGCCGGGCAACCAAAGAACGGACTTGCCCTTCATGCGGGCGCGTCGGGCCAGGATATCCTGGATGGTATTGTTGAGCACGTGTCCCAGGTGCAGAATGCCAGTGACATTCGGCGGCGGGATCACGATGGAATAGGGCTCGGCTTCCGAGGTTTCATCGCCTCGGAAGCAATCGGCCTCGACCCAGCGGTCGTACCACTTCTGTTCGACTTCACCGGGCTGATAGGCTTTGCTCAACTCTGCTGGCATGGGGCGGCAAATATCCTGACCTGTTGGCCGTTTGTAAACGCGAAATCACGCTTGGATTGCCGCCACTGGCAAATCACCTATCCTCCCGGCTTCCGCCGAGCGGACTACTCGTGGCCCTTGAGCTTGGCGATGAGGAAAGCGTTGAGATCCTCATGCACCACGTTCGGAGCGCCAGGATAAACCAGCTCCGCTTCCCCGCCCACGCTCTGGACATGCTCCTGAAGCTTCAGGCCAAAGTTGGCGGTGTGCGTGGGATCTTTCTGTTCCTCGCCAATCGCTGGAGGACCAGTGTAGACCAGATACACCGGCGGATCATCCTTGGTCACCAGGGCATAGGGCGAGTATTCCTGGATCCAGGGCAGAATCTCGTCCCGCTTGGCGAGGAAAGCTTGAAACGGACTTTGACCAGAACCCTTTTCCGGTTCGATTCCGAAAGCGTGGTTGCCGTATTTGCTATTCGGCGTCCACTCAATCATTTGCTGGGGATCGAGCGTGGTTTGCGCACCGCGCACGGCGGCACAGGTCAGACGAGTCGATTCGCGAGCGATCGGGTCCGGGCTGTCGGGCTGGGCAAGGTCGTCGTGAAATGCGAGCCAGAGACTGGTGCAGGCGCCGGCAGATCCACCGGAAGCACCCACGCGACTCTTATCGATGTTCCATTCCTCGGCGCGACTACGGATCGTCTGGATGGCACGCGCGGCGTCGTGCAGGGGAGCTTTCACGGGAGGCTCCACGCCTTCCGCTTCGGTGACAAACCGGTATTCCACCGAGGCCACGGAAATGCCGTTCTCCAGCATGGCCGGGAGAACTTGATCAATCCCGCCTGCCATGAGGTTTCCCCCACGCCAACCACCACCGTGGATGAAGACCAGCAAGGGAGTGGGTTCGTCGGACTCCGCCTGCCAGAAGTGGAAAAACTGCTTGGGATGCGGGCCGTAGTTGATGTTGCCAAAGGTCGGCTTGGGAACGGCCGGCTTGGCGGCAGCAGGTTTCTTCTTGGGCTCCTTGGCGTCTGTCTTATCTGCCGCAGACAGATTCAGCGCCAATGCTGGGAGCATCAGGAGGGTGAGCAAGCGAAGTGAGGGTTTCATGGAGACAAACCAAACCAACAAATCCCGCCAGCGCCAACGAAGAAATGTCCCTAAGCGGGATCTTGCATCCCCAGTTCGTAGCTCAGGATACTCAGTGCGTAGAGCGCCGCGGTTTCGGCGCGGAGGACTAGTGGACCCAGTGAGAGCGGCACATACCCTTGAGCCTGAAGAAAGGTCAACTCCTCTGGAGTGAAGTCTCCTTCCGGACCAATCAGAACGGAAGCTGAGGAGGATCCTCCTTGAGATACCACTTCCTTCAGCGAGCGCGCATCCTTGGTGAGAGCCGCGACCAGCCGAAGAAGATTCTCATCTTCGGAAACCCAGTCCTTCAGACTTTGCACCGGGGTCACCTCTGGCAACCAGTTCTGGCCACACTGCTTGCAGGCTTCCAGAGCAACGCGTCGCCACTTGCTGCTTAGGTCTTTCCCATCGGAGGCCTTCACTACGGTACGCTCCGTGAGGAGCGGAGCGATACAGGAAACGCCCAGTTCCACGCTCTTCTGGACAATAAGATCCATGTTCTTCCCCTTGGGAATCGCCTGCGCGAGAGTCAGGAAACACGTTCGCTCCTGCGCGGGATGCTCGTCCTGGGGATCCAGTTGTACCTCGCGGGATCTCACGCCGGAAACCCAGGCACTCCGGCAATGGCCCTGCCCATCAAAAATCTCGATCTCATCCCCTTCCTTGTGGCGAAACACCTTGGCACAATGATGGGCCTCATCATCGACTAGTTTCCAGTCACCAGCGGCCCAGGACTCAGGCGAAAGGAAAAAGCGGTGCCGGGACGGCATGGGAGTCTGGGATTAGCCGAAGAAACGGCGCGCCCGTTCCAGGAAAGAGCGGTAAATCGGCGAGTTCTTTTCTTCCAGGCTATCCACGAACGCTTCCAGTTTCTCACGCTGATGACCATTCAGCTTGGTGGGAATCTCCACCTGGATGTGAAGGAAAAGGCTTCCCTTCTCCTCACCGGAATGCCCCTGGATACCGCCCCCGGCCACCCGCACCGTGGTATTGTTCTGGGTGCCGGCTGGAATCTTGATCGTTCGCTTGCCTTCCAAGGTGGGGACTTCGATCTCGCCTCCGAGAAGCGCTTTGCCCAATTCGACTGGCAATTCGCAATGCAGGTCATCGCCATCCCGGTCAAAGACGTCATGCTCTC
>JBHIXE010000366.1:0-5786 GCA_041984905.1 Verrucomicrobiales bacterium | reverse complement strand
ATCACCTCAATCGGGGCTCCCGTCGCGCGCTTGAGGAAGGGAAGGGCTCCCGCTGCCATCTGGCTGCCGCCACTTGATCCAATCAGGGTGATGGGCACGCCGCTACCGGGCTCGTAGCCGTGGTGCAGCAAGCTGTTGTAGAGCACCTGTGCCAGCCCCTGATTCTGAATCGGGCCATAGCGGTTGTCGGCGCTCACCAGCACGGCAAAAAGGTTGCGCATGTTGATGAGATTGGCGAGGAACCCGAAGTGTTTGTTGGCTCGCATCTTCTCCACCGCGCGCCAGAGAAAGGACAGGACTCGGCGCTGGGACAGAGGCTTATTGGTGACGGAGTAGGACACGATGCCTTTCAGCACCATGATGTCATTGGGCAACTCGTGACCCAACTTGTCCAGGAAACCCTCCACAGCTGGGGAATACTCGTAAGAGCCCTGATCAATCCCATCGAGAAAAGCTACGTAGCGGGATACTGGAACGGTGGATTCCGCTGGCTGGCGGACGACTTCGCCCAGGCTGAGAATCTCCGGCTCTTTCCAGTTCGCCCACCAGGTCAGGGCCTCATTGGGCGTCATGAGAATGGCGATCAAGAGAGCGATCACCGTGACCATGATCAGGGTCATCACGAGCCCAAACGTGTCCTGAAACGCCATGACCGCCGCTTCAAACAGGCCATTGGCCTCGGCCATCGCCATGAGGACAAACACCCCAAAGAGAGCGACGAAAACGATCATGATAAACCGGCGAGTCGTCAGGAAGGTGAAGCGGTTCGTCGCCTCCTGCATCCACTCGGTGACCGGTAACGGTTGGCTGAAGACATTTTCCGCCAGCACGATTTCCCGCAGGGCTTTGGGATCCGTGACCAGCCGGGTTCCGGCCAGCTGATTGCGGATCCACCGGCTGACCATGCCCAGAGGCCTGCCGACGGTGCGTTGCAGCACCTGAAGAACCACCCAGCCGAGACCGGCACATCCCATGGCGGACCACATCGTCAGTCCCTGCACGGATTCCAATCCCACGAGGATCGCCAGGAAGGTCCAGATGCTAAGCCCCACGGAGATGGGCACTCCAAAATAGGGGAGCACCACGAGGATGCCCAGGATCTGAGCCACGTAGCACAGCGCCAGGCCCCGGGCGACATGAGGCAGCGTCAGGTCGACCCCGTAAATCAGGTTGCTGACAATCCAGATGCTGGAGACCCAGAACAGGTAGGAGAACACATAGAGCACTGCCGAGACCAACAGGCTCAGCGCGAACCGAATCGGGCGCACCCGGTTGATGAACAGGGCGATGCTCTGGCCAATCGCCTGTGACAGGCCGGCGAGCAGCAGCACCGTCAGGGGAATCAGGGTAGGGTAATCGGATTCCGTGACCCGAGTGAACACGGAGGGATCCAGGCGCAAGGCGTCCGAGCACAGGGTCCACAATTCATTCACAAACGGGTTCATCTATTTCCGAGTCCGCGGTTACGGATGGGCCAGGAGGAAACGACGCATTGTATCGGGGAAATTCAATTGGTCGAGCCCGATGCGTATTTGGTGACTTCAACGACAGAAACACTTGCCCCTCCGGGCGTTTGTCTCAAAGATCGGGATCTCATGATTGGATTAGACGAAAAAAGCTTCCCTCTTTCTCGATTTCTCCTGCTTGGCGCACTCTTGCTGGGCTTACTTTCCGGGCTTCAGGCGGCGGATCCGCCAAAGGCTGTCGCCAAAGAAAAGCTGCATCTCTACCTGCTGATCGGGCAGTCCAACATGGCAGGTCGCGGAGTGCTGGATGACGAGGCCAAGGTGGAGCATCCGCGCGTGCTCATGTTCACCAAGGAGAATCAGTGGGCGCCCGCCACGGATCCTCTGCACTTTGACAAGCCGATCGCAGGCGTGGGCCTGGGCAGTTCCTTTGGTCGCGCCATGGCGGAAGCGGACCCTGATGTCACCATCGGGTTGGTTCCCTGTGCGGTGGGCGGCACTCCCATTTCGCGCTGGCAGAAAGGGGCGGATCTCTATGAGCAGGCGAAGGTCCGGATTGAAGCGGCCATGAAAGAAGGCACGCTCAAAGGTGTTCTTTGGCACCAGGGCGAATCCGACTCGGGCGAGGAGCAACGTGCACTGAACTACGGTGGGATGTTGTCCGCGATGATCCGGGATTGGCGCAGTGATCTGGATGCACCGGAGTTGCCCTTTGTCCTGGGACAACTGGGGCCTTTCCTGCCAGACACCAGGAAAGGTGAACCCACCTTCTACCCCATCGTCAATGATCAGCTCCAGAAGGTGGCCGAGACGGATACTCACGTCGCTCTGGCAAGCTCAGAAGGGCTCACGGACAAGGGCGATGGCGTCCACTTTGATACTGCCTCGCTTCGGGAATTTGGCCAACGCTATGCCAGAGCCATGCAGGAACTGCAGAAGGGAAAGTAGGTCAAAGGAACCTCCCGCCTCACTCCATATCGATCTCCCGGACGTTTCTGGTCAGGCGAATGCTCTCGACGGATTTCCGGATCAGTTCGATCACTTCTTCCGCCTTTACCGCTTTGATTACGACGATCGGCGTGGTCTTGTCCGAGGTATCCAGGACGATGTTGCCCAGGCCAAACATCCGTAGCAGGAACGGTTCTTCCAGGGTGATGTCCTTGACCCGGTAAAGTTCCAGATCGTCCCGGTGCCGGGTGAAGACCCCTTTGGACTCGCGAAACCGCTGCGTCGTCAGCTCATACTTATGACTGCGGAGTTGGAGGATCTTGTAGATCAGAATGAACAGCGGAATCACCAGCCAGCAGAACAAACCACAGAGCAGGTAGACGCCAAAGTTGGTCCAGTGGGATGGATTGCCTTTCCAGATGGTATCCTCTGGACCGAGTGAGGTGGGGGTAGCGATATCGTCCACGGGTAAAATCGATCTCCTGACCGACCTCAAAAATCTACTGCCGCCGCATTGATATTCAATTCCTTTGCGGTGGAGGAGTGCATATTCCTCTTTGTCCTGAAGCGATGCACATTCACTTCTATCACTTTCTCCGCGGCTGGGTGGGATGGCGGCTCAATCCCGTCCCGGAAGTGGAAGATCTGCCTCTGGCCTTGTATCCCTTGCCGGCCAAGGCGGAACGTGGCGATACCCTGGCCATCTTCGTGAGCGGCGACGGCGGCTGGGGACGCATGGGCTCCAGCGTCGCTCGGGGTCTGAGCCGGGCTGGCATTCCCGTGGTTGGGATCGACTCCACCCGCTATTTCTGGAAAGAACGCACTGCTGAGGAATCGGCCCAGGATTTCTCCCGGGTTCTCCAGCACTTCTCCAAGGTGTGGGGCTGTCGTCAGGTCGTTTTCCTCGGCTACTCCTTTGGCGCGGATATCTTGCCGGTGGTTCTCCGTTCCCTCAGCGAATCCCAACTTGGCGGAATGACCCTGCGCCGATTGATCCTCCTGAGCGTGGGCGATCGCGTGGAACTCGCCTTCAAATTTGTCGGTTGGATGGGGCACGAACTGCCGGACCATGAAGGAGAGGCAATTGCGCCCTACCTGCGCACCCTGGTTCGGGAGCGCCACCTGCCTGTCACTGCATTTCGGGGCCACCTGGAAAAGCGAGGCCTCCAGACGGAAGCGGAGTTGGAGGATGTCAGGATTTTGCCGGGCGGACACTTCTACCATTTTGCCTATCGGCATCTCGCGCAGGAGGTCCTCAAAGCCGTTCAGCAAATTGAGGCTGGGCGCTTGCCGGATGGGAGCTGACCCGCCAGGATCATCATCCATCCATGAAAATCCCCATTCTCTGTGTTCTGGCCTTGGTGGCCTCTGTCGGATCGGCTTTGGCCGATGATCTCCCGCTCGTGATCCTCCTTGGCGACTCCATCCGGGGTAACTACCAGGATGTTGTTCGCGACGAGTTGGCCGGCAAAGCCGAGATCTGGGCGCCTGCGGAGAATTGCCGGCATACCGCCTTTCTCCTGGAGAATCTGGACGGATGGTTGGAAGGGCGCGATCCCCAGGTCATCCACCTCAATGCCGGGCTGCATGACATGTATCTTCTTGAGGAGACCGGCAAGCCTCGCCACACCCTTGAGGCCTACGAGAACAACTTGCGCGCCATCTTTACCCGGCTGAAAGAGACGGACGCCCAGATCATCTTTGCCCTGACGACCACCGTTGATGAAGAGCGGCAGCGGCTTTCCAACTACAAACGCGTCGTTCGGCGCAACGCAGATGTCGACCGTTACAACGCCAAGGCGCGGGACCTCGCCGCGGAGTTTGGGATCCAGGTCAACGATCTCAACGCCTTCATGAAAGAGAAGGGCGTGTCGGAGATCCTCACCAACGACGGCATCCATCTCTCAGAAGCGGGGAGGGTCATCATGGGCAAGCAGGTGGCGGAGGTAATTCTGAGCGCTTTCGAAAAGGGCGGTTCTTGAGGCGGGTGGGTGTTCAAGGAATTTCACGGAATCTCCACCTTCCCAGTTGCATCCCCGAAAGAGCGGATTAAGGTTCCCGCCCGCGATTGCATCACTTGAGATGCACATCACATCGCTCGTGTGGCGGAATTGGTAGACGCGCTAGATTCAGGTTCTAGTGGGGCGACCCGTGGAGGTTCGAGTCCTCTCGCGAGCACTCTTTTTCATCTCTGGTAAGAATCCGAAAGCCCTTCGGAAATGAACTGGGTCGACATTCTCGGACGACTAGTTGGCATCACTGTAGGAGGTGGATTCATTTTGGTTGGCATCGCCAACTTTCTGCGCCGAACCCGTGCAAGGTCTCTGCCAAAGCTCAGCGGCGAAGTGATCGGCAACGAATGGAAGTCCAATATCGCCGGAGAGGAGGGCGCGTATTATCCAGAAGTTCGCGTGAAGCATGAGGGACTGGAGAGCCACTTTGTGGATGAGGTGGGTCAAATTCCGGCCCGCGAAGTGGGGCAAGCCGTGGTGGTCGTCCGGGATCCGAAGTCAGGAGATTTCCGGATTCTGGAATCGTGGGGATGGACTGGGTTTATCCTGGCCGCCTCGATTGGATTTGGGGTGGCGATTCTCTGGTTCAGCTTCGCACGGTGATCACCGCATGGTGTCTTTTTCCCGTCGATCCCGACTGGACGCCAGGCACTTCTTTGGATGATGTTAGCGCATGGCCAAGAAACTCCTCATGCTGGTCGGCGATTTCGTCGAGGATTACGAAGTGATGGTGCCTTTCCAGGCGTTGCTCATGGTGGGACACACTGTTCACGCCGTCTGTCCGGACAAGAAGGCCGGCGATTCCGTGCGCACCGCGATCCATGACTTTGAGGGCGACCAGACCTATTCCGAGAAGCCCGGCCACGGGTTCGCGCTGAATGCGACCTTTTCCGAGATCGATCCCAGCGATTACGACGGCTTGGTGATTCCGGGAGGTCGAGCACCGGAGTATCTGCGCCTCAATGAGCGCGTTCTGGAGATCACCCGGCATTTCGCGGAGACCAACAAGCCGATCGCGGCGATTTGTCATGCGCTGCAGTTGCTCGCGGCGGCAGGCGTGTTAAAAGGGCGCCAATGCACGGCTTATCCCGCTTGCGGACCGGAAGTGACCTTGGGCGGCGGCACGTATGTGGAAGTGCCAGTGACCGACGCGGTGGTGGATGGCAACTTGGTGACGGCGCCCGCCTGGCCCGCGCATCCGGCCTGGCTGGCCAAGTTCCTGGAAGTGCTGGGGACCAAGATTCAGCCCTGAAAGCTTCGGGGGGGAAGTGCAGCTCCTTGCAGCGCTTCGAGATCCTCACGGATTCAGCGACTCTGCTACTTCAGCTTTGGCTCCAGCGGTTGGGGCGTTTCGTCTAGG
>JBHIXE010000365.1:0-5788 GCA_041984905.1 Verrucomicrobiales bacterium | reverse complement strand
CCATGTAGAGCCCCTGATCCCGAAGACGCTTCCCGGGATTGAACCCACCTTGAAACCCCACCATGGGAGAATCCTTGGCGTGATCCAGAAACACGTCATAAGCCGCCGCGCGATCGACCGCCAACCTGACATTCGCCCACGAGTCCTGGTCCAAAGTCTCAATCAATCGAACCCGGGGGCTGTCGGGAGCCCCCACCATCAGGGCGGTCACTGGCGTGACGGTACCCAGGCCGAGCCGATTGGCGTCTCCTGACGCTGAGGCAGGGCGCCACAGGACCATGGGAACCCCCGCTCCTGTCGATGGATCCGTGTCGTCATGGGGTAGAACGATCTTGTCCGTGCCAGGAACCACGCGGAGCCCTTCAAGAGTCACCTCATTCCCCTGAAAGCCTGCCGCTTGCCACTGCCGCACCATTTTCCATTCCTGGGAATGCCGGGTGCTGACGCTGGAACAGGAGGTCGCCAGCAGAGCCATCGCCGCCACAGCCAGATTCAGCAGCAGGACAGCGTTTCGTGACATGAGACAACTCACCGTGAGGGCACTAGAAAGTCAACTTGGGAACTGCCCTCTCAGGTCTTGGGCATAAAACCTTCCAACGCGAATCCGCATTCCTTCACATTCTGAAACAACCGTCTCAGCCGGACCCGGTTGTAGCGCTGGAGCATGATAGGATAGGCATTGAACAGGACATTGAAGAAGGTGAGCCAGAAGACGCCCCACCACCATCCATGAAGGGTCCAGTACGTGGTTGGGACGAGCAAAACCATCAAGGCCGCGAGATGAAGAAACTCCGCCTTGCGAGTGAATCGATCCACATTCTCCAGGGATTTGAGATCCCAACTCGCATCCATGGTTCTACCGATGAGGAATTGACAAGGCCCCTTGCTGAGAATCCGGCCGAACAGGGGAACTCCGAGCCGGCGATAGAGCTGAACTTCACTCCCTGCACAGCTATAGTATCTCCGCGGGGGCAGAAGCGGTATGGCTTCACCAATCAGCAGCACCCAACCCGTCAGACTGACGCTGAGGAGTCCCGCCAGAATAGGCTGGAAATAGAAAGTGCCACGCTCGGCAAAGGCCCAATGGACTGCGATCACAGCGGTCCCGATAATCGCCATGAGGATCACTCTGATGCGTTTGCCCGCCGCTATCTCCATTGGTGTCTCAACTCTTTGGGTAGAACTTTGCGTTGTATCGGGGTGAATTACAACTGATTCCACACTTCTTGGAATGACTGCACTTTGCACGAGATCCGCTCCGGAACGGAAATCCACGGGGATGTCTCTTTCCCTTTCCTTCACCTACCACTATACTCGCAGGCCTATGAAGCAGATGCCTGTTTTCTGGTTGCTCGCAGCCCTCCTCCTGGGGCCTCTCGGATTGAAAACCGGTTTCGCGGCTCAAACGATCGATCCTGTGGCGCTCAAAAAGTGGATTCAGTCTTACCAGGATGTGAGCTCCATGAATGCCACCTTCGTGCAAACCCGCAAGATGCTGGCAGTCCGCAATCCCCTGAAATCCGAGGGAGAATTCTGGTATCAGAAACCCGACCTGTTTCGCTGGCAACTGGGGGACCCGCCCAAGACGATCGTGGTTCACGATGGAAGTAAGGTCACCATCCTGGACACGGAAGCCCGCAAGGCCCAGATCATCCTCCCCTCTGAAGACGATGAAAGCGCAGGCAGTTTTCTGAATATGGCTTTTCCACGAAGCTTTTCTGACTTCGTCTCCGCCTTCGACTTTCTTTCTTATGAGGAGAAAGACGAACTCCTCACGGTGAAGGTCAAGCCGAAGGCCGAGAAGCTTGCGGATGAGATCAAATCCATCACCTTTGTCATCCAGACTTATACCAACCAACTCCTGGAGTTTTCAGTCAGCATGAAGGGGGGAACCGCCATTGAGACGCAGTTCAACGAGGTGGCGGAGGACGTATCGTTGAAGAGCGGATTCTTTGACATTTCCGTGGATGGTTACGAAGTCGAGCAACCATGAGCGGACCGTCCCCCCAGGAACTGGCGACTGTCCTGGCAGGGCTGCCGCATGGTCCCGAATTCCGCTTTGTGGATGAATTGCAGAGCCTGACCCCCGGAGAGTCCGCCCAAGGTAGTTACCGTATCCGCGGGGACGAAGCCTTTCTCGCGGGGCACTTTCCCGACTCCCCACTGATGCCTGGCGTGATTCTCATTGAAGCGTTGGCGCAACTCGGAGGGATCGTTGCCCAATCTGATCCCAACTTGCCCCCGCTCTCCAATCTTCGCCTGACTGCAGTTCGCAATGCCAAGATCCTGGGTGCAGCGGAGCCCGGGCACCAACTGCAGATCGAAGCCCGGTTGTCGGGTCGCCTCGGCAATTTGGTGCAAGTGGAGGGGACCGTTCGACTGGAGGATGGCACCGAAGTATTGCGAGCCTCTATTGCGCTCAGCGGCGACTGATAACTAGCGAATCGCAAACTGTTCCCGGTCCACATTACCGTGACCGAATCGCAGGGTCATGCCGAACAACCACTGGCTATAGCGATTGCCAGTCGAAGCACCACAAGTCATCTCCGTGATCTTCTTCTTCAGGTAAGAATCGACCTTGTGTGAGATTGGGTGACGGTAGAGACGTCGCATATTGCTACCCGCCTTGTGACATGCCGGTAGCGCTCCGTTGTAGAACGACTCGACAAGCCGCTGCCAACACTTGATGAGTCGGTGCACCTCTTGCGAGTAAGCGGACAGTTCACGGTCCAGATTCAAGGGGCCTTCCGCGGGAATCAGATCCGCCAGCATTTCCGCGGATCGCATGGCCAGAAACACGCCCGGAGAAAGCATGGGATCGTTGAAGCCAAAGGCATCTCCTGCGGCCACCCAACCCGGACCGTATCCACGCTCGGAGACCAGCTGGTAGTTCGTATAGACCGGCACTTCAGAAATGCGTTTGCGGTTCTTCCCCGCCTCTCCCAGTACGGGATCGTTCGCAAGAATCCCTTCCAGACGCTCTTCAGGAGAGTCCCCGAACTTCTTCGCCTCGTCCTTGTTGATCACCACTCCCACGGAGGTGCAATTCTGGAGCGGGATCCGCCAACTCCAACCCGCCTCCAGACGGTTGATCAAGACTTGCCCTTCCGGCTCAAACCCGGGATCAAACCCTTCGAAGTGCGCAAAGTAGGCCACATCCTTTCGCTGGCCGACTTGAGCAGGGAGATCCAGCAGACGAGCGATCACTCGGGCGCGTCCCGTACAATCGACGATCAGGTCGGGTTGCTGCCCTTCCCAGTGTGGAATTTGCTCCAGACTTTCCGCACTCAACTGCACTTCCCTCACCCCATTGGACCCACGTTCCAGCTTGGCATGAGCACCCACGCGAACCGCGCCAGATTCTTCTGCGCAGCGGGCGATGATTTCGTCAAACTCCGGCCGGGGAACATTGTAGGCATAAGGCGGCAAGACATCGCCAATCACCCCGAAGTCGATGACGAACTTGTTGGTATCAAAGCGGAAGGTGACGCCCGGCTTTCTCACTCCGATCGCAGCCACCTCGTCTTCCACCCCGAGACGCTGGATGATGGGGATCATGGCCGGTATCATGGACTCGCCTACAATTCGGTCCGCGCGTTTCCCGGCGCCAAAGAAGACCACGTCCGCTCCCTTCACTGCCAGCATAGCGGCTAGCGTCGTGGCGCTGATGCCGTCTCCGATAATTGCCACACGTGTCCGCTGAGCCATGATGTTGGATCGAACCATCTTGCGTCTCTACGAGGATTCAGCGAACCTGAGATGCAGAATCCGCCACCGTCTGTTCGACCGGTTGCTCCTCTGGGTCCTGGGAAACCATTTCCCGTCTCAGCCTGGGAAGTCTCAGGGCTTTGAATTCACAGACCATCCAATGCCAGAGCCCACGGCCCAGCATCTTGACTGCGCCACCATCCGGTGAGAACCCCGGAATCAAGTAGCGGAACTCCAAATTCGCTTCTCCAAACCGTCCGGCCGCCATCTTACGCTTAGCGATCTGGCTGAGGCGATGGTTGTAAAACTTCATGAAGTGGTAAAATACCGTACTACCGCGACTGGAGAAAGGCATCCGCCGAAACTCCTTCTCCATGCGATTGTAGGCCAGGAAGACAGGTCCGATATAATAACAGGAAAGGTCGAGCAGGAATGCCACCTTCATCAACTCGGCATCTCCGATGTAATAGTACTTGTCCTTGTAGAGGGCTTCATACCAGCGCTGATAGCTCTTACGATATTCCTCATTGAATTCCTCAATACGCATCTTCAGGCACTTGCCGGAGAGAGAACGCCGCACCATGTCCAGCACGCAGCAGATCGAGTGACCGCAGTAGTCGAGTCCCTGGCTGTAGAGTGGATCCATGAACCCAGCCGCGTCCCCGACCATGGCCCAGCCGTCCCCGGCCACTTTCTCCGAGTACTGAGGGAGATGAGAATAAGCACGGGCATCCCCTTCGATCGCCTCTGACTCCCCAAAAATCTCCTCGCCCACGGGGTGCGCCCGCAAATGCGTCATGAGCCTTTCGCTCAGGTTCCGCCCTTCGGGCAGCTCGAAGATCCGGCTGTCGTAGCAGATCCCCGCGCTCACTTCCCCATTGAGTAGCGGGATGATCCAGCACCACCAGCCTTTCCCCATGAGGTGATTGGTCGCGCTGCCTCGCGGGCTCTTGCAGGTCCGGGCATAGCGCAGGTATTTGCCTCGCAGACTCTGGCAATCGAAGTCTCTTACATTGCGGAACCGGCACCAGACGGAGTTGATGGGATGATCCTCCTGCCGTTTCAGAATCCCCATGTCCCGCGCCAGCCAAGCCGCTTTCCCGGTGGCATCCACAATCCACTTGGCGGTGATTTCCCGGACTTCGTTATCTTTGGTGGCGACCGTGATCCGGTTCTTTCCCACTCCGCCGAGTTCCACGTCCTTCACCTTGGCGGGACGCAGCAACTCGCAACCTCCGTCTTGAGCCAACTGGAGCAGATGCTGATCCAGAAGGGCCCGTTCCAGTTGGTAGGTGGGCAAGCGTCCTTGGTAGAACGGGCCAATCTCCCCGCAGCACTCGAAACTGTCGTTGCCCGGCTTGGTAAACCAGAGCCGCAACCCCTGTTTCACCAGGTGATTGCGCACCAGATGGCTCTGGATCCCGAGGATCTTGGTCATGAAACAACCCGCCACCTCGGAAGTCGATTCCCCCACCTTCCGGTCGAACTTGGTCGATTTCTCGATTATCAGGACTTTGGCGCTGGGATGATACCGGCGCAGGAGCATCCCCATGGAAGCACCGGAAAAGGCGCCTCCAACGATGACGAGATCGTAGTCGGGTTCCGTCATGATCTGGGGATTTTCGGATTCCACTGTCAGGTCGATTGCAAGGTTGAGGAAAACAAACGACGCCATTCCTCGCGAGGTAAGTCCGCTGGGCTTTGGGTCGTCATGTCGCTCCAGGCCAGCCAGCGCTCCGGAAGTTCGTAGCGGAGCAGCTTTCTGCGAACTTCGGCTCGAACCGCCCTCATTTCCAGACCCTCCTTCAACGAAAGACAGGCACTCACCTCCTCCATACGGCAGACATCCCGGCTCGGAGTCCCGAAAACCACGGCAAACTCGACCCAATCCACCTGTTCCAGGACACGCTCCACCGTGGCAGGAATGACCTTTCGAGCGGCGACATTGATCAAATCGCCCCGAGTCTTTTGGAGCGTCACCCCATCCCCGTTCGTTTCGCAGGAGTCACCGAGAAGACAAGTCCCTTCCAGCTTTCTCCGCTCGTCTCGTCCCCACATCCACTCGGCTACGGCCGGACTT
>JBHIXE010000364.1:0-5803 GCA_041984905.1 Verrucomicrobiales bacterium | reverse complement strand
CACTCCATGAAGCTCCGTTTCTTGACCCTTCTCGAAGCCCGGAGAACAACCCGCACAATCAGCCGCGCTCTCTTGCGATCCGCTGTTGCCGTTTCCATTGGTGGCTTGAGAACGTCGCAGCACCGCCCGGACCCGGGCGACCAGTTCGCGAGGGCTGAAGGGCTTGATCACGTAGTCATCCGCCCCGAGCTCCAGGCCCACGACCCGGTCGATCTCTCCTTCCCTTGCGGTCAGAAAGATGATGGGCACCTGGGAGGTCTTGCGCACCTCCCGGCAGAAATCAAACCCGCTGATATCCGGCAGCCCGATATCCAGAATGATCAGCTCGGGCGCATGCTCTTCGAAGGCGGCCAGCCCTTGTTGTCCCGTCGGGGCGATAACTGGCGCGAATCCCTCCGTCTGGAGCGGATACTCAATGTTTTCCGCGATTGACGGCTCATCTTCCACGATGAGGATAGTGACCTTTCCCACGGGTGCAGAGAATGCCCTACCCGCGCTGCATTGGCAAGATTCCAAGCATCCAACGGCGGGTTTCTCTCGAAACCCTATCGGCTGGGTTGACGGACCCTCAGAAAGGGTTGAACTAACCCATCTATCGATCCCTCTAGATTCTCGTCGCTGCGTGAAAGCCTATCAAATCTTCCAATCCCTCTCTCCCGCCACCGGTAAAGCCCTTTTCCAGGAGCTGAGAGATGACCACAAGGAAATCTACAAAACCACTCTGGTTTCCCTGGCTCAGCAGAAGCGGCTTCGCCCTGTCTTCATTCAACGCAAGCCGGTGGAGAAACAGATCGAGTGGATGCTGAACACCTCCAAGCTCAAGGTCGCAGATGGAGTGGGCGAACACGTGCTCCAAGTTTGGCTGCTCAAGGCCAAGCAAGACATGCTCATCGAATTCCTCGACGCCCTTGGAATCGAGCACGACGACGATGGCACGGTGGATGATCTGCCAGATGAGATCGATTCCAAGAAGCTGAAGGCCGCTGTGGACAAGCTGCTCGACAAATACGAGCGCGAATACGTGGTGCTTTACCTCCACATGTTCCAACTCCAGCGTCCTGAAGGCTGGGCCGTGGTTCAGGATCTCCTGGACAATGACGACCGCCTCTACTTTGGAGACGCACCTCCAGCGAAGGAAGCCGAGGCTGCACCAGCTAAGGAAGAAGCGGCTGCTCCGGCCGAGGAGCCTGCTGCCGCTGCGGAAGAAGAGGTGGCTTCAGCGGAAAAAGAAGTGTCCTAACGCTTCGATCATCCCTTCCCCATGCGCGGAGCTGGCGACAAAACCATCTCCATCGAGGACTTTCTGAATGACTTCCGGCTCCGAATTCGCCGGACAAGCAATCGCATGAGCCACATCCCGGCTCAGCATGGAGAGATCGTTGAAATTGTCTCCTGCTGCGAAAACCTGATCGGGTCCCAGCCCTAGCATGCGGGTCAACTCCGCCAGAGTCGTGCCCTTGGAGAAATCCCGGTGGCCGAAGCGCAGGTAAATGGAATTGCGCTGGTAGCCCACTTCGTCGAAGGCGCGGGCGCGACTCTCCAGATCGATCCGCTTCACGATGAGATCCATCTCCTGCCGATCCTTGGCGATGATTTCGTCGAGGTCATCGTGGCGAGTGAGATACTGGCTGCCCGTCTCTTCTTTCACGAACTGGCGGATCTCTTCGAAGAACTCTCCACCCTGACGTCGCACCCGTTGATAGGCTTTCTTGCGACGCTGGTTCCAATCGCCGAGGTCCACCCAGCGATTCATCGATCCCGGTTGCAGGAGCTCCGTTTCCTGGGCGATGAGATAGTCCGGCATGAAGGGAAAGCCATATCCTTTCAGCCCTTCCATGGCGTGAAACATGGTGCGTCCAGTATTCACCACCCACTGCGCGCCGCGGCTGCGCAGGTGCTCGATGTAGAGCATGAGGTCCTGGTTGAGGCTTCCTGCCCCTTCCGAATCCACCAGCGTGCCGTCAAAGTCGAAGCAGAGCAGGCAAGACGGCCTTTCGTCCCCCACACGTTCGGTCAAGAGCGAGGTTGGCTTGAGTGCTGGGATCTTGATGGGGAAAGGCACCAATAGAGAATTCGCATTGCAACCGTAGTCTCGAAATCCATAGTAGTCCCATGAAATCCGCCTACGAACTCGCCATGGAGCGGCTTGAGAAGGAAGCTCCTCAAGTCAAACTAACGGACGAGCAGCGCGAAAAAATTGCTGAAGTTGTTAACAAGTTCAAAGCAAAAATCGCGGAAAAGGAACTCTTCCTGAAGAAGCTCATCGCGGAAGCGCAGGCCACCGGGCATTTTGACGAGGCCCAAAGACTTCAGGCTCAGTTGGCAAGCGAAGTCGCGCAGCTCGAGCAGGAGATGGAATCCGCCAAAGAGAAGATCCATCGAGGAGAATAATCGATTGGAAGGAACGGGTTGGCCTTCGCTCTCTGGCGTTAGGAGAGGAATGTGCTAGGCAAAATCGGTCTGGCGTTTGGCGACTTCCAGGATCGCTTGCAGGCCGTTGAGGGGCTCGTTGAGGATCACCCGGCCTGATTCCAACTTCGAATCGGGTTTGTGGCTCGCGGGCACCTCGTTCGTAGCGTCCTTGCTCCGTTGCAGGGAGAACCGAACACTCCGCCCCGAGGCCACTCGACGTCTCAGTTCCCAGACGACGCTTCCCATGGTGTATCGAGGGTTGATCTCCACGAGGGGTTTCAACTTCAGTTCCCGCGATTCACTTCGATAGACCATGGCGTCGATGCCCACGGGACCGAGGTAACCATGATGCCGCAAGTGACACTCGAGCGTCCCTCTTAGCTCGTTGTCGTAAATCGCCAGGCTGCCTTCGTGCAGGAAGCGCACAATCCCGGGATCCACGCCATCCCAGATCTTGGGACCACATTGCACGGCCCGAAACTGACCGCGACTGTCGTTGATCAAGCGCACGAAGCCCAGGAGCCGCAGGCCCTCTGCTTCCATCTGGTATTGCACTGAGAAATCCAGGACCCGGTCCAGCCAGGGCTCCACGACAACCGCCCCCTGTTGCTGGATGATGCCCGCCGCCCATTTGGCAGTGGGCTCTCCACGCCAACGCTGGTTTTTTTGTCCTGACGCTCCGAAAGGCGCTTTTAGAACCACCTCGGCCCCAACCCGAGCGACGACTTCTTTCAAGGCTTCCACCTCCGTCACGATTACCCCCTGGGAAGTGGGATTGAGAAACTCCCAGTTTCTCTCCGCTTGGAATCGACTGGCCAGATCCAGATCCGTGACCTTGGAGAACAGCAACCTTGTTTTCTCGTTCCATGGGTTCGACGCGGACGACGGCCCCTCCGGCAGGTTCGGGCGAAGCGGCTCCAGCAAGCGAGCACTCTGAGGGCACCAGGCCCAGGGACAGAGCTCCGAGAGCTTCCGGGCCTTTGCCAGGCTCTCCTGTTCCAGTTGCCCGTCATCCGACAAAAGCTCAAATTCCGGCAACTGGAATCCCCAGGAAAGAAGCCGCTCACGATGCTCCAGGCTGGGCATGCGGCGCACCAGGACGATGTCATCCTGGCTGCTCAGGAATGCGGGGAGCAGATCCAGATCCTCGGCAAGGGCCCGCACTTCCTTCTTTGCCTGGTAGTCCCCTTCCTCCAGGCCATTCGCCATCTGGTTCTCTGCATCCGGACAAAACCAATACACCCGCGGGGTCCGACCTTTGGAGCGCTCGAAAGCATGCAGTTCCCGCACAAAACCCTCGTCCAACCCAGCTGCCAGGCGGCCCTTGCGATTGAAGGCGGCCCCGCTGTTGGCCTTGGCTCGGCTTGGACTCAGGGGATACTCCAGCTGAGCAGCGAAGGCTTCCCAATCCGTTTGACCCGGCGCTTTCCATCTGCGGAACCACTCCAGACCATAGTTCACGTGGCTGATTTCATCCCGATAGATGCTCTGCAGAATCCTGGCGGACTTCTCATCTCCAGATGCCCGGAAGACCTGGGCGTAGTGCAGGGAATAATCCAGGTTCGCTTGTTCGAAGGTCAGGCTGAGCCGGGACACATAGTCCAAGGGCGTCTCCATGGGCGCGACACATTTCCAGAAGAAGCCACTCACCGGAAAGTCGCCAAACTTGACCCCACACTCTTCCATCCGGCGCACATACCAGAGGGTGTGTTTCTGCTCCTCCCGAAGGGTCTCGTAGACGCCCTGTCGAAACTCCGCTGGGGCATCCGGAAACTTGAGTAGCACTAGGGCCATCAGCTCCGTGGCTAAGAGTTCGTGATTGGCAAAGAAATGCAGCAGCGCGCCGCGTTGCTGCTCGTCTTCCAACTCGGGTGATCTGGGCAGGGCATTCTGTGCGTTGGGCTTGTCCGCGAAGCGCAATTCCAGGGGCCGGTTTGGAGTCTCAGGGAGAGCTATCGCCTGCCCGGGAGAGGAATCAGTGATCTCGCCATCCGGCGCCGCCAATTTCACCTCCAGGGTTTCGCCGAAGAGAATGGATTCTGCAAATTCACCCAGCTGCATCACTTCCCTTAACGCACTTCAGTGGTCATCGGCACAAACCGGACTGAAATCCTTTCTCTGGTTTGCCAGACACCCTGCTCCCGATCGACCTGATACAGTTTCTGGGCTTCGGACTCTCCAGCTGGATAGACCATGCGTCCTCCTTCTGCGAGTTGGGCCCGAAGCGCCAGAGGAACCTCCCGGGGCGCACAGGCCACCAGGATGCGGTCGAAGGGTGCTTCTTCCACCCAGGCGTCGGTGCCATTGCCGTGGCGAAGCGAAACGTTGGTGATCTCCAACTGGTCCAGGATCTCACGGGCCCTGTCCACCAGGGCGCCGACAATCTCCACGGAATACACATGGGCTACCATTTGCGCCAGGATCGCAGTCTGATATCCGGATCCAGTGCCGATTTCCAGGACCCGGTCCGTGGGTTGCGGGTCCAGCATCTCGGTCATGAGCGCGACGATGTAGGGTTGGGATATGGTTTGTTCGTACCCGATCGGCAACGCCCGATCCGCGTAGGCTGCATGCCGCCAGTCTTCAGGGACAAAGAACTCGCGCGGAACGGCCCTCATGGCCTCCAACACCCGCTCGCTCTGAATCTCATAGGGCTTGGCTCGCAGCGTCTCGATCATGCCTTCCAGAGTCATGGCGAAGGTCCTCCTTTCTATACCAGTTTACCGAAAGACAGCGAGACGCGCAAAGCCCATTGGCCTATCCGCCCGCAACAATGACGTAAATCCAGTTGCCAAGCAGTGCGAGCACCAGAATGACGATGCCGAGCTTGGTCCAGGCGGGATCCCAGCGCGCATCGGGCCACTTCCCTCCCACTCCCACCATCAGGACGAGCCCCACAAGGGATAAGACGAAGACGCTGGCCAAAGGGTTGTAGCGAAATGCGCCGGGCACATTCCCATCCGCGATGGCCATGGCGGCGCGTGTGCCCCGACAGGCCAGGCAAGGCACCCCAATGGCGTTCTTCATGAGGCAAACGGATGGACGTGCTTCCGCAACATAGCGCACTTCAGGAACGGAATGCCAGAGGGTGACTCCCAAGCCTCCGGCCAGGAGTAAACGAGGGCCCATAGCCGGGCCTTGGTCCCGGCGCTTCGCCAGTGGACTTGTACGCCGGATCTCACAGCCGGCTTACCTCACTCCACGATGAACCAGGGATTGAGCAGGTTCTCCTTGTTGTATCGCAACGATTCATGGGTCTCGTAATGGATCACGGACCGCCCCGCTTCCAGAGCCACGGCATGCGCTGCCGCGGTATCCCACTCCATGGTCGGGCCAAAGCGAGGATACACGTCCGCACTGCCATCGGCGACCATACAAAGCTTCAGAGAAC
>JBHIXE010000363.1:0-5804 GCA_041984905.1 Verrucomicrobiales bacterium | reverse complement strand
TGGAGGAGAGTCAGCGGATCAGTGAGTTGGGCCGGACCATTAGCGGGGAGCAGCCCGTGGACCGGCGTCCGGATCGGGATCGAGATGGAGGAAACAACAACCAGGGCAATCAGAACAACAACAACCAGGGCAACCGGCAAGGGAACAACAGTCAGGACGGCACCACGACGGTGGGGAGTCCCTCGGAACCGGCCGCGCAGTTGATCGCCGACGACCGGAAGAACCGGATCATGGTTCAGGCTGCACCAGCGGATTTCGCCTTCATCCTTGGCTTGATCGAGCAGTTTGATCAGCCCCTGGAAATCGAGGAACCCCTCGAGCGCAGCCTCAATCACATCAAGGTGATCGACGCGCTGCCGGTAGTGGTGGACCTGTTGACGGATACGGGCGGCGGCACCACGGCGCTTCCGGGCGGACGAAGTCTGGATACTCGTCAAACCCCGGTATCGTCTTCCGCCCTCACCGCATTGACTGGGGTGGAGGAAGAGAATCAGGGGGAGCGATTCATCGCTCAGAGCGCGACGGAAGCTGCGGGCGGTCAGGCGGATCGGCTGAACTTCCCCATCAATGACAACACGCCCATTTCGGTATTGGTCGGGAAGACCCGCCTCATCGCGGATCGTCAGGCCAATGCGATCATCGTGATCGGTTCGCGGGAAGCCAAGACGATCGTCAATGACATTATCGACCGGCTGGACCGGCGTCCTCCCCAGGTCTACCTGGCTCTCGTGATCGGGCAATTGACCCTGGATGATGGGATCGATATCGGCGTCGACTACCTGCAATCCTTCGAGCAGTTCAACAATGGCTCTAGCGGGATCGCTTCCAGCAATATTGTTGAGCGAGGGGACATCGTCACGAACAACAACGTGGCGGATTTGCGGGACAACCTGATCAGCAACGCTTTGGGGCCGGCCATGGGGTTGAATGTGTATGGCACTATTGGCGATCAATTCGATGTCTTCATCAGTGCCCTGGAATCCTCGAACCGGTTCAAGGTGATCTCTCGCCCGGTTTTGTCCGTGCAGAACAACAAGAAGGCTTCGATCACCAGCGGTCAGAAGATCCCGACTCCGGGCCAAACGATCACCGACGCCACGGGTGGCGCCACCAACGCAGTTCTGAATACGACCATTGAGTATCAGGACGTGGTGCTGAAGCTGGAAGTCATTCCCCTGATCAACGCCGAAGGTGAAGTGACGCTGGAGATCGCCCAGATCAACGACACCGTGGTCGGCCAGCAAATCATTGCGAATAACACCGTGCCGATCATTGGAACGGAGGAACTGTTGACCACCGTGAGTGTGCCGAACAAGCAGACCATCGTGCTCGGTGGATTGATCACGGAAGAGGACCAGAAGTCGGTCGATGGCGTGCCCTTTGTGAATCGAATTCCCGTGGTCGGCAATGCTTTCAAGAGCACCTCCCGGAGCCTGACTCGGACCGAGTTGCTCATCTTCATCCAGCCCGTGGTGGTGAACGAAAAGTTGGAACTGGCGGAAGCCAGTTTCGACGAGGATGTGCGCACCACGATTGGCGAAGATGCGGCTGAAAAGTTCCCGGCCCCTGGCGTTCCGACCCAGCAATACCTGCAGCAGAACCCGCCACCGCAATATGACGAAGCAGGCAACCTCATTCCCGTGAGCCCTGAGGCCGCCAAGGAAATCAAGAAGCAGAAGAAGGAAGAAGACCGCAAGGGCGTCTTCTTCTGGCTGAAGCAGAAGGATTAGAAAGGCGCTAGCCGCAGATCGCGTCGAAGGCTTCTTCCAGCACGTTGAGGCCTTCGATGAGTTGTTCCTCCTTGATGCAGAGTGGGGGACAAAGCTTCACGGTGCCTCCTCCCAGTCCCACCGGACCGAAGAGCAGAAGTCCACGCGCCACGGCATGCTTCACGATCGCGAAGGCAGTGTCGTGATCCGGCTCCATACTACCGTGTTCCGGGATCATCTGGACGGCGGCGACGAGACCGATAGCATTGGCCTTGCCGACTCGGCCCGGGAACTTCTTCTCCAGCACGGTCATGCGATCCTTCAGGACCGCTTCGAGCCGGGCCGCGTTTTCGATCAACCCTCCTTCGACGACCGTCTTGATATTGGCCAGCGCAGCGGCGCAACAGATCGGATTTCCGGTATGCGTGGACGTCATCGAGCCGGGAGGAAACGTGTCCATCCAGTCGGAGTGACCGATCACCGCCGACAGGGGAAGGCCAGAGCTGATGCCCTTGCCGCAGACGATCAGGTCCGCTTTCACGCCATAGTGCTCGAAGCCCCACATCTTACCGCAGCGCCCGAACCCGGCCTGCACTTCGTCGAAGATCAGCAGGGCATTGTTCGCGTCGCAGAACTCGCGGAGCTGACGCATGTAATCCTTGGGCAGGAGAATGGCCGTGCCGCCCTGGTAGGTCTCCAGACAGACCCCGGCGATTTGCTCCGGTGCAACGCCGTGTTCCTTGAGGGTGTTGAGAAAGGCATCGAACCCGAGTTCCTTGCCGCGGAACCCATCCGGCGTGGGCACATTAATCATGCAGGGATCCGGATTCACGATCCACTGCTTCAGCGCATCGATTCCACCGGCCATCTGCGAGCCCATGGTGCGGCCGTGAAAGGCTTCCTTGAAGGTGACGATGTAGTCCTTGTTCCCGCCACCGGACTTGTGGGCGTGAGCGCGGACAATCTTCAGGGCGCACTCGATCGCCTCGGATCCCGTCGTCAACAGGAACACTTTGTCCATGTATTCGGGCGCGCAGCGTTCCACGATGTACTCCACCAGGGCGGCGCGTTCCGCATTGGGGAAACAGTAGGAGTGATGCAAGGGGCGTTGCGCGACTTCCACCAGGGCGTGCGTGGCTTCCGGAACGCCGTGGCCGGCATTGGTCACCAACACTCCCGAAGAGAAATCCAGCCATTTGTTCCCGTGACGGTCGAAGACATGCACGCCTTCGGCATGATCCCAAAGCACCAGTGGTTGTCCGCCCATGGATCGGGGCTCGTAGCGACGCAGCTTATCGATCACGTCCTTATCGTCCGGGTGCGGGACCGGAGTTTGGATACGGCGGTTGGGGGTCGAGATAGGCTCGGCCAGTGACTGGGGTTCAAAGAGAAACGTATGGCCCATGGGGGTAAGTTGGCGGAGGGTGAGGGGTTGTTCAAGCCTCAAGCTTGGCTGGAGCGAGAGGCTGGTGTTCAGTCTTCAGATTTCGGATTTCGGATTTCACCAACGTTATCACGCGAACTCCACGCCGGGCTTGTCGCCATACTGGATCTGAACCTTCCGTCCGTCATTGAGGATCGACATCCGGCCTGCCTCTACGACCAGCTCGTTGTAGGCGCTGTTGGCAGGCGTGGCGTGCCACCCGGCCGCATCCATTTCCTGGAGCAAGGCCTGACGCGATGCCAGATCACCGGCTGCGGCGACTCGCTTGGCGGCGGCCACGAGTTGCTCGATCGCCCGGTAGCCATAACCGACGGGACGCAGTCCTGCTCCATCCTCGCGTTCGATGAGCTGGAAGTAATCGGGGTTCACCAAATGATGAGCGGTGTCGCCGGGATCGGACCCCGCTTCGATCGCGCAATAGCTCACGCCTCGGTAGTTGTCGACATGCTCGATGAATCCGCCAATGCCGGTGGCTTCGTCCTTGGTGTAGAGCTTCATGCCCTGATCATTGCCGCCGGCGGCCTGGTTGGGATAGGCGATTCCGTTCTGCACATTGAGCACGGCGCCATTTTCCCAGACGACCCGTGCATCCGTGTAGAGATAGCCGACCGCGCCGTTGGGGAACTTGTCAGGAATCCCGTGGACGGAGACCGCCGTGGGCTTCAGCCCAGTGATGAAGGCGACCAGGTCCACATAATGACAGCCAATGTAGACGAAGAAATCCGTCTGATCCGTGGTGCACCAGTTCATGAAGTTGGAATCCCGGTACCACCATTTCTCGTGCAGACAGGCCTGACCGAGCTTGAACTCGCCAAGCTGCCCGGCGCGATACTTCTTCCGGGCGATCCAGTTCCGGTCGTCGTAACGCTTGTGATATTCCACGCCGACGAACAGACCTTTGGAGTGTGCCAGATCCTGGATCTCCAGGGCGTGAGCGTGGCTCAGAACGAGTGGCTTCACGCAGACCACGTGATGCCCGCGCTGGAGTGTTTCCCGGAGCACCTCATAGTGGTTCTGATCCGGTATCGCGATGTAGACGATCGAGCCTTCCGGGAGCGCATCGAGTTGAACCTTGTAGAGATCCGGCTGCGTATCCGCGCCTTCCGTGAGACTCGGATAGGGCGTGAAGGAACGATCCGGAAAAGCTGAGCGAAGTCCCTCATCCTCAGCCAGGGCCTGCACCGTAGAGCGTCGACGCGCACACACGGAGACCTCTCCAATCAGGCCAAGACGTTGCAGTTGATAGAGAGAGGGGAGGATCTGCAGTTGGGTGATCATGCCGCCGCCGATCACAAGCACGGGAGTGGGGTCGCTCATAGGCTGACATTCCTACGAACTGCGGCCAGGAAGATCAAGGCCCACGATGCCTAGAATGTTCTCGCCAGCCTGATGGTCAAACTCAGGCGGCTAGATCACCTCACCTGCGACGCGCTCGTCCTTGATACCGAGCCGCTTCTCGATCTGCTGTTCCAGGTAGATGGCGGTGTCCTGATCTGGCAATCCGGTGATGAGCTGGTGCTTCTCGCCATTCTTGAGGATGGCATTGAGGCGGTAGGTGATGGAGGTGCCGTTCTTGCTGTGAGAGACTTTCCGCTCGCAATAGAGCTGCTTCAAGTCGCTGGACGAGAGCTCACGATTGCCGCGCCAAGGCATAGGCTGGTGCCGGATCGAGACCTGGTTGTCATTCACATCGATCACCGTTCGGTTCACAAACCCGGCGATGGTGTAGTAGGTCAGACCCACACCGACGGCCACGTGCACCAGCGGGAAGAGCAGGAAGAACAGACCGGGGCCTCCACTGGGGCCAATGGTTCCTGCCATGGTGTACCAGAAGATCAGGAAGGCGTCCCAGGCGATGCAGAAGAAGACGAGGAAGATAAAGGTCGCATTGAACCAGCGCCGGGTGAACTGCAGGGAAAGCGGTGTGTCGCTAACCTGGATGCTGGCGGGCTTGGGCGCCCAGGGCCGCACCGGTTCTGCATGCTGGGGCGGCGGTGGAGGCGACTTGGGGCGCAGGCCCATTTCCTGGGCAAAGCTCATCACCGCCTGGCAATGGCTGCAACTCGCGATCCCGGTCTCGAAGTCGATATCTTCTTTTTGCAGCGCAGCGCTGCAGGCCTTGCAGTAGAAAACCATGGTTCGAATGAAGAGGAGGGAGGTGGAGAATTTAACCGCGTCTCGTCAGAAGCGCACTCCCTTTCCTCCGACGAGCCTAGACCCGGGATGATTCGGACGTTTCGGTCCCTTCCTGGCCAGGGATCTTCGGCGCGGGCGGGAACGGAGGGAGAGAGTCCAACTCGTTGACCGGAGTCTCGGGGCGATCTCCCTGGAGAACCCAGGCGACGTTCTGAGCGGCTTCTTTCCGGGCGCGGCTTCGAGATTCCCGGGTGGCGCCTCCCAAGTGAGGGGCGAGCACGACATTGGCCATGCCGAAGAGTTCCTTGGAAACCCGTGGTTCATCTTCAAAGACATCGAGCGCGGCGGCGGACAGTTTCCCTTCCTTCAACGCATTGACCATATCCCGCTCGTTGACCACGGGACCTCGGGATAGATTCAGGAAGATTGCGCCCTTCTTCATCCGGTCGAAGGATTCCTTGTGGATCAGGTGGTGGGTCTCCGGGTTCAGCGGAGTGTGCACGGAGACGACATCG
>JBHIXE010000362.1:5554-5837 GCA_041984905.1 Verrucomicrobiales bacterium | reverse complement strand
TCCGCGGTTGATGGCGAATGAGTTGGTCGAGTTTATCGACGCGATTGCGCACGTCTACCAACCCAATGCCAAGAAGCCGATTCTGGAAACCAGCGTCGAGCGATTGCTCAAGTCTCTCAACCATGTCTCCCTTCAGTTGCTCTTCCAACTGGAGCAACTGCCCCTCAACCTGAAGGACTACAGCCTCGCCAAGGCCTATGAACACGTGAAGACGGGGTCCAAGGTGTATGGCTATTACAAGACCATCAGTCCCATCCTTCCCTACGCGAGTTATACCTGGCAA
>JBHIXE010000362.1:0-5544 GCA_041984905.1 Verrucomicrobiales bacterium | reverse complement strand
CCTGGCAACTGGGCCGGCTCGTGCTGGGGGCCAACCCCATTGTCGCCGGGACCTGGATCCTCGGTGGGGAAGTGGTCAAGCGCACGGGACGGCGGCTCTCGAAGCATTACCTGGACCGCTATTCGCTAAAGCTGATGAGCGAGGCGGTGCGGATCGTGGCGAACGAAGCGGCGATGACTTTTGATACCCATTACCGGTATCGGGATCCGAACTGGGCCTATGGTGTGGAACTGGCAGAAATGGTCTATGTGTTTCCCTTGTCTCGCGAGACCTTGCAGCGAGCTCTCCAGGAGATCGGCAATCTCCCCCTGCGGAATACCTACGACCGGATTTTCCTCTATCGCTGCCTCGCTGCCGGTCTGAGTCCGCGCCCAGAAGCAGTGGGTACTCAGGGAGCTCTGAGCGTGGAACAACGGCGGCAGATCGCGGAACGCCTCGAACGCTTTTTCCGGCATCACGTGCACGGCCGGCGCAAGGAACGAGTCGCCGAATGGGCCGCCGCAGCCAGCTCGCGCCTCGGTGTCACCATCCAGGTGAACGAGAGCCAACCGCAGTCCGTATCGGAATCGGATCAGTTGAGTGCCCTGAGTTCGCTCGGCGCTTTTCTCATCGCAGTGAAGGAGATGCCGCTGGAAGAGGTTCCGGATCTGCTTCGGAAATGTGAGGTTGCGAGCCTGCTGTCAGACAAGCACCGCAGCCAGGTGATCGAAGAATTGGTGCGTCAGCCGCCGATGTTCTTCGATTATCCAGACCTGGATCCGGAGAGCCCCTTGGTGGCGGTTTATATGAAGGATCTCATGAAGTTTGAGACCCATGCTTTGCCGAAAGATCTGCAGGGGTTCTGGGCGATCCGGGAAGTGAGTGAGTTTCTCCGGCAGACGGCCAAGGAATCGGAGGGAGAGCTGGCCAAGGCATATGCGAGGATGATGAGCCGCCAACTGGATGCGGATTCCCCGGAGAGTATTCAGGATCCGGGTCTGGTCCTGGCCTTGGTGAGATTGCTTCAAGCTGAGGAATCCCCGGAATTCGTCTATTCCAAAGCCTCTTCGGAGGAGGACTCGGACGGAGGAATCCGATTTCCTGGAAAAAACATCAAGATAGCGAGATGGCTCGTGGGCACCAACCAACGGCTCATGCTCGTAGAAGTGCGGGATGGGCTGGAACTGGACGACTTCAAGCGCCAACAGGTCGTCTGGAGTTTGGATCTAGCCGATTCAGGCCCGGATAAGCCCGTCGTCACCCGGAGTCGGGGGCTCATGTCGGATACGCTCATCATTCGCGGGGGGACTTGGGCCAAAGGCACGGTCTCCAAGGATGTGGTGGTGAATCCCGGAGTCAAAATCCCCGGTGAACGGAGCAAGAAACACTCGGCATACTTCCTCGCGCTGCACAAGTGGCTCAGCAGGATCGGAGTGCTGGAGATTGAATGATTGGCGCATGCCTACCGGCGATGGAAGAACGCTGTGCTTCGCGCCTCTGCGCGAGCGTTCCTCACAGTACCGATCCGCACACGCTAGAGCGTGTTAACGCGAATGTGTGATGTGATCTTCACAGCTTATGGCTACTTCGCTCTCGCAGTCGATGCCCTTAAGGATGTTAGTTTGTGCTAACTCGACCTAGAGCATGGTGGCAGACCTCCTGCCTACAGACGGAAAGGTTCGCGTTTACGGCATTGCGAAGCTCATTCTGGCGAACATCTCTGATAAATAGACTCTAAAGCGGCGGAAACGACAGAGCGTTTCCCTCCATTTCTATTACCAAAGCAGGCCCTTCTCTGGCAACTCCGCGGAATTCACGCGAACCAAACTACGAAAGCTCGCTTGGTGCGAGCTCTCGTGATTGGAATTGGTCAGATGCAGACCGAGCTAAACCAGCAAAGCCTGAAGTCCTCAGGGCTGGCTGTTGAACATGCCGCCGAGAGCCGCTTGTCCTTCCCAGGACTGAGGCCGGTTCTGCGGCAGGTTGCTCAGGTCGTCATCGTAAGGCTTGGGGCCAGAGGAACAACTCACTGCAAAGAGAGCAGCGGCGAGAACGATCAATTTAAGAAGAAGCCGGTTTTCCATAGCGAAACATCAATTTCTGCTAACCAAAATACTCCTCCCGATTCATCGGGAAAGGGGAAATTACTGGACTTGCTCAAAAATCACCTTGTCCCGCACCATGATTTGGGCGCCGGGAGAGACCGATCCAGGAATGATGTCAGCCACGGTGACGGAGGGCTCCACGGAAACGATCCGCAGACGACCAATCCGGTCAACATCGCGCTGCACCAGCAATGAGGAGTCTGGAGTGATCCCGACATCGGAACCCGCATTCACGATCACAAACCCATAGTCGCGGTTGATCGCGATCACCATGGCTTCCATGGCATTCAGAGCAACCTTCTGACGGCGTTCCAATTCCTTCTGCTCAAGGGTGGAGATTTGCTGCTCGCGGTCTTCCAAATCACCTTGAATCGCCAGGATTTCGTTCTCAAGCTGGGTGTTCTGGGACTTGAGGTTCTGCAGTTGCCCTTCCTTGTCCGTCAATTCCCGCTTCACATCGGCGATGTTCCGGCCATTCATTTGCTTCTTGAGAAGCTCCAGTTCCTCAAGTTTGGACTTCATGCCGTCAAACTTGGCAGTGAGGTCACGGAGTTGACCGTTTTTCCGGGTCAACTCGTCGTTGGCCAGGGAAAGTCCCGCCTTCACCTTCTGGTTGTCGGTCCGGGCCGCTTCCAGCACCACATCGGCGTTGTTGGAGCGTTCCTCCGCTTCCTGGAGGTCAGAGTTGAGGCGGGTGTATTGAGTTTTGAGTTCCTCAATATCTCGCACCTGCTTGTTGAGCGAGGCATTGTTTAAACCGGCAAAGACCATTGCGGCAATCAATGCGCCCCAAGCAAGGATCATGAAGAATTTGATCATCGGACTGAGTATGAAAAAGAGTTACGTTGAAGTGTTGGGTGGGTTCAGTCTGGCTTAGAGCGCTCCTTTTTTCACGACGGTATCGCCGACTTGAACCAGTTGTCCGGGGAGAAGGGTGCTGCTGATGACTTCAGCGATGGCCTCATGGGGCATGACCTCTTTGATCATGACTTTGCATACGGGCTTGCCGTGCCGGAAGACATCCATCTGGGCATTCTTGACCACGCCTTCCGCGTCACCGGCATTGATGATGACGAAGCCCCAGTTGTTGTAGGCATTGGTGACCGTGGTCTCCAATTCGTCCATCACGCCGAGCTTACGATTCTTCTCCTGGGCTTGCATGCGGTCAATCTGCCGCTGAAGATCGCCCATCCGGGCGTTTCGCACGGAGAGAAGGTTCTGCTTGGTATTGATCTGCTGGTCTTCCATCGCGATTTGGCCGTCCAGAGTCGCAATGGTTTCGTTGAGGCTGGAGAACTCCTGCATGATGGCCTCAATTTCACGGGCATCAGCGACTTGCTGATCAGCCGTGGTCACTTGAACCTGCATGGCTTCGATTTCAGCATTCACTTCGAAGAGACGAGACTCAGCCTGCGCAAGTTGCGTCTTGCTGGATTCGGTATCCTGAGTCAGCTCGCCAGCTTCCCGTTCCTTGTCCTGGATTTCAGCGACGGTGCGGTCCAGGCGTTCCTGAATGGCGACCACGCTTTGTTGCTGGCGTTCGCGCTCCTCAACTTTCTCCCGCAGGTTGCTGCCGTTCATGAACGATAGACCAGCGGCGATGCCTGCCGGAATAGCGGCAACAAGCAGAATGATTTTCCAGGGTTCCATGTATCAGGGTGTGATTAAGAGGTTTAGTAACTTAAAAGCGTAGCGACTGGCCAGTTGAAACACAATTGAAAAATCATTTCAACCTTTGACGCTTTTTTTTGAATTCCATCCTTAAAATTGGTTGTTAGAAGCTTCTTTTGGCACGATTATTCAAGTCGCCAGGGGCCATGGAATGTCGGCTTGTGAATCCCGCCAGGTCCTGACGGAAGCAACGGCAGCATGTCCATCATTGCCGTGGTTCTCTGGCCCTTCCTCCTTTCCCGTCCGATTTTTCCCTACTCCTCCACCTCGATCTTAAAACGTTCCAAACTGCTCGCGGAACCTTTTAATTCCACTTCAGGCACTTTGCCAAGATCCTTTTTCACCTGGGCAAAAGATGGGTTCTGGAGTTGCTCGGATGCTCCCCGGATTTCATTGAGGCGATCTTCCGCAGGAAGTCGACCCATGGTGAAAGGCGCATAACCGGATCCTACGTCGAGTGACTGAGATTCACGGAGTTCCAGATGAAGATGTGCCAGGTAGTTGCCATTGGCGGTCCCCACGGTTCCGAGTTGTTGGCCCCGTACAACTTGCTCTCCTACGGAGACGTGCATGGTGTCCAGGTGGGCGTAGAGCGTCTGAAACAGTTCCTTATTATCTCTCCGGTGTTGAACCACAATGACGTTTCCCCAGCCTTCTGAGGAGTTGGCCGCATAGACCACCTGCCCATCCGCCGCGCTGAAGATGGGATCGCCCAGATCGGAGTTGCCGCCTCCAATGCCGTTCAGGTCATCGCCCAGATGATATTCCTCCTGAAACTCACGGGCGTTGTAGGTGAGCGCCGCCAGCGGACTACCCATGGGTTGCTCGAAGCGCACGGCTCTCGGCGTACGAGCGGCTTCGAGAGGGGAGATGAGTGCCAGGCCAGATCGCAGGGATTCCGCTCCGCTCAAGCCCTTCTGCTCGTGCACATCCGCATTGAGCAGGGAAACCCGCACGGGGTGGGGCACACTTCGGGCGTCGCTGCCCAAATTCCAAAAAAGATGAACGAACACCAGAATGGCGGCGATGATCAAAACCACTTTGGGTACTACCTTCGCCGGATGCGGGAGCGGAGGTTTGTAAGGCTGGGCCATTGGCATGGCGGCTAGCATTGCACAACGGCGCGTGCTCTGTCCAATTGACTAAAGGGCCACTTCGAGACACTTTAGAATCGTGGACGATGTGGTAAGCGAAAGAATCGACGCGTTTCTTCAACTCAAAGGCCTCCGAAGAACCTCTCAACGGGAGGTCATCATTCAGGCTGCCTTTGGCACGACAGATCATTTTACGGCAGAGGAACTCTGGGAAAAAGCCCGGGACATCGATCCCTCAACTTCCCGTGCAACCCTCTATCGCACCCTCTCCCTGCTCGTGGAAAGCGGTATGCTTCGGGAAATTGACCTGGGGCGTGATCAAAAGTGCTATGACCCGAACTTCATCGATCATCCTCATCACAATCACCTGATCTGCACCGATTGTCAGAAGGTGATCGAGTTTGAAGATCCGCACCTGGAGGTTCTGGAAGACTGTATTACCCGTCGCTTGGGTTTCTCACCCTCCAACAAAGGGGTTCGAGTCGAGGCCAGTTGCGATATCTTGCGAGAAACGGGCAAGTGTGAGCGTCGGTCGGGTTGATCCTGGCGCGTACCGTGTCAGATTCGCGGAATGTGGAAAGGACGCTTTGAAGCGGAGACCTCAGATCTGGTGCAGAAGCTGGGGGAATCGATTTCTTATGACTGGAGACTCTACCCCTACGATGTGCGGGGGTCGATTGCGCACTCCAAGGCAC
>JBHIXE010000361.1:0-5838 GCA_041984905.1 Verrucomicrobiales bacterium | reverse complement strand
CCTCAACATCGTCCAATAATGGCAACAACAATACTAATGCAACTACTACTACTAACAACAATTGCAATGACGTGCACCCCTTCCTGCGACAACTTGACCACTTCCGCACGCCATTCCGCCGTTGCCGGAGCATCCGGTTGGAAGTCGACTTCTCGCCGATGCATGGGCAGAGAGCCTGTCGCTGCAAGCCGGTTGACGGCGACAAAGGCTGGATGATCGGCGGGCAGATCGCGATAAGGCCAAAGGAGGATTGGCACCCCTTCGGTTCCACCACAGAGAGCATCTCGAACCGTCTCCAGGCGGGCAGAATCGTATGGAATTTGCCTTGGCTGGATTCCGTCTTGGAGACAGATGGCCGCCGTGGCTCCGGCCGCTTGCCCCACGTGGACGCACTGGTCATGGAGCCGGATGGCCGCGCTCACAATGCTGCTCACGCCAATATTCTTCTGCGCGCCAATCAGGCCGTCCATTTGAATTGGCACCAGACTGCGTAACGGGAAGACGGACCGGTCGCTCACCAGCCGGGTGTGGCGTCCTTCCTTCTCGTAGTCAACCCACGGCCCAGAGTGATCCTCATCCCCTTCCAGGTAAGCCCGGCCTGTATTGTGAAAGTCATAGTGGAATTGCCAGCTAAAGACTCCGTCGGGATACATCACCTGGGCAAAGGCTTCCCGTGCCGCTTTCTTGTCCTTGCCATCAAAGTTGCGGCCGTCCTGCTCCACCATCATGTACATGGCTTTGAGGCGCAGGCTTTCCCGAATGTACGGTTTGAAAGGTAGATGATCCGGCGTGCCGAACTCGCGACTCAGTTGGAATTTGCGGAAGGAGTTCGTGGTGTCCTCCGCATGATCATGGACAAAGTTCTGCAGATGATAGAGCAGCTTGAGTGAATGCTGTTTGGCATCGTTGTAGATGATGTCCCGTTGCTCGCGGGTCATCAGCACATAGTTCTTCTGAGAGGCGCCCGGTTCGGTAGCTTCCAAGGCTTCCACGACGTGCTTGGGGAGTCGCTCCAGGGGATAGTCCTGGCCGTTGGCGTAGTTGAGGAGGATCGAGGTTTTGCCGTCCTTACTGGAGTAGCCGTCTACAATCCGTCGTACGGAGTAGATCGTCAGCTGCCGCTTTGATTCCTGACCATTGGCTGGCCAGGCTGGAATGGACCCCTTCCTTACCTTCCGATCCCAAGGGAGATCGCCAAACTCCTGGCGGCTCATCGGAGTCGCGCGAGCGAAGTAGCGATCGTCAAAGCCTTCCGGTTTCTCGATCGGAGTCCAATCCGGGGTTTCCTCCACGATCATGGGCCAGGTGATAGGATTCATCTCGTTGGGCGGATACTCACTCACATCCACTGGCGCGCTGGGTTCGTCATAGCGGGTCTGGGGATCCGGCCCCACGTCAAACTTGGCTCCAGCAAGCTGAATCACATCCCCGTAGTCCGAGGCATCGATAGTGATGGACGCCAAAACCTGAAGCCCCGGTTGGTCCCCTTCTTTGGCCGGAGTGAACCCCATCCCCTTCACCTGACCATTCTCGACCACCTGCTTGACGGGAATCATGTCAGGAAGGAAGCGCACCTGCCCTGAGTCTATGTAAGGCTGGAGCATCTTTCGGAAGATGGCCTCCGCTTCCGCGGGCCGGAAGGTGGTGGGTCCGTGGAAAGGTTTGCCCGGCATGGGTGAGCCATACTTCTCCGTGTTGAACGCCTCGATCTCATCCATCAGTTCCTTGAAAAGACCAAAGCGGTGAAAGGAGCGCTTCATGGGATGCCAGTCTGGGCCCCACCCCACCTTACCGACACCTTTGTTCTCATCGACGCAGACCAGGGCCTGCTCGGTATACTGGCCACCCAACCATGGTCCGTCGTGCACGATGGTGATCGACTCCACGCCCATCCGCGCGGCCTGGATCGCAGCCGCCCAACCCGATTCCGTTCCACCCACGATTAGGAGATCCGTCTCGATCGTCTCGATGTTCTCTGCGTGGGCATTGGGCAGGGCCAGGCAAATACCTGTCAGGACAAGAAGTAGGGTTTGGGTCTTTGGATTCATGGTTGAGGGTCGTAGAAGAGAAACTATTGAAGCCAGTCCGGCGCATGGAGATACCACCACTGACGCAGCCGGTGATCCCAGGGTTCTGGCCGATGGAACTGCAGACTCAGGTCCGACCGGTTGACGCGAAGGTAGGGATCCACCACGTATTTGCGGTATTCCTCCACGAGTTCACGCGGAGTCACATCCACATAGCGCAGCGCACTCACATCTTCTTCGGGGATCTGGACCATGGGACTTGCCGTCATGGGATCGAGTGAAGTCTGAGTGGCGCTCGCGACAATGTCCATCAACATAAACGGCAAAACCGAGTCCCCGCTGATCGCCTCTTCGGGGATGACCACCTGTGGGATGGTCACATCAAAGAGGTTGCGCGTCTTGCGTGAGTTCGGCATCCCAGGTAGTCCGGCGATGGAGAAGAAGACGCGGGCTCGCTCTGGGAGGAAGACCAGAGACACCTCCTTGATTTCCGCTTTTGGCAGACTCACATCCGCCCAGGCGACTTCAAATTCGCGGAGGAGAGCCTGTTCCTGGACACCCGTCTGACTTTGGACTTCAAAGGCGCAGTGATGGGACCAGATCAAAGGAGAAATGCGATAGATGAGAACGGTCCCTGACTTCACATCGGGAACTGGTTCATCCGGCTTGGTCTGGAGATAGTAGGCCATTCCCCGCTTCTCCATCTTCCTGACCTGCCCCTCGTCAACGGCCACCAGTTCAAAATGGATCTGGTTCCCGATCTCCTCCTCGAAAGCGCCCTCGTCAATGGGCACCGAAATCCGCTGAGGATCACCACAAGGCAATTCCAGCGCCACCACTACGGGCGTGTCATGCCAGATATTGAGGTAGGCATCCATGACAAACGCCTGCGCATCTTCTGCCAGGTCGATGGCGCCCGTGACCATCGCGTGGGTGCGATCATCGAACACCCGCCAGACCCCAACTCGCCGGAAGGGAATATCCTCGCTCACCAGGATCATCCGGAGCAGAGGAAAGAAGTTGGGTGAAGGGGCCGGCGTTTCCCTGGCTTCCCTGGAGACTCCGAGCTCGTCCAACTCATTCGCGGTGAGCGGCTGCAGAGTATCCGGCCTGAGAAACTGCAGGGTGTCCTGGTAGGTTCCTCCGCCAGCTTGCGGCACATGGAGCGCATAGCCGGCAAGCCGCAACTGACCGCCCCCTGGGAGTTGCACCACGCCCGTCTCGTCAGCATGCAGAGCGGTGACCGGAGTGCTGACCATCTCGTCGATGGTATTGGCGCCCCTCAGGTTCACCAGCACTCCCTTTGGATCATAAGTAGCCGTCGCCTTGTCCGGCGGGAAAGTCGGCAGGTTCGGCGTCTTGGGTGGAGTCTCCGTGGTGTATTGTTCCCAGGTCCTGGCGAAAAGCACCCGGGTATCTTCCCGCTCCGCCGTCGGTGATGCGTAGAGGGGGTCGCGAACACGAAACCAGATCACCACCGAGGCAGCGATGGTGAACAGCAATGTCACTCCGATGACGCGCGAACGCACCAGTCTGGCTAGCTTTCGATCCTTCTCCATGCCACCACCATCACGTAACGCTCGTCCTCGTCCTGTCGCTGTCAATCCCCGGCGCCCCGCCCTCGATCTACATTTTTGGCGACTACCATGGGGAAGCTTTGACTGAAACCCGGCGGGGGCTACAATCACCCCTAGCCTGTCGTTCCGTCAGCCTGAACTGTTCTCCTTCCCAGCATCGTGCAAGCTTCCAATCAGCTCTCCGCCATTGCATCCAATCAACTCCAAGGTCTGTGTGAGTTCCCGCCAGACTTTCCGGATATTCGCTTCGAATGGGTAACGGAGGACGATCTGCAGACCAAGCTCCGGCTCGAAGGCAGCGCTCCGGGAACCTGGCAGCTCGGTGAGAATTTTTGGATCCGCAATATCCAGCTCAAGGCAGAGATCAGCAAGGTGGCGCCCAAGCACGAGTCCGAGGGCAAGATGGAAGGTGAACTCAAGGTCGGACACAATACCATCCCCGTCTTTTACCCCTTTCCGGGTCCGTTCCAGCTGGTGTCCAATCTTCGGGATATCCCCTTGGAACAACTCATCCTGCCCCTGGAACCTCACACGGATCTGTTCCGCCAGATCCCGGCCTTCCGGTTGCGGGAAGCCGACTTCGCCTGCCTGCCACACACCCACGCCTTTTCTCTCCACGCGACCACGGATGATTCCTGGATCCTGCCGATCGGTCGGGAAGGCCTCCCTTTGCAACAGGTCTCTCTGGATCTGGAAGGCCAGGGCCATGGGTATCCGATCGAGGGCAAGCTCCACGCCACCATTCGCTTGAACGGAGCGGAGACCCGGCTCACCAGCCAGGCATCAAACGCGTCCACCTTCTTTGGCGCGAATGAGAACCTCTACCTCGCGGCCATCCTTGACGCGCTCTGCGACCGGCCTTCACTCCGCGCCTTGCCCGCCCCTTTCGATCCGGTGCTGAAGAACGCGACCATCCAGATCGATCTCGCCGAACGCACCGTCACGATCCAGGGCGATGCGGAAGCCTTCGGCAAGACCGTGATTGTGATTCAGGAGCACGATGGGGTCTGGGGGTTCACCGCGGAAGCGGAACTGCCGCAACGCTGGCGCCTTTCCTACATGGATCCCTTCCTGGAGCCACTCGATTCCCTGGATCAATCTCGCACCAGTCTGATTGTCACTTCTTTTGGCGCCTCTCCCTATCCCCTGGGCGAAGACAAAGAGGGCAACACGCACCAGGCGCTCAACGGCTACAATCTGCTGATCCCGACAGAACTGCGCGGCCTCGATGAACTGCGGTATCTGGCCAGCATGATGCCCAATCCTCACGAGGTCACTTTTTTGGGCAGCTTCTCACGCCGGGAATACCGCCCTTGCTTTACCCTCAAGACTCAACTCCAGACATTTCCCATCACTCATGGGGTGGATCTCATCGAGAACGAAATTCTCCTGCGCCATGAGGAAGGTGCACCACTCATGCTGAAGTTGACTGGGCCGGTGGGACTGCATATCGAAGACAACCGGCTCGACTTCACCGCGGAAACCCGCGTCTACGGAAACCAGGCTTTCATGGAGGCTAAGCTGGACCATCCCTGGGAGGCGCCTTACGGAACCCGCGGCGTCCGGCTCGACCGTCTCACCCTGGATGTTCATACCGGGAGCCGCGGCGAACGAGGCATCCAGATCGTGGGGGATTGCTCCATTCAGAATGCCAAAGGCGTGACCCGTTTCTATTGGAATGAGGCCAACCGGGATCCCGTGGTCTGGATGAGCTTCGCCAAGATGCCTTCCGCGGCACTCCTCACGGGGCTGATCCCCGGTCCTGGTGCCTTGGTGCGACCGGAAATCCGGCAAGCATTGGAGGGCGGATTCCGGGATGTGGAGATCTCGCTGGTGCCCCAGATTCGGGAGATTCGTGGCGATGTGACCCTGGCAGGTGCCCGAGCCAATTTCGAGGGTGTATTCGGTGAATCGATAGGATTGGACGCGTTCGGCAGCATGGAGTCCATGCGCTGGCAGCCCGTCGCCGGCGGAGGACACGTCGTAGAGTTGACCAAAGGTTCGCGCCACAGCATCCAGGGATTCCCCGAAGAGTTTTCCCCCAAGTACAATGGTCCTCTCCTGCGCTTCTACATTGGCGAGGTCGAGCAGGAACCAGCGATTCAGGTGGCGGCGGAGTGCACCCTCTTCACGGAATACACCCAGTCCGTTCTCGCGTACATGTCCAACGATGGGCTGAGTTTCCCGGTTGAGATCCGGGAGGACGAATTGGGAGCCCTGCGACTGGAATGCCT
>JBHIXE010000360.1:0-5839 GCA_041984905.1 Verrucomicrobiales bacterium | reverse complement strand
GCGCTGCTACGAAATGCTGATGCGCACGCGCTCCGGGCCGGTCTGGATCGAATGGGACGAGCGTCTGCTTCCCGACGATGGCGGCGTGATTTCCGTCGGCCGAGACGTAACCCGCCGCCGTGAGGCGCATGACGATCTGGAAGCCTCCCAGCGCGCCAAATCCCTCTTCTTCGCGGCCGTCACCCATGAGCTGCGCACGCCGCTGGCCGGCGCGCTGGGGGTCGCCCGCCTGCTGGAAGCCACACCCTTGCGTCCGGACCAGGCCGACTATGTCCTCTCGATCGCCACATCGGCCGATCATGCGCTGGCGATGGTGGACGATATTCTCGACCTGTCGCGTCTGGAGGCCGGCAAGCTCGATCTGCGTCCCGAACCGGTCGATGTGGCCGAACTGGTGCGCGAAACCGTCGAACTCGCGGCACCGCGGGCCCGCGAGAAAGGGCTCGAAATCGGGGTCGTCCAGGCCGCCGGTGCTCCGGCGCGTGTCATCGGCGACGCCGCGCGCTTGCGCCAGATCCTGTTCAACCTGATCGGCAATGCGGTGAAATTCACCCGGTCCGGCGGTGTGCGGATCGACATCACCGGCACACCCGGCGCCGATGGCGCGGTCCGTCTGGCGCTTTCGGTCAGCGATACCGGGCCCGGTATCGCCGAAGCCGACCAGCAGACCCTGTTCGAGCATTTCGAACGCGGCGCCGCGGAGCGCGACGGCGCCGAGGGCGGCGCGGGCCTGGGTCTCGCCATGGTGCGCCGGCTCGTGGAAGCCATGGACAGCACGATGGGCCTGGAAAGCCGGCTGGGCGAAGGCGCGAAATTCTGGGTCGTGTTCGACCTGCCCGTCGAGGCGGTGATGGATGCACAGCCGCTGACGGGATACCGGGTCGCCGTCGCGGCGCCCAATGCCATTCTGCGCACGACCCTGTGCGACCAGCTGGAGGCACTCGGAGCTGACGCCCTGGCCATCGACTCGCCCGACATGCTCGCCGCGGAGGCCGATGGCCGGGAACTGCTTGTCGATCCGGTCTGGGCGGCGGCGGCTGCCTATGAGGCAGGCGAATTGCGCCAGGCTCTCACGCTCCTTCTGGAAGCTCGTTCGGAGGAGCCCGACAACTCCCTTGACTTTGATATCTGGATCGGGCGGGTAGTCAGTTACGAGGTGACCGTTGCGATGCAGCCCGTACTGGAACGCTTGGAGGGACTGCTGGAAGATGCCAGAGAGCTGATCTTTGGTCAAAAGTGCCGCAGGGCGGATTACGCCTACTTTGAAGGGCTGCTTGAGGAGCGTCGGGGCAGATGGGAGAAGGCGCTGAACTGTTATGAGCGCGGCTGGCATCTCACTCAACAACCATGGGGACACGCCGACGAAGACTTCGCCTCGGGCGCATTGCGTTGTTTGGCCGTGCAGCGAGATGACGCAAGAATGAAAGATTGGTTGGAGGCGTTGAGAGCGGTCAAAACGCAATTCATCTCGGACAAACACCGGCACATAATGACTTTCGAATTCGCCTTGGCGCTCATCAAGAACCATCCCATAGCCGAGATCCGATTTCTGGTTCGGGAGTGGGGTAACATGAAGCCGCTCTCGGACCAATATGCCCATGCCGAGAACCTCCTGGATGCCATGGTGCGTGCCTATTTGCTGGACCCATCGGAAGGGGATCCGTTAGCCCCCGCGCACTCCGCAAGAGGCCTATTGATGCTGTGCCGGCTTTCCCTGCTTGACGTCCATGAGAACTACAATCGCCGTAGGCTCTTGCTCGACTACCGCATTGCAGCCCTACGATATGCGGCAGGGATAGATCCGGTCGATGACCTCTACTATTGTGTTCCGCAGGAAGTTGTGTCAGCAAAGCCTACGGCTGAGGCTTTAGATATTCGGAATCGCTATGCCAAGGCCATGGCTGCACTGGGCTGGGCGCAAGCCCTGGCGAGCCGGATCGATGGGATGTTGCAGTGCGATTGGCGAGGCAAAGAACTCGATCAGAGGCGAAAGCGAATTGAGGAAATTGGCAACAGTCACTGCTTAAACAACAACGGCGCAAAGTCTGCCAGGTAACCTCGCCAGATGGGCCAGCTGTGGTTGCCTTCCGTCAGTCGCCAGGTGTGTTCGATTCCGGCGTCTTCCAGGCCCGCCACGAACTCCTTATTCTCTTCCAGGAGGAAGTCTTTTTCGCCAATCGAGATCCAGAGCAGGTTGAGTTGCTGGTTCGTATCATCTGCCTTGGCAAGCGCCGCATCTACGGCACCGTCCTTGGGAATCGCGGCACTGAATGCACCAATCCAGGAGAAGGTATCCAGCTCGTTAAGGCCAATCGTCAGGGAGTGCAGGCCTCCCATGGACAATCCCGCGATGGCGCGGTTCTCCCGGCCTGACTTCACACGATAGAGCTTCTCCACCATGGGCAAGGCCGCGTCCATCAGGTCGCGATGCAACTCCTCGGTGTTGTCATTAGAACGCGCATCACCGAAGGATTCCGGGATGGGATGGCCGTCCAGCATCATCACAATCATCGGCTCCGCTTTGCCTTCGGCGATCAGGTTATCCAGAATCAGGTGCGCCAACCCGTGCGAGGTCCAGGTCGCGAAACTGTCGCTGTGTCCGTGCTGCAGGACCAGGAGGGGATAGCTTTCCTTACCGGTTTCATACCCGGGCGGAGTGTAGATCAGCATCTCGCGGAAGCGCTCGATCGGCGCGGAATGATAGCCGTGATAGTGCACCGTGCCATGAGGCACGTTCTTGAAGTCGTAGGGATGGTCGCCCGGGATATGGAGGATGCTGGTGCGCGGCGCGCGTTGCGGTTTCAACCGGGGATTGCCAGGGTCCACCATCTTCACGCCATCGATGGTGAAACTGTATTCGTAGATGCCCGGCTCCACGGAATCGAGCGTCGCCGTCCAGAGCCCCTTGTCGTCTCGCTCCATATCGAGTTTTCCTTCGATCATCTGCCCTGAGACGGACACCTTCTCCGCCTTTGGAGCCTCAACTCGGAATGTGACCGAGCCGTCATCGTGGATGGTCGGTGAGACGACGGGAGGCGCGGCGTTAGCTGCGGTCCAGAGCAACAGGGAGAGCAAGGCGAAAAGCAAACGGGGAGGTTTCATTGGGAACTATCGTAGAGAAGGGAACTCGGTTGGCAAGGCTGGGAGTGCACCAAGCCTTAAGCCCAAATGCTGGGTGTCGTTGCCAGGAGAATGGCTCGATCCTTGGCGCCATCGACTACGGTCTTGTTGTGATTGAAATTCGCGCCCGTGTAAAAGAGCCACCACTGATCCTGATGATAGATCATCTGATTGGGAGGATAAATCATGTAGCGCTCGATCGAGCCTGGACCACCGCGCTCCAGCCAGGGGCTGCGATGGGGCCGATGCCAGTTCACTCCATCTTCTGAGAAACACCACTCCATATCGATGGTCTGCGAGGCGACTCGATAATGTCCCAGGATGCCGACCCGGCCCCGGTCGGTGTGGGTGACGGACAAATAGTAGAACTGCTGATCGGCGGGATCCTTCTCATCCGGAAGGATGACCGGCTGCGGTCCTTCCCAGTGCAACCCATCGGCGCTCACGTAGCGATGGATCACGCGGGCATAGCCTTTCATGTTGTCAAAATCAATATAACCGGGACTGCCTGGCTCCACCTGATTGACACCCACCGTAAAGAGTTCAAAGGAGCCGTCGGGCAGTTGATACACATTGGTCGCGTCATTGCAGATCAAGTGAGAAGGCGCGGGCGATTCGCCATCCACCAGGCGAGCCTTCTGTTTTGCTCGTCTTGTGAGGCCCATCTCTGCCAGCGCATCGCCTCCCGCGGCTCGGTCAGAGATATGGTAGAGGCAGGGCTGAAGGGCATTCACCACGCGGTAGCGGCGTCCGTCCTGACTATCTGCAGCCAGGTACCGTACTACGTGGCCGTCCTCGCCATCGCCATGAGCCCAGAAATAGAGCCGGTGGCGTCCATCTTGTAGCTGGAGGTGAACGGTCTGCACTGGCCGCCAACCGTTCGGGAGATCCCCGATGGAGAGGGCAGTATCGCCGGGGGCGTCAGGACTGAGGTCCGCCCAGGTGACCTCCCATTCGCCGCCCGGAGAGCCCTCCGCGAAGCCGATGTTCTTCTGGATACTTCCATCCCCAGACAGCCCCACCCACAAGCGCCAACGACCTCCATCAAGCGGCTCCGCGGGGCTGGTGAAGTTCTGGATCCAACCTCCAACCGGTTCGCCCGTATGCCGGAACAACTCTCCATGCTTGGTCCATGCTTCGGAAGCACAGGGAGCCGGAATCGGGTTGGCCGCGCGAGAGGTCCCATTTAGGAACGATACGCTGGCAGCGGTCAGCGTTCCTGCCTTCAAGAAATGGCGGCGATTGACTCGTTGAGTGAAGGGGGAAAACAGGGGATCGGATTTCATCGAGCGGGGGATTTGGAGGTTTATCTGGTGACGAGATCTGACACTTGCGGATCAATCGGCAAACTGGCGGCATTGCTCAGTTCGCCATCCGGACCCATGCTGAAGGCCGTTAGCGTGGCACCCTTGAAGGCCGTCACCAGGAGATAGCGTCCGCCGGGTGAAAGTGTGAGGCCCCAGGGCGTTTCGTCGGCCGGAGTCATCCCCAGATACTCCGTCGTCCCGTCTTCGAGGATCCGGTATCGGGCAATCGCATTGGGGACCCGGTCATTCCCCCGGATGCCGGTGAAGAGGAAGTGGCCTTCCGGTGTGGTCGCAAGCGCGATGTCCGAGGCGGACACGCCTTTCTCGTCGGGCAAAGGCGGCATGGAATCGCAGACCTGGCGGAGTTCCAATTGCCCTGAGGCCTTCCGTTCGTAGACAGAGACGCCCAACCCTTGCTCATTGCTGAAATACAGCATGGGAAGGGTGGGATGGTAAGCAAGATGGCGTGGGCCGGTTCCCTCTGGGGGATTGGCGTTCTTGGGGTCCAGCGCGGTGAGGCTTCCGGTCTTGGGGTCGAACTCGTACTGGAAAAGTCCGTTGGTGTCCTTCACATAAGGGATGTAGACAAAGCGGTTGTCTGGCGAGGGGAGCACGCAGTGTGCATTTGGTCGTCCTTCATCCAATGCCGCCACTCGGTCGCCCACGCTGCCATCATCGCCCAGGCGATACACATCCACATTACCACCGCGGTAGTAGGCTCCCATGAGAAACCGATTGGAGCGATCCAGGCTCAGGTAGGAGTAGCCATTCTCCAAGGTAACTGGGTGGTGGTTCTGATACGCACCACTCTCATCCAAAGTGATGACCGCGCCGGGCACCTGGCCAGCGTCGCCTCCATTCGCGGAAATGTAGAGCAGCGGCTTATCCGGGTGGGCCACGATCGTCGCGGGTGAAAAGCCAACGTCGATCTTCTCAGACTGAGTGAGGGAAAGTCCCGCATCGGTCTCCTTGGCCTCAACGATCCAGAGGGAATTGGAGGAGCGGGCCGGGAAGTAGATCTGAAAGGAATCAGCGGCGGAAACCGAAACCATCGTGACCCAAATGAGAGCCGTGTACAACAGAGACTGGAAAGGGGGCATCTCTCCACCATAGCGAGTCCAACCGAGCTTGCAATTCGCAGGAATTTTTCGGCATGGAATCTTGCAGGATGAGAATTTGGGACGGAATAAGCGAACGCCCGGCTTCGAATCTACGGATTCTCAACATGCTCAAATAGAGCGGGTTGTGATCGTGGTGAAGGCGCTAAATTCGACCATCTGATGAGTCGGCCTGAGCTTTGCTAGCTATGAGGGGAACCCTTAGAGCGCCCATTGAATCGAGCGCGCTACAAGAAACCTCTATCCTACACTTATCATGAGTCCCAACGAACTAGCGACCCGAGACGAAACTTT
>JBHIXE010000359.1:0-5854 GCA_041984905.1 Verrucomicrobiales bacterium | reverse complement strand
CACTCTGGTCGGTCATGGCCGTGCTGGGTTGAGAAGAGGTGTCCGTAGGCGGAGAGGTTTCCGTCACGTTGGAAGGCGTCGACGAGGTGTCCGGCATGTCGGTGGTTTCCACTTCAGTAGAAGCCGTTTCTTCGCCTTGCTGCAGGCTCTTTTGGAACATGTCGCGGAAGAGAAAGGCCGCGATCAGGATTCCGAGGAGGAGGATCACGAGGAAGGCAACAACTGGGCCCTTGCTAGGGGTTGCAACGGAATTTGTCATGTGCAGAAACGAGTTGTGTTGTCCGGGGAGGGAGATCCGATCGTTAAATGTTTGAAGGTTGGTTACCGGGATGTCGGGCGTAACCAAAGTCAGGCTGAGAGGTTATGCTACCTCAAATACCCGAAAAAAAACATGCACTAGTTCGGTCGAAGCTCAAGGTAATAGCGGCGATCGCCACGGGTGAGAACAATGGCAGTCGGCTGGGTCGTGGAGACCTTTGCCAGGGCTTCGTAGAAGTCTTCCCGGGTCCAGATGGCTTTCCCGTTGATCGTGTGGATGATATCAAAGGAGAGGAAGTAGCCGTTGAGCGGCGAGTCTTCCTGGACCGACTCCACCGCGATTCCGCCAAAGTCAGGAGGGAGTCCAATGTCCCGTATCTCCCAGGAACTGAGCTGGTGAAGCTCAATTCCCAGCATCCCTTTCAGGTCTTCCGTGGAACTGATCGAGCCAAGGGGGTTAGGGAGTACGCCCAGGAGATTCACATCGCTGAGTTCTCCCAGCCAGGCCTCGATCGGGATGATCTGATGGTCTCTCCAGATCGCCAGCGGCATGGGCACTCTTGCATCCCAATCCCGGATCCTGCTGAGGATGTTGTCGACCATCTTCACGTTCTCCCCGGCCACGGATAGGACCACGTCATCCTTCTTCAGTCCCGCTTTGGCGGCAGGGGAATCGGGGAGAACCTGGCTGATGAGCACTCCGTTCTCGGTGCCGAGTTCAGCAATCTTCGCCTCAGTGAGGGGGTTGAAGAGGACTCCCAGGAAGGAGCGCGCCCTTCTGCCACGAGACATGATGAATTCGTAGGTCGCGATCGCCTGGTTGGAAGGCAGGGCCAGACTCACTCCGGGGGATGTCGCCCGGCCGGACCGTCCAGAATACACCAGCACGTTGATCCCGATGATCTCTCCGTAGATGTTCACGAGCGGACCGCCAGAGTTGCCTGGGTAGATCTCAGCATCCGTCTGGAAGAAGGAGCTGCTTCCAACTCCTTCAAAGCGCCGGTTGGTTCCACTGATTACCCCTTGGGTGACCGACCCGGAAAGGCCAAAGGGACTGCCCAATGCGAGAACGATATCGCCCACGGCCGCGACGTCGGAATCCGAGAAGTTGAGGACGGGAAAGCTCTTCCCCTTGGTCTCCATGAGCCGGAGAATGGCCACGTCCGTCTGCATTTCCGCGCCAATCACTTCCGCTCGGAACCGCTGCCGTTCACTGGTGGTCACAAAGATCCGGGTGGCTCCCAGGACGATGTGGTTGTTGGTGATGATGTGGCCGTCCGCGGAAATGAAGACTCCGGAGCCGACATCGCTGACTTCCACCAACTGATAGTCCGGCAAGGTCTGAAACCCGGATGGGGCGTTCTGATCGGGGATGACCTTTACTCCGACCTGCTGCTGTTCCTTGCCCTCGGTTTCCACCGTGACCAGGCTGGGCAGCACGTGATTAATAATGCGCTTATACTCCCGGTTGAGCGTGGCCAGCGAAGGCACATCGCCTGGTTTGAGCCGGGGGCCGTCCACTTGGGGGCGTTCCACCGTGATCTGGCTCATGGGGGCCGGTTCCCCCTTCAGCACCTTGAAAATGGAGTAACGGTCCGGGCTGGAGGCCGCAATAAAGTAGTAGATGATCAGCGCCAACAGCACCATCCCGGACTGGATCATCCACTTCTGTGCTGCAAGGGGCATGGTGCTAATGTCCTTTACCCTGCTGAGATTTCAACTTTACCAAACGGGATGGGGCTCAGGATGGAAGAGGCGGGTCGCGTCTGCCGCTGCTACTTGGTGTAGGGGATCCGCGCCACTCGCTCCCAACTGGGGTCGTGCAGGAACCCGGGATCATAGAGCGTGCCATAAACGATCACGTCCTTCCCATTGAACTCCGCGTAGAAGCCATGGTTGTTGGACTCGTCCGGGGCATTGGACATCACAAAGGTGGCAGCCAGTGCGCTCTCTGGGACTCCATAGCTGGAGAACTGCTGAGGCATGAGCGGATCGTAGCTATGTCCATCCGCGAAGACTTCGTAAGGCACGTGGTTGACCATCAGAACCACCTTCTTTCCCCAGAGCTTCCAGGAGAGCTGAGGCGTTGCGGGATTCGACGAGTCGAGAGCGCCGTGGTCCGGTGTGGTTTCACAACTCACCAGACTGAGGAGGACTCCCAAAAGCACAAGGGCGGGAAGGGGCTTGTTGGGCATGTGTCCTTTTAGGGACGGGATACCTCCCCGTCAAGCTCACACCAGTTGGGATTGCTCGCTCAAGCGCCGTTCCGAAAGTTGACGTAGTTGGGCGTGCTCCAGGAGATCCAGTCCGGGATCCTTATCGAGAATTGCTGCGGCAATCTTCCGGGCTTTGGTGACAAAGAAGATGTCCGTCAACATGCTGGCGAACTGCAGATCCGGCAGGCCGCTCTGCCTTGTGCCAAGAACGTCACCTGGACCGCGAACCTTGAGGTCTTCTTCCGCAATGAGGAAACCATCCCGAGTCTCTTCCATGATCTTGAGCCGCTCCATGGCCTCGGTCGCCTTGGGATCGCACATCAGAATGCAGTAGGATTTGTGTTCGCCCCGCCCGATCCGTCCGCGCAACTGGTGCAGTTGAGCGAGGCCAAATCGTTCGGCGTTGTAGATGAGCATGATGTTCGCATTGCCGACGTCCACACCCACCTCAATAACGGTCGTGGCGACCAGCACATCAATGCTGTGCTCGCGAAAGTCCCGCATGAGCCGTTCCTTCTCATCGGGGTGCAGCTTTCCGTGGAGCAATCCACAGCTGAATTCCTTGAGCCGTTTCTGCCATTCCTCGAACTCCTTGGTGGCGGCCATGCTCTTGGATTTCTGCGTCTCTTCCACGAGTGGATAGACCACGTAACCCTGGCGGCCTGCCTCCAGCTGCTCCCGGAGAAACGCCGTGGCCTCGGTTGTCTTGGTCGTGGGGCGAATCCGGGTAATTAGCTTGCCACGGCCTGCGGGAAGTTCGTCCAGCAGGGAGACGTCCAGATCGCCATAAGCGGTCATCGTCAAGGTCCGCGGAATGGGCGTCGCGGTCATGACCAGGACATCCGGATTGGAGCCCTGAGCGAGGAGCTTGCTGCGCTGATCGACTCCAAACTTGTGCTGCTCGTCAATGATCACCAAGCCCAGGTTCTCGAACTTCACCCGGTCATGAATCAAAGCGTGGGTGCCGATGATGATCTGGGCAGGTTCACCGCCTTCTCGAAAAAAGTCCCGCACAAAGCTGTCCTCATTCCGGGCGGAGGTTCGCAGACTGACCCGGAGATCCAATCCTTCGGCGAACTTGCGGAAGTTGATGTAGTGCTGCTCGGCAAGAATCTGGGTCGGAGCCATGAGGGCCACCTGAAAATCTGCTTCGATCGCCAGGAGGGCGGAAGAGAAAGCGACCATCGTTTTCCCGGCTCCCACGTCCCCTTGAAGGAGCCGGTTCATGGGGCGTGTCGCCGCGAGGTCTTTGCGAATCTCTTCGATGCTGCGTTTCTGGGCTCCGGTGAGTTCAAAGGGCAGCCCTTCGTGAAAATCGTGGAGGAGGTGACCGGGACCACAATGGGATTCCCCGGCCTGGCTCTCCAGATCCCGTTTCCGGCGCAGCACCTGGAGCTGGAGGACGGAGAACTCCTCCAGGGCGAGGTATTCGCGAGCCTGCGCCATCGCTTCCATGGTTTCAGGAAAATGGATCTGCGCCAGGGCCTTCTGCCGATCCACATCCGCCATTTCCGGAGCGAACTCCCGAACTACCTCCTCCGGCAAAGTCGAAGGGAACTCGGAGACATCGGCCTCTTTGAGACATTCCACGGCGCGATAGGCCCAGGTGCGAAGAAATCGCTGGCTGACTCCGGAGGTGGCGGGATAGATGGGCACGATGCGGTGCATATGGATTCCGGCATCGTCATGACCTTCTTCCAGGATCTCGTAGTCCGGGTGGGCCATAGTCAGCTTCCGGCCAATGAACTTGGGTTGCCCGTAAACAATCAACTCCTGGCCTGCTGCCAGGATGTTTTTCATGAAGGGCATATTGAACCAGCGCAGGTAAATCGGGCCTGCCAGAGCGATCGGCTCCATCGGTTCCAGGGTGAGTTCAAAGTAGCCCTGACCCCGGCCACTACCGAAGCGGCGCATCATGGCGTCGGTCACCATCCCATGAACGCAGACGGCATCGTCCAGAGGTCCCGTGGGCCATTGATCGAACTCGCGGCGGTTCTCATACCGCCGCGGATAGTGCTGGATAAAGTCCCGCAAGGTGATGAGACCCAGGTTCTTGAGACCGCGGGCCTGCTTGTCCGGCATATCTCCGAGGGAGGCAAGTTCCAGGTCCAGATGGATGTCGGACATCTCCATGAGACAAAACGCTAAGTCAGGAATGGATTGGGTGCAATGACAGGGTGGCCATGCGTCTGACTCCCTCTCAATCCTGAAAGATCCCGTCCTGATCGCCCCGTAACCCTCCTATGCGATACCAGCTTCTCGATCACGGCCAGCAGTTTGCCGCCCTGGTGCTCAACGCAATCGGCGGGCCGCCCCGGCCCTTGCGAGTCTTTCCTCCGCAGCAGCATCTGGAAGGCCTGGATACCCAGCTTTATCCCCTGGGCTGGACCAAGTTGGGCAAGAAACTCGCGGTTCTGAAGGCGCATCCTTACCAGGACTCCGTGCTGCGTTTTTGGGAGCTGAAGGTGATCGATCTGGCCACGGACATGCCCTTTTACTCCCAGGGATTCCTCTTCAGCAGTGACGGAGGTATCGGCGACTTCTGGTCGACTCATGGCCGGACCGTGCAGGCGATCATGACCCATTTTCAGGTCCGGCCAGCGTTCTTTCATCACGAGCCCTTTCCGGCCTTGGCCGGTTCTGGCCGGGATGAATGTTATGAGGCCACGGTTCACCGGGAGTATTCCATGTTCCGTCAGGAAGGTTGCCAGGGAATTGCTGGACTCCGCCTGGATATCACCAAGAACGGCCGGGAAACGAAGACGGTTTTCGAGCGTTCCTGGAGCGATCGTTTTCCCATCGCCGCCGGGGTCACCGGGTTCTTGCGTAACCCAATCAATGATCGGCTCGCGATTTTGCTCGCATTGACCTTTACCGGAGAAGACGGATCGCCCTTCGTGCGGCACTTGGAGCTTGTTGGAGCCCGGGTAGGATCCAAGTTCAAGAACGCCAACAACCTGGCGGTTCGGAACCGGCTCCAGGTTCCTCTGGTTGGATGAGTTGCCCTATCGGAACAACTTCCCGATCACCGGGATCTGCTGGCGATGCATTAACAAAAGAACGCCGCTGCAAATCAGTGCGACGCCGGCGACGCTGGCCAGAGGGAGCATGGGGCCGGAAAAGCCCAGGACGGTGAGGTGGGAGAAGAGGGCTCCCGCCATCAGTCCGGCCGTGAGCAGGGCTCCATAGATCATCGTCTTCGGCACCAGCAGAAGGATGCAGGCGATCAGTTCCATCACGCCAATCCCGATCCGGCCATCGAACTCGACGTCGTGCCCAACACGAAGCGCGCGGCGACGGTCGGCCGCGTCCTGTCGAATTCCTTCGGATTCGGCGGCCAGAACACCTGCCTTGTCATCGCGGCTGAACCCGCATAAGCC
>JBHIXE010000358.1:0-5889 GCA_041984905.1 Verrucomicrobiales bacterium | reverse complement strand
TATCGCAAAGCGATCGACAAGGCTCTCGCCGGCCAACCGGAGCCCGCTTCCGCCAAGGATCGCTATGAGCTGGAGATGAGCTTTTCTCGCGGGCTGTATTCCGGCTGGCTCCACGGCGTGAATCATCAGGAGTTGGCGCATGCCCGCTTTGGAAAGAAGCGCGGCGCCTTTGTGGGCTATATTGAGGCAACCGGCCGGGATTGGGTGACGGTGAAAGCCGAGGTGCCACTCCAGCCCGGGGACGGTGTGGTCTTTGATACGGGCGGTGATACGGACAGGGAACAAGGCGGCCGCATCTATGAGATTCAGGGGAAGAAACTGAGCTTCCAGCGAGGCAAGATCGATTTTCGCCAGATGAAAGTGGGCGATCGCATCTGGAAGACGGACGATCCCAAGCTGAATGCGGAGTTGCAGCGTTCCTACACCAAGGGCGACAGCTTCAAAGCCGCAACCACGCCGGTCACATGGCGAGTCGAAGGAGCGGTGGGATCGAACCTGGTGCTGACCGATGTGAACTCGGGCAAATCTGTCGAATCTGGCCAGGAACTGGAACACGCCCGCAGCCGCCCACTGAATGCGGAGTTTCTCTTTCAGCAACTCGGCCGTCTGGGCAACACGCCCTTTCACCTCGAAGCGCTGGACTATCAACTCGATGGCGAAGTCATCCTGCCAGTGAGTGAACTAAACCGGATGCGACGCGCTTTAGTCGAGCAACTGGAGACTCCTGAGCTTGTCCGAAGAGAAGTGTCCGCGGTAACAGTGGGCGATCTTCTTCCCACACGCGAAGCGTCTGCCGCGGAATCGGTGCAACTGCGAGTGTTGTGCCGCGACGAATCCCAACTCGACGCCGCCCTCGACCAAGGCGTCGACCTGATCTACCTGGATCTGGAAGACGTGCGCCGCTACCGCGATGTCGTGGCCAGAGTCCGGTCGTCTCATCCTGATGCCCAACTCTTTCTCGCCACACCCCGCATTCAGAAAGCGGGCGAAACGGGTCTATTCCGGGTTATCGAGCGCGCCAATCCCCATGGAGTCCTGGTCCGGAACCTGGGAGGCGTGGGCTTCTTTCAGGAACGCGAGATTCCCATGATTGGAGATTTCTCACTGAACGTGGCCAACCCGATCTGCGCCGAGTTTTTCATGCGCCAGGGCCTGCGGAACCTCACGGTGTCCTACGATCTGAATATCCGCCAGGTCCTGGACCTGTTGGACACCGCGCCACCAGACTGGTTCGAGCTGACCTTGCACCAGCACATGCCCATGTTTCATATGGAGCACTGCGTCTTCTGCGCCTTTCTCTCCACCGGCACGGACTTCACCAACTGCGGCCGACCCTGCGAGTCTCACGAGGTGCAATTGCGGGATCGCGTTGGGCAATTGCACGTCCTGAGTGCTGATGTGGGCTGTCGCAACACCCTCTTCAATGGCCGAGCCCAGAGTGGCGCCCGATTCTTTTCCCACCTGCACCAGGCAGGGTTACGCAAATTCCGGGTCGAGCTGCTGAAAGAGTCCGGGGAAGAAGCTCGAGATGTGATCCAAACCTATCGAGGGTTGCTGGAAGGCAAGTCTCATGGCGATGAGCTCTGGCAAAAGCTCCAGGTGGAATCCAGGTTGGGAGTGGTGGAAGGCACGCTCAGCTAGAGACCGCAGAGAAAAGCTTTGGTAACAAACTTCTTCTTGTGCGTGGCATGAGCTATGCGTCAGTTTGGGCCCATGGCCGTTACAACGGAGGGAGGAAGATGCCGTGTGGAGCCACCACCGGCTTGGGTGGTGCCTCGAGATCGACCCGTCGCCAAGCCCAGCGAGGAGCCGGTGACTCTTCTCCTTCACGATCTTCAGTTCCACACTGAAGCCGATGAGCTTTACTACCGGGATGTCAAAACGCTGAACAACCCCACAGCGGTTCAACATTGCTCCCAGTTCGAAGCCACCTTCGATCCCGAGGTAGAGGAGTTGCTCGTCCACCACGTGACTCTGATCCGGAACGGCCAGGAGATTCCCATCCTGGAAACCAGTGACGAGATCAAGCTGCTGCAACGAGAGACGAATCTGGAAGCGCAGATGTATGACGGCACCCTCTCGGCCGTGCTTCTCATTCCCGATGTCCGGGTGGGCGATACGCTGGACTACAGCTTTACCCGAAGACGAACGCGAACCGTGTTCCCTGGCAAACATTGGTACATGGTGGAGCTAAGCCGGGCCGTCGATCTTGCGGAGCTTCATCTCTACCTGCGATCTGCGAGGGAAGATGAGCTTAAGTTCAAGCTACTAGGTGGCGCCAAGTCTCCGAAGGGTTCGAATGAGGGCAACGACCTGATCTACGAGCTCACCCTTAAGAATCCCCCTCCACAGGAACCTTCTGTGGCAGCGCCTGGCTGGTATTGGGAATTGCCGGTGATCCAGTTCAGCAACTTCCAGACTTGGGGAGAGATCGCCCAGACTATCCATGAACGCTGGTCCACGGATGCCGCCACGGACGTGGGCAATCCCCATTTCCAGGAAGCACTGGAAAGTCTGCGCCAGGTAGAAGGCAATCCGGAGAAACTTGCCGGAGCCGCGATCTGGTTTGTCCAGAACGAGATCCGTTATCTGAGCATGGCCATTGGAGATGGTCGATTGATTCCCGCACCTCCATCGACGGTGCTGCAACGCCGGTTTGGGGACTGCAAGGACAAGGTCGTTCTGCTGAATGCCCTGCTCAATACCTTGGGCATCCCGGCCCGGCCTGTCTTGGTCAGTGCCATGCTCGGCAAAGCCGCCTCAGATCTGCTTCCCTCTCCGGCAGCATTCGACCACGCCATCACCACCTATTGGATTGGCAATCAGCAATACTTTGTCGACCCCACCATGTCGGGCCAGGGCGGAGCTCCCGGCACTCGATATCTGGGCCACTTTGAATGGGGACTCGTGATCGATGAGGCCACCTCAGCACTCACCGCCATCCCCTCAAAAAACGCAGAGCACGCACGTCTCGAGGTTTTTCAGGAGATCCAGTTGAACCGAAGTGGTAGTGCGAAGATTCAGATCAAGACCTTCGCCCATGGAGCTGAGGCGGATCACTTGCGGGCCGCCCTGCACATGGCGGGAAAAGACCAGGTCACCAAGGACTCAAGGAACCGATTCCAGAACATCTACGAAAAAGCCACTCCCGTCGGGGACATCGTCTATCAGGATCACCAGGTGGAGAACGTGCTAACCATCGAAGAGGCCTATCACGTTCCCGATTTGAGTTTCAGACCCGATCCCCAGTCGCCCAAGGGTTACCAGGCACATACATTGGATCTGCCGGGACGACTGTTTCCAATCCCGATTGAGGAAGGCCGCAAGGCACCTGTGTCCTTGCCCTACCCCGTTCACATCATCGAGCGGATCACGATCCAGCTACCCTGGAGAGCCTGGCAGAATGAGCGCGCCCGCTCAACCTGCTCTGGATTCGATTTCCAGTTCTCGGCTGAATCGAGCGGTAACCGGCTCACCCTGAACTTTGAATACAAGAACAAACGGGAAGATATCGCTTCCCATGCAATTAGGGAATACGTGGGAGCGCTGGAAGAAGTCATTACCGGTTATCTGGTCGCCCCAGGAAACCTGGGACGCGGCGCTCTTCCAGATTCGAACGAGCCCCAGCCGCCCGTGCCCGATCAAGTGGGAACGCCCGCTCCTGTCTCGGTTGCATCCCCTCGCCAGCCACCACCGGCTCGACCGGGCACTGGCCGCAAACCCAAGGTGTGGGTGGCCGTTCTAGTACCGCTCTTGGTGCTGGTGATCGGTGCCGGAGTTCTATTCTACCTGGGGCGGGACTACCTGGAAGAGGACCTGGGGATGGAATTGCCCTCGTTGCCGGCTCTCACCGCTACCGCCACATCGGAAGAGCCCATCCAGGAATTCCTGGAACCCGCCTTGATTCCGCAGCGCACCTGGACGGACCGCCAGGGTCGCTCCATTGTTGCGGAATTGATGGAGGTGGAGATGAATGCCGACCAGAAGTATGTGGGCACCTTCCGAATGGATAATGGCGAATCGATCCAGGTCGTGCTCGCCCAGCTTAAGGCAGGCGACATCGCCCTGATCAAGCACATCATGAAGCGGGAGGGCATGCTTGAAGACGTGGAATGAATCCCAAGAACATTCCTTCGCCGTTTGCCCTCGCTCCTATCATGCCTCGATGATCAGGCCTAACGAACTGAACTTGTGGGCCTCCCCCCTCGAGAATGGCCGTCCTCGCATCCACTGGTTGCGAAGTTTCCTTTGGCTACACCTCCATCTAAAACGCTTTAATCCAGGAAGCTTTCCAGCATCCAGATCGTCTTCTCATGGACCTGAATGCGGGCGATCATGAGGTCTTCACTTTGGGAATCGCCAGCTTCGCCGGCCAGATCCCGCGCCTTGCCCAGGTCTTCTACCAGTTTCTTATTGGAGTCAGCCAGGTGTTGCACCATCTCCTCGGCGCTAGCGTCCTCATTGAGTTCCGTCATTCCCGCCATCTTAGCGAGATTTCCCAGACCTCCAGGAGCCAAGGCGCCAAGCGCACGAATCCGCTCAGCCACTTCATCTACGGCTGTGAACAGTTCCGTGTATTGATCTTCAAAAGCCTGGTGCAGAGCGAAGAATCCCCGCCCGCGAACATTCCAGTGGCAAAGGTGCGTTTGGCCCAGGAGGGCATAACTATCCGCCACGACTTGTCGGAGTGCTGCGACAACGTCAGCTTTAGTAGTGTCACTCATATTGAAACCATAGAGAATCCCCAAGTCCGGTCAACTGACAGTCGTGGGAACTCCTGGCATAACTCCGCCTTGCCCACACTATGGTTTCCCCTTCTCGTACAACTCCGCCAACTCCTGTGGCTGGAGTGCTCCGGAGAAGATCAAGAGCTCATCGATGCTTCCATTCAGGTTTCGCACCGCAAAGTGAGGATCATCACGCTGAGGCTCGCTCCAGTTCCCGATCGAAGCACTGCCAAACCGGGAGACTTCCACGAGCATTTCGTCCGGTACAGCTTCTTCACTGAGGATTTCACCGTTGAGGTAGTGCCGCACCAACTTGGCATCCACGTCGTAGGTCGTGGCCAGATGCAGCCATTTGCCGCTCAGCGTGGGATCCCAGAAGGAAGGCGAGAAGAACAGATGATGGACCCGCTTCTTGTCTCTGGCTTTGATGCAGAAGAAGAGCCGGCCATCGTCCATGATCTGCCAGTGCGGCTCCCCGATATCGTAGGCGTCGGTCAGAAAGAGGGAATTATACCAGCGATCCAGGGAATCGATCCGAACCCAGCAGGCGAAGGTCAACGAGCGGTATTCTCCGGGTATGTTCACCCTGACCCGGCTCCCTGTGGGACTGAAATCCAGGGCGCTCTTGGGATAATCCCATCGTCCAGCCACTCGTGATGCGGCCACGATCGCGCCATCCTGTTCCCGGTCCTGGGTGGCTTCAGCTTCATTGAGGAGCTTGCGATTCCAGGTGCCGGGCTGATCCATCGGATAATAGGCAATGAGGCGAGGATCCTTGCGGAGTTCCCTGCTGAAGGCCTCCCATTGCTCGCGCCGATTCATCCGTCCCGCCTGAAGGCGCGATTCAAGATCGGTATGGGCCACGAAACGATCCGAGTCACTTGGCAGCGCCTCCCACTCGCCCGCCTTTTGCCATCGCAACGCTTCTCCCTCGGTGAGAGCCTTCATCTCGGCTCCCGATGGATGCCACTCGACCTCCCCGTCCATCACATGGAGCTCCGCCCCTTCCGCTGCCACCTCCATGGCAAATTCCGTGCCGAGATCCACCACCTCCCCATCAGAGGTGCGCACCCGGAATCCCTTTGCGGCGGGCGGTACCTGCACTCGCAGCTTGCCCCTGGTAACTTCCATCTCCATGGCAGAGTGGATCTGGAACTCCGAG
>JBHIXE010000357.1:0-5889 GCA_041984905.1 Verrucomicrobiales bacterium | reverse complement strand
ACACGAAGTCGCACTCACCGGACCTGAAGCCGATCAGCCTGGAAGAGTTCATGAGCGACGAAGTGAAGGTGGCGGAAGCCTTCGACGAGTTCGTGCGCCAGATCGTGCAACTGCAAACGACAGGCCGCATCACCGAAGAGGTCAGTCATCCCTGGCCGGAGCGAGACTTGGGCCCGAGTGGCTGGTTAGGCAAATACCGGGACTCGCTGGAGCACTCCTATCGCATGGCGCTTGGAGGGCATTGGGGTGAGGAGATGCAGGCGATCGTGGAGCAGGCCGAGGCCAGGGCGCGGACGGCGGTGGAGACGTATGAACTGGACGAGGCCCCCCTAGAGTCGATCTCAAACACCTTTGGAAGAGAACTTCCAATGGCCACTGAAGAAGACTGGAGCTACTTGGAGCAGAACTTGACTGAACTTAGCGGGAATGGTATTGAGTTCTGGTCCATGAGGACAGCCCTGTGGACCAATTCAGGGGCCGGAGGCATGGCTGGATTCGTCAATAATGAGGAATTTGGAGTCTTCTTTCGCTTCAATTCACGTAGGCTCACGATCTATCATGAGCTCTATCATGCACGTCAGGCGACGAGGTTAGGACGGGAACGCTATGACGGCCAAAGCCGGTACGTCGCTGAGGCGTTTGTTTACATAGGGTTAATGGAGAATGAAACTTGGCTTACCGAAGACGAACGTTTCGTTGCTTGGGCCACATTTCGAGTCTATGAGGAGCTTTGGGGGCCAAGATCATTCTTCCACCAAAAGGGAATCTCAAATTTTATTCAGTTAAGAGAGGCATATCCCACGGACATTGAGGGAACTCCGCACTGGAAGATCGTATATGGGTTACACTCCAACAATGCCATATCGGTGGTCAAAAAGGTTACAAACCTAGATAAGGATGAGGATTAATTCTGATCAGCTAGAGATGGATGATGAGGGGAGGTTCCTTTTGGATGGTAACCTCTACGATGGTGAGGTGTTCACTTGCTATGAGAATGGAATGATGCGAAGTGAGGGATATTGCGTAGGGGGAATGACCCGAGGCGAGGCAAGAGGATGGTATAGGAATGGAAACTTGAAGTATTTGAGGACAGAAGAGGGTATCAGATACTGGACTCCAACAGGTCGTGCCATTGACGGGGACGGAGCGTTGATTATCGAGCACTACGATATGCTGGAAGAGGCTGGCGTTGTTGACTCCTATGTCAATGGTTATCACGATAGGATAGAGCCTTCCCTATTGCGGCTGTTAGAGATCATGAAAAGAATGGGCTTCTTTCCTGATAAATAGCCGGTAGCATCTGCAGATAGAGTGCTGGATCAAGTGCGCCAACTCGGCGATGACTTCAAGCGACGCGTCGCTACCGGGGAAGACCGGGAAGCGGTGATCCGCGACCTGACCCAGCAAGCGATCGGTCAGGGCGTGGTTGCGCCCCACGCCACACCGGAAGAGGTTAAGCGGGTCCGAGTCCAGGGCAGCAACCAGGTCATCAGCGAAGCGGACTTTGTCAGGATTGTCATCCGCTTCCAACAGGGGGTTGACATGCTCACCATGGCCCATGAATTTGGCGAGGCCTGGATACGGCTGGTGCGCCAGATCTTACTACTCCAGACGACGGGCCGCATAACGAAGGAAGTGAGCCCTCCCTGGCCGGAACGGGATCTGAGTCCAAGTGGCTGGTTGGGCAAATATCACAACTCACTGGAGCACTCCTATCGCATGGCGCCTGGAGGGCATTGGGGTGCAGAGATGCAGGCGACCGTAGAGCAGGCACAGGCGAGCACGTCAAGAGTAGTTGCACAAGGTTCCGAATACATACCGCAATAAGCCAAGCATGGTGGGAAAACGGTAGACGTTAAAGCATTTGACTTAGGGAAGTTCCTATCGAAGATGATTGGAGGTCCCTCATCGGCTATGAGTAACCCTCATACTCACCATATTCTGTACAAGACTGGGATCGGCCAGAGCAGCAACGTCCCTTGAAAGAGGACAGGGATCTTAATAAGGCACAAAATTGATCCATGTTTTGGAAAAGAAACTTGGTTTGGGCTCCCAACAAAGCGCATACTGGCGAGAATTTGAAGGAAGTCCTCGACGCATTGAAACAGGCTGACCAAGCATTTGGGACGCCAGAAGCTATTATGGACACTGTCGAGGAACTTGGGAAGGTGGTCGCGCGCCGTTAGTTGCCTCTTTCGTCATGAAAGAACAGGAAAAGCTGCGACTGCAGAACAACTATGCGGCTGTCACCACAGGGGATGTGCAGACTGTGATAACCCTTATCCATCAAGGCAAATTGTCAGTTAATGAATCGACCCCCCTTGGCAATTGGCTTCATGTAGCTGCCCGCAAGGGACAGGTAGAGGTAGCGATGGAGCTTGTGAAAGCAGGGGCGAATGTAAATGCTAGAGGAGGACCGCTGGGAGGGAATCCATTGAACGTGGCTGCTTCCTTCGGACATCTGGGTGTGGTCCAGCATTTGTTGTCAGAAGGTAGCGATCTTGACATTTCGAGTGCTCAAGCAAATCCGCTCTTCGGCGCGATACAAGGTGGTCATTTTGAGATAGCGAAGGTCTTATTGGAATCGGGTATCGACCCCGCCGTCAAATACAGTGTGGCCGAAAAGGGCGAAGTTGATGCAGCTCAATTCGCTGAGGGTTACGGACAGTTGGAAATCTTAAAATTGTTGCGAGATGACAAAGAGGGATCTGAATGAATTCTTCGATTTTGTGCGGCCGGAATTAGTTGCGCTTATAGTGAGCAACGCTTGTGATCACATTGGTTCGATTTCTGAGCAATTGTGTGGGTATGCGATATTCCCAGGTGATGTTTACGAGCTAACTGCATTGTCGGCAGCCTATACTACCCAGAAGAGAGTGGTTCAAGAAAAGGAGATGGATGATGAGGAATTTGCAATTCAATACACTCCAACCGAGTGGCGTGGCTATGCCTTTGATCCATTCCGCCAGAGCAGCGAGAAACTGAGGGCTACTAAGGAAGCGTTTTATAGCCAATATTGCCCTGACGAAGACAGGCTAGAGTTGGATGAAATGCAATTGCATTATTCTCGCCTTATCTATGATGCTGTAGATGAATCGATTGAGACATTGCGGCATTGTTGCCTGGATCCTGATGTTTTTGCCTGCATTTGGGTGGCGGATTCCTTTCAGACTGAAGTTATCTTGAGGAGCATTCGACGGCACAATGCCTTGAAGGTGTTCCAGAGATTTGAGAGGCTGCTCTAGGTCAAAGCCTGCACAACAAGAGATTGGTTGTGATGCATCGTCTAGGTAGGAGAGCTTGATGAGGCGCTACTGGAAGCGGAGGTGGCCAGCAGAGCTCGGAGGGCGGTGGAGGCGTATTCGGTTGAGAATGAGTGCTTGAGTCCTGGCCCAAGTTCTTGGCTGTTTGGAGGGGTTCACGATGGCGAATCAATTTGGCTACCGGAATGCGTCGCGAGTTAACTTAGACTTGGTAGAGTTGCTGAAAGGAAATAATAAGGGGTTTTACGGATATGTGGAGCGCAATTGTTGAGTGTTTGGAGTGTGGATACCAGTCGAAGAGTTTTGCGGATGGCTATGACATCCATGAAGGTATCTACAATTCGATCTTTGTGGATGACAGCACGGGAGTGCTGCGGATCGAGGAGTTTTCGATGGAGCAACTTGAGGCGCTTGGCGTGGATTCTGAGACGGGCACTGGATTAGATGCTGCACTTGATGCGCTAACTCGAAAGGGTGAAACGAGAATAGTGACTCCTTTTGGGCAAGATATGTTGATTGACGCCATCTGCCCCGATTGCAAACATAGAGGGCTCATTCGGAGGATCCACGGAATGATTTGAGACTGTTGGGATCTCGATGGTCCCCAGTGAGCGCGTGCCGTCTCGGTTCGCTCCGGGGTGGATGAGTTTGTGGAATAATCTTGGTGCCCATGGCGAAGTTTTCTTTGTCGGAACTGGACGGTCGGATAGTGCCGGTAATCCTGTTGAGTATGTGCTATTGACCTCTAGAGAAGGGAAAGTGTACATGATGAGAAGAGAGCGCATCGATAGGGGCCAGGAATGGAGTTAGGAAAATACACACCAAAGAAGTAGAATATCAACAGGGGGAAGGCAGAACAAATAGTTGACGATCATGTGGATCAATCAAGGACAAGCTGCGGACTACAGGCTGCAAATTCAGGATCAAGAACTAAGGTGTCTTGTGACCTACTGTTGGGAGGTAATACTCACGACGGCAGATGAGCCAGAGGGTGAATTTGACGTTCTGTATTTCACGAAGATCATGGAGAAGGTATTTAATGACAAGCAGGCCCTCAGAGATGTGCTTGAGGGCCGGTATAAGCCTCATCCCATGTCTGAGGGCGAGTCCTTGGAATAGGGGGTGAAAAATGGTTGATTGGTGAAGAGTGCTGGCGGCTGAGCCTCCCAATTGGGTGCGATTCGCTCTGGGGTGCAACGCTTTCAGTGGCGCAATCAACCGCTCAGTACACACAGCCCCCGTCGTCGGGGCAAGAGCCGGCGCCGGATCGATGCCGTCGCGGAAGCGCTCGACCATCGCCCATGAATTTGGCGAGGCTTGGCTGCGGCGCATGGTGGAGGAGAAGGCCTATAGCTTGCAGAAGATCGCGGACTGGGTCAACGCGGCGAGGCAGAAACTGGGCGACGATGCCGTGCCTGCGGAGCTAAAGCGCTCCTTAGAAGCTGCGTTAGAGATGCGCATTGGCCTGAAGAACTCCGGAACGGTAGTACAGTGTGGAGAACAGTAGTATTGCTTTACAAGAGGCAGCGGATTCGACAAGCTATGCCTTAGCACATTGGGACGAACTTGGAGATATCCCGGGCACGCATTTTGAACTAATCCCTGAGTTTTTAGAATATGGCACCGAAGAAGAACTCCGAATCCTCAAGCGACTCCAACCTTCCCGACGAATCCAAAGACGACTCTTTGAGCTCCGCCGAATGGTTCACCCTAATGGAAAGAAGGCGGAAGGAGGAGCGATGGCGACTTATGCAGCAGGAAAGGAAGGAAATGAGGAAAAAGGGGAATCAAACGGAGTCGGATTCTTAGTCGATGATCCTGTCAGGCTTTTCATTGGCCGATTTTGACAATCAGAGAATTGTATTCAATTTCCATAATATTGGTTTGGAAATCGATAGCGCATTTGATCAAGAGATTGAGGTGGGAGGTTCATCAATACGCAAATTGACGAAGAGTTAGTCCACTGGGCTGAGAAGCTTCCGTTTGTCGTGGATACGATTGAGGGTAAAGGAAGATATCTCTCCGTCGTGCGCGAAGCGGTCGAGAAGATGCCGGTGGTTCTGGCGAAAGCGTTTGAGTTAGCCATCCATGCGGTAGTGCGGTTCCCAATTGATCTCAACCTGTTCGTGTCCGGGGCTGAGCATGAGATTCTCGATAATGGTCAGGTCGGTCTCCGTCAAAGGTAGATCCCACCAAGTCCTTTTGACGAGAATACAACACGATGTGTTCTCTTAAGCGGGCTTGCCGCGTTTCATACTACAGCCGGTCACCCTGGATCGGCAGAGCCTGATCCCCAGGGTGTAAAGGGCGAAAGAGATGACGGAATCGATTTGTCGGCAGGAAATACAGAAGCGAGAGTGAAGGAGTTAGCGCCGAATCTTGACAATGCGGTTTGGCGAGGGAAGCGTTATTACCAGATACGTTCCGTTCCCTCGGGGCCAGTTTAACATTGGTTGAGCTTGTGAAAGAAGGACAATGATAGAGACTAGTGTGCTTGGTCATGTATCGAGCGCCAAAGGCAAGAGAGTTATGGATCAGAAATACTGGGATGCGATCGATATATCCTTGGAGAGTGAAGAAGCGTTTAAGGCGCGCTTGAAAGAGATGTCGAGCCTGGAGCTCGCAG
>JBHIXE010000356.1:0-5921 GCA_041984905.1 Verrucomicrobiales bacterium | reverse complement strand
GGACGGTGAGGCACAGGTTGGCAAGGGTGAGATACCAGCTAGAGGTGTGGCCATCGTGACCGAAAAGAGCGCCGAATACCAGGACGGCGAGGATCGCTCCAATCGGATCGATGACGATGCCCTCCCACTTGAGAATCCAATCGAGCCGTTGCTTCGGGCGGACATTGCGCAGCAGGGGACCAATCACGGTGGGGCCTGTGACCACGAGGATACTCCCAATGAGCAACGCCACCGGCCAGGTGAAACCGGCCAGCCAGTGCAGAGCTGTCGCCGACAGTACCCAGGTAATTGCGGCACCCACGGAAACCAGCCTCGTCAATGATTTGCCGGATTCTTTGAGTTCGCGGAAACGCAGTGTCAGGCCGCCTTCCAGCATGATCATGGAGACGGAGAGGGAGACAAGCGCGAAGAGAACGTCATCGTTCACAATGGCGCTCTGGTCAAAAAACTGACCGGCGATAAAGCCGAAGATGAGAAGCGCAACGATGGAAGGGAAGCGGAACCTCCATGCCAGCCATTGAGCCAACATTCCCAGCAGCAGAACCGAACAGAAAAAGATGAGCCACTTCTCCATCACAAAGAGAACGGAGGACAGTGGCAGCGAAACCGGGGAGGAGCAACGGAAACTGCTTGAAGAAACGGGCGGCAGCTGCCGGCATGTCTTCCGCAGTTGCGCAGTGATTCCCTCCCATCTACTAGTTCTCCAAATGAAAACCCTCAGTGCTCTTTTTCTTTTCCTCTCTCTTCTGCCTCTCCACGCGCTGGAAGTTCGCGAGTTCACCAACAAGGATGGCGATACCATTCAGGCGGAGCTCCTGAGTTATGAGGAAGGCAATGTCCGCATGCGGATCAAGGGACGAGTCTATAATGTCGATGCTGAAACCCTCTCCGAAGAGGATCAACAGTGGCTGGCAGAATGGAAGGCCGGCCAGTCGGAGGGAGAAGAGGATGGATACTACAGCGAACTCATCTTTGAAGACGACTTCTCAGGCGAAGGCTTTGGCGAAGCCTGGAAGCATTATAAAAGCGAGAGCGTGGTCCAGGATGGCGTGCTGATTGGGAAGACGATTGATATCAATGACCACGCCGGGGTCGACAACATCCGGTTTGAGGGCCGTCAGGACATGGAGGTGACGGTGAAGTTCAACTTTGTGGGGGAGGAGGCGAATCGCTTCAATGTGTGGTTTGATGACAAGGACTACAAGGGCTCCCATGCGGGCCACATCTGCAGTGTCACGATTTCCCCTACAGGGGGTTCCATCGTGGATGCCAAGACCGGGAATATGGAGAACTCCATTTATGAAATGAAGAAGTCTCCGGCAGGCCTGGATGAGGCGACCAAAGAGTTGCTGGCCGCGAAGACCGCGAACTTCAAACTGGAGTTGGAGCGGGGAGAGTGGCACGAGCTTCTCATCCGCACCAAGGGCAGTCTCGTGACTGCCTTTGTGAATGGGGAAGAGGTCGCGTCTCTGGAGTCGGAAGGCCTCTCACACGCCACCAAGTCTCTTGTCAGCCTCACCACGAATATCAACGATGTTCACTACGATGACTTCGTGATCAAGGCTGCCCCCGCATCCACCGAGAGCGATAGTTGATGGGAGAGTCAGAGCCGTTCTGAGCGAATCGCCACCTTCATCCCGAGAGGGCTGTAACCTCCGGAATCAAACTTGCCGGAGATCGGCATGACACCACGGGGGTGATAGCTCACGGCCACGGCGACGTGTCCCAAGCCAACGGGCTGGCCGATCGACGGATCAAATCCCACCCATCCACGGTCCGGCAGGTAGACCTCCATCCAGGCGTGGGTGGATCCCCGGCCGACCTTGGAGTTTCCGCTTTCCAGGTAACCACTGACAAAGCGGGTCGCGAACCCAAGGCTGCGGCCGGCTTCCATCATGAGCACGGCCGTATCCCGGCAGGAACCGGAACGGAGTTCCAGTGTTTCCTGGGGAGAGCGGACGCCCGGCTCTTCCCGGCGCAAATAGCCGATCTGTTCGTGAATGCGCCTGGCCAGGGTCAGGAAAATGGGTCCCCGTTCGCCCGCTGGCGGTAAGATATCGAGGCCACGCACCCAACTTCGAATGCCCTCGACTTCCGGTGGATACACGGATCGCCGATAGAGATGGGAGGCGCCTTCCTCGATTCCCGGATAGAAGACGGGAAACTCTTCGCCCTTCTGCCAGGGCTCATCTTCTGGAGGTGGTTTTGGAACATACTTGCAAATCTCGAAGTCACTCTGAATGGAGAGAAAATCGGAGCGTTCCTGGAAGTCGGCGCTGGCAATGATATTGCCGTAGATATCCTGATACCAGTGGAGGTGAGACTCCGGTTTCGTGGAGATCTGCATCGTCTCCACTCGCTCGTAGTGACTCTCTCTGGGGCGCAATACCAGCCGGTGACGGTTGAAAGTCACCGGGCCCGAGTAGCGATACTCCGTCAGGTGGGTGAAGCGCAGCCGAACGGTGCTTTCACCCTGAACATTAACGATCTCCATTCTCTACCTTCCTCTAGGAAAGATACAGCAATTGATCGTTCTGGCGAAGTGTCTCTCGGGTGATGGGCACAAAGGTTTGGGCGGCATCTTCGTGAAGCTGACACTCGACTTCGATGTTCTGCCCAGCGATTCCACCGTAAAGCGTGGCCACGGCGGCGTCACTGGCGTCCCGGCCCCTGGCGATCTTTACCAAACCATTGAGAGGCGCTTTGCGGGTCCCGTCGAGGAGATACCAGGTGCCGTTGATATAGGCCTCGAAGACGGCGTGGAAGTCCTGCGGTTGCAGTTGGTAGGCATAGGCCGTCACATACCTTGCCGGAATCGTGAGCGCCCTGCAAAATGCAATGCCCAGGTGGGCAAAATCGCGGCACACTCCGGCTCGTCCTTCCAGGGTGTCAGGCGCCCAGGTCTGTTCTCCAGACGAGCCAAGTTGATACAGGATATGCTCGTAGAGCCAGTCCTCGATCGCCATGACTCGGTCGTAAGTGCTTTGGATATGGCCGAACATGTCATTGGCCACGGCGCGTAGCCGGTCGGCAGGCGCGTAACGGCTGGGAAAGAGATAGGGAATCGCTGAAGCGTCCAATTCCCTGATGCTATTCGTCTCGATCTCCTTGATGCTCTGAATGTTGACCGTGGTGGAGACCTCCGCTTCATACTGAACGCTGAGATCCCCGGGTTTCTGGATATCCAGCTTGGTGAAGCGGTTGTCCTCCAAGCCTACAGCGATGTCCGACCGGGTGACATCCCGGCTCGTAGTGAGGATTTCCTTTTGGACGGACTGACCTTTGGTTTGGACACAACTCAGCGAGCAGAGCAACGTGGATGGCCCCATGACTTGATAATCGAGACGACTGCGAACTAGGAATTTCATATTGGTGTTTTCCCTCTTTAGCGAGTCGCGTGCCAGTCGATGACGGTGACAGGGGACCCAACCAGGTTACTTCACTTCCGTTTGGATCGTCCGAACCAGTTCTTCCGCCGGAACGTCCGTGTAGTGCTCCACCCCTCAAGCGCCACTCCCCGGCGTCACTCCCTCCATGCCAGACCCGCTTGCCGCCTTTGAGTTTGTGTAGAAAGGCTCGGGGAGGCTCATCGGACATACAGAGCGCAGAACTTGATTCCCGCTCTCTGTTCTCCTTTATAGGTGACCCGGAATCTGGCCTCATTCGGAAGTTGGAGGTTTGCCGACTCGTCTTGCCATGGAACGGGAACCTGGAAACCGCTTGTAGAAACGGTTCCGGTGTAGCCTGGCACTGGATGAAGCTTCGCGTCCAGCATCTCAATGCGGAGGGTGGCATGATCGCTCAGCCCGTCCGCATTCACATAGAACTGCTGGTCCATGCTGGGATCCAGAGGGATCGGGCCCGTGAGGAATTCACTGACGATCTCTTCCAGTTGGTAGGTGCCCGATCCCAGGATTGACTCATCCACGATCAGGTCCGCAAAGCGATCCCTCTCCAGAAGGGCAATGCCTACGCCTCCTCTGGGAGGAGAGCCTTTCCAGGCGCGTGGATCCCAGGCTCCATAGTAGATATGGGTGTGGTCCCCGATGTTTTCGAATCCTTGTCCTTGGAGCAGACCTCCCTGATCCCAGGCTCCATCTGCACCCCGCTCCAGGAAAACCCATTCGTGGGCGGGTTCGCGGAACTTGAGCCCGTCATTGCTGAGCACCATTCCGAGATCCACCGTAACGCCCTCCCATTCCTCGGCTCCGTGCCAGATTCCGTAGATGCCGAGCAGGACGTTACGGCGATTCCAGACGCTGATTGCCTCATGAAGCTGTTCGCCTTCCCGGCTTCGACCCGGTCCCAGGATCTCGTGTTGAGCGGAGCGGATGAACCCGATCCCGCTGGCTTGCGACCACTGGATGAAATCTGGGGATACGAACTGACGCATAACCCTGCCATGGCTGGGACGGGTGCCCTGGAACGCATTCTGACCGGAGAGATAGTAGAGGCCCTCCCATTTATAGAGACCTCCCACCGGCTCAAAATGGAGGGGAGGGAGAACGAGGTCGTTGGGATCGAGCTCGGCAGCCACGGTATCTGCTTCCATGAGGAGTTCCCAACTCAAACCATCCTTGCTGCCATAGGGAGCCAGAGTGCCTAACCGCACATCGTTCTTGGGGAACCAGACATGAGCCCCCATCTTGTAGGGCCACTGCTCGTCTTCAGGCTCGTGAAGCACCTTTACATTGACTGTGCCGAGCCGCGGTTCCATTTTGACGAGGTTGTTGTTCCGGTTGCCGCCGTACTCCACGAGTCCCAGGTCGGGCCGTTCCCAGTTCACTCCATCCTGGCTCTCCGCATAAGCCACCCTCCATGGGGAGGAGCGCGGCACATTGCGATCCAACCGGTCGTCTCCCGCCGCCACATACCACATGCGATAGATGTCACCTACTTTGATCACCGAGCCATAAAACTGGACAGCCCAGGAGTCTGAGTTGCCCGGCTTGCGACGAGCGAGCACGGGGTTGGCCGAATGCCTTTCCGGTTGGCGCATCTTCAGACGAAGTCCTCGCGTGAAGGGGATGGAGACATCATCAAAGGCGAAAATGGTCTGCGCCTCGGTTTCGTCGAAGAGGGTAGGCTCTGCCACTGCGTACCATGGAAACAAAGTCGAGATCGCGACCGTGAGGACTAGCAGGGCAGGTTGGGGATTCATCACCGTATTGTATTCACTTCTAAGGCTGGGGTATTCCCTCTCTCCAGCCATTCTCGATCAGATAATCCAGCGTCTTGTCAGGCACGGCCGTGTGGAACATCCGGACTCCTGCCTCGATCAACTCCTTCCACTGAGCGGCATCGCCATAGCTGTGAGTCTCCACCAAGATTCCGAGATCCCGGGCCATCTGAATCGCTTCCCGTTTCTGGGGAGAGAGGCTCTCGCCCTTGGCGACGTCGATCTGAATGGTGCGAGGGGAGAACCTTTCGTGGGCAGCCTTCACCTGAGCGGCGGTCTTGACCTTGAACATGATTTCGACCCGAGGCGTGCCGCTCGCGAAGAGCTTCTCGATCGTCTCGGCATCTTTCCAGCTCGTGCGGACGAAAACCTGGTCCGTCATCTCTAACCTGGTGATCAGTCGAGCCAACTCGTCAAAGTGCTCCAGGATTCCCGGCTTCAGATCCGGCTTGAAGAGAAGGCGTCCTTTTCCTGCTAGCAAGAGTCCTTCCAGAGTGGCAACGGGTTCGTCCGAAAGGGATCCATCGCGGAAGCGCTTTTTCAGCTGCTTCAAGAGCAATCTTAGCTGCAGCTTTGACTGAAAAATAAGAGCTTGTTAAAAACATATATGTAACACTTTCAGGAAATATGTGAATTATTATTATATTAAAACAGGGAAGAATTAAGCTGCAAAACAGGAAGAAATAAGTTGAAAAACAGGGAAGAAATTATAGAAATCATGGAATAAATAAAGGAAAAACAG
>JBHIXE010000355.1:3302-5942 GCA_041984905.1 Verrucomicrobiales bacterium | reverse complement strand
GCGCGGAGCGCCGCAACCATGAATAGCCGTGGCGTGAGCGATAGCGAACCCACGGAAAGGAGCAAAACAGACGATCAGCCGCGTAGCGGCGAGACGAACGTCCCTCGGTCCCGCCGATACCCTCGCCCCCAATAGAACCCACCCATCAAGCCGCGAGGCCACTCCGCACCAGGAGAGCCGTCGGATCGGGATCCCGTCCCATGAAATCCCGGAAGAGCTTGCCGGCATCCTCAGAGTCGCCTCGACTCAGGATCTTATCGCGGAAATCCTTCCCCACGGCCGGATTGAGCACCCCCTCCGCTTGGAACCGGGTGAACGCATCGGCATCCAGCACCTCCGCCCACTTGTAGGAATAGTATCCCGCAGCATAGCCAGTCGAACTGGCAAACAAATGGGTAAACCGGCGAGCCATGGTCGGGGGCTTCGTCTGAAGCGGCATGAGGTATCCCGCCAGGATCTCATCACAAACCGCGTCGAGATCCTCCCGCCCCTTGTAAGTCTTGTAATGGATGTGCAGTTCCAGGTCCATTTTCCCAAGACTCAGCTGACGCATGGCAAAGGACGCGGCCCGGTAGTTCCGAGCAGCGACCATCTTGTCATAAAGCTCGTCAGGGATCGGCTGGCCGGTCTCGTAATGAAGCGCAAACCGGTTCAGGCACTCCCGGTCCCAACAGAAATTCTCCATGATCTGAGACGGTAGCTCGACAAAATCCCACACGACGTTGATTCCATTGAGCGACTTGATCTCCACATTGCCGAGCAAATGATGCAGGAGGTGTCCAAACTCATGAAACACGGTCTCGACCTCCCGGTGCTGGAGTAGTGCAGGTTTGCCTGCCGTCGAGGGAATGAGGTTGCCGGCAATCAAGCCGAGGTGCGGTTGGCGGGGATGGCCATCCTGAGGAGGTGACCCCGTCTTGAAATAATTCATCCAGGCACCTCCCCGCTTGTCTTCCCGCGGGTGCCAATCGGCATAGAAAGAGCCCAGGTGTTCTCCACCCTGATCCCAGATCTCGTAGAACTTCACATCCGGATGCCAGACCTCGATCTCCCCTTCTTTCCCTTCCGTCTTGGACCCCGGCTCGTAGTACACCGCCTCTTTCTCCGCGATCCGGATTCCGAAGAGTTTTTCACAAATGCGGAACATCCCCTGGATCACTCCGCCGATCGGGAAATACGGACGCAGCTCTTCCTCATCAAAGTCGTAGCGTTCGTGGCGCATTTGTTCCGACCAGAACGCGACATTCCAGGGCTCCATCGGCCCCGCTTTGCCACTCTTTTCCAGCTGATACTGCTCCAGCTCCGCCACCTCTTCCTGGAACCGCCCTGCAATGCGATCGTGCATGTCTTCGACAAACTTCAGGGCGGTCTGCCCGTTCTTGGCCATCCGGGGTTCCAGCACCTGATCGGCAAAGTTGGCTTTCCCCAGCAGCTCGGCAATCTGCTGCCGCAGATCGAGGATCTTCCAGATGAGCTCTGTGTTGTTGAACTCCCCTTCACGTCCGATCGAGATGGTTCCTTCCCAGACCTTGCGCCGGATTTCCTCATTCTTCACGTGATCGAAAACGGGAATGCAGGAATGCGCGTGAGGGGTGATACGGCACTTCCCTTCGTGCCCCTTGCGCTGAGCGTCTTCTTTCGCCACCGCCAGGTTAGTAGCTGGCATCCCCTCCAAATCCGCCTCGTCCACGATAAGCTCCCAGGCATTGGTGGAATCCAGAACGTTCTCTGAGAACTTCTGGGCCTTCATGGCCAGCTCGGATTTCAGTTCCTTGAGCTTCGCTTTCTTATCGGGAGAAAGGTCCGCACCCTGTTGGCGGAACTGGCGAAGTGTATTCTCCAACAGCCGTTTGCGCGCTCCCGTGAGCTGCTTGGCTTCGTCTGTCTCGGAATAGGCTTTGATCCGGTCCCAAAGTCCCTGGTTCAGAAAGATCTCCGCACTGAGAGACTCCACCTCCGGCATCATCGCGTTGTAGGCCTTACGGAGGTCATCACTGTCCCGCACGCCGTCCAGGTGCCCCACCTTGCCCCAGGCGTCGAAGAGCACATCCGTCGACTCATCGAGCGCGAGCAGGGTGTTCTCAAAGGTCAGCGCTTCATCTTCCGGCACCGTGGCGAGCGCATCGAGCTGTTCCCGGGTTTGCTGCAAAGCCAGGGTGATGTCCGCTTCCACCCGGTCGGGGGTGAGTTGAGACCATTGAATGTGAAAGTTCTGGTCGAGGTAGGGGTGGTCACTCATAAAGGGTAGATACGACTAACCCTGCGCTCAGCCCGCGTCAACGCCGCACCCAGACACTCGCCTGAGCCACGCTCCACTGGTACTTGCGCCGGTGTTCCCGAATCAGAAAAGGCATATCCAGGGTGCGGATCCGCTCAAAGCTTTCCTGCAGGTGCTGTTGCAGGTATTCCAGGGTGCCTCCGGAAGGCCAGTTGCCAGGCGGGGTGAACTCTTCCAGCCAGGTGCAAGGGGTCGTCAGCACGAGCATTCCTCCCTTCTTCACCAGATCTGGTAGCCGACGGAGGAAGCGCTGCGGTTCAGGGAGACGGCAGAGGAGGTTCGCGGCATGAACGAGATCAAATTGTGCCAGATCTTCCCTGAGATTCATCGCGTCACCCTGCTCAAAATCAACCACTTGCGGA
>JBHIXE010000355.1:0-3292 GCA_041984905.1 Verrucomicrobiales bacterium | reverse complement strand
TTGAGGCGGCCTGGCAACCAGAGGGGTCGTTTCTCGACCTTCTTCAAGCCGCTCGTAGGGGTGCTGGCCTTCCGACTGGATCTTCAGCGCCGCAGCCACAAAGGACTCGGAAAAGTCGATCCCAATTACCTCCTCACAATGACGGGACAATTCGAAGCTGGATCTGCCCACCGCGCATCCGACATCCAGTGCTCGCTGCAGCCGACCCGTGGCCTCCCAATCGATGGTCTCGGTGACGGTGCGGCGGGCAAACTCAAGAGCATCCCGCGGTCCCTGTGCCCAGGGCAACACCTCCTCAGGTGTTCCATAATGAAAGAGGAGGTATTCATGGAGCAGCTTGGCGGATTCGTAGGGGTTCATGGATGACTTGTCGTTGGCTCCCGGAGAATGGGTTCGCCACTATGAGGCCTTTGGTCGCCAGGACCTTTCAAAGTTTTCCTGTTTCCCGCGCTATGGCTTCCGGGCACAGCAATGCCGGCCCCCACCCGGAGGCCGGCTACTGCACATGAAGCTGACAAGAATGTCGGCTAGAAATCGACTGAGAAACTGAACCCGCCATAGACGTCATCGTCTTGTCCGGCGGCTTCCAGGTCGTCATAGGGAAAGTTGCCCAGGATATAGGCATTCACGCTGGCCGCGTCCGTCATATTGAAGGTGAGGCCGGCTGAGGCGTAGATGTGATCGCCTCCCATCACCAGGAAGTTGTAGTTGTCATCTGCGTGGCTGATGCCGGAGTCCAGATTCAGTTCCAGACAACTTCCGAGAGGGATTGATTTGGACAGGTAGTAGCCAAAGTAATGTCCCTTGAAGGTAAGATCGTAGACATAGTCGAAGGTGAAGTTCACCAGGCTCCCTAAAGGTCTCGTGGCGACAAAGTTCAGTTCGCCTGCATCCGCACTGTCTTCCGCATAGTAGAACCAGGTGCCTCCAATACCGACGTCCCATTTCCTGAAGGGAACGATCACGTAGGAATACACATCCAGCTCATCGCGAATGACCTCGTTGTTGGTGGGATTGACATACCAGGTGCCGAAATTCAGCGAGAGCGTATCGCTCACATCGTAGTTCACATCGATGCCAGCCCAAGGAGCGTGATCTCCCAGATTTCCTCCCCGAAACAGATAGGAGCTTTCGTATCCCATGGACACAGATCCATAGAAAGGAATCACGCACTCCGGATCGACTGGGGTGGGCATATCCCCGGCCAATGACGGACTGACGAGCGCAAGACCGGCGAGCAACCCGGCCCCCGCAAGGGCTAAAGACTTCATGGTGTTGAGGCGAGTGGTTAAGAAAAACAGATCATTAAGAAAACTTAAACATCTGCTACAGGATAGTAATTCCCGCACTCAATTTCTCAAGCGAGAAATAGCGTAATTTCCACAAATTCGCCCTTCCACTGTGAAGCATTGTGCCATCAACCAGCGGAACCCCGGTCACCAGCGCTCTTCTAGCCTCTCCAGGACCTGGGAAATGGATTTGGACAACGAGATATAAGGCCCTGAAGGCATCAGTAGCTGGAGAGGATCACGTGAGGGAACCCTTGATATCCAACCAACAGTTGTTCTCGCCAGGTCAGTAGCGACCGGATCGGAGGGAGCCACAGGACGCTCGTCTCGCCGCTACGCGGCTGAGCTTCTTTTTCATCCTTTCCGTGGGTTCCCTTCGGTCACGCCACGGCTACTTTGGTGTCAGCGCTTTGGCGCTTCCTCCTGCCTATGTCACGTCCTGAAGAAGGCGGAAGTCACCCGAGGGACGACGACCTACTCGATAAGACTCTCGTCGATACCTGATCGAGCCCTGACGAAGGCCACGAATGGTATCCGTAATGATCGAGTGCGGTAAGTCCCGTGAGCGACGAGAAGCTCTTCCGACAGGAAGGTAGCTTATCCCCTTTCGTATGTGGCTCCCCTCTGGTTCAGAACCATTGGACTGCGCTCTCTCACTCTCCCAGGGGTCCAGCAACAAGGGGCCCATGCCGACGAGCGAGGACCAACGCGGGCCCCGGAGGCAAAACACAAAAAAGCCGCCTCCCACGAAGGGAGGCGGCGTAATCCATACTTTGGTGTGCCTTCAGGCACTTAAATTAGAATCCAACGGACACGCTGATACCACCGTGCACATCGTCGTCTTCACCAAGAGCTTCCAACTCGTCGAAGACGAAGTTACCGCCGATGTAAAGGTCAAGAGCAGCGGTGCTCGTCAGTGCGTAGGTCAGACCTGCGGTTGCGAAAGCGTGGTTCCAGCCTTCAACACCGTAGTATTCCAGACCGTAGCCGATACCAGCGCCCAGACCAAGGGTCAGGCAGTCGGTCAGCGGAATGCCCTTGGAGGCAGCCAGCTCGAAATACCAACCATCGGTGGTTTCATCATAAACAGTCAGAAGACCCAGGTCGAACAGGTTACCAACGGAGTAAGCGATGGAGAAGTCACCTTCCAGGGCTTCAGAATCGGTTTCTGCGAAGTAGAACCAGGTGGCACCGATAGATGCATCGAACACCCACAGCGGGAAGTTCAAGAATGCATACACGTCCAGCTCATCAGAAGCGACCGGATTTTGGGTCGGGTTGATGTACCAGGTTCCCAGGTCGATGCTCATGTTGTTGTTGAGCGCGTAGTTGATGTCGATAGACGCCCAAGGAGCATGGTCGCCGAGGTCGACACCACGGAACAGGTAAGTGGTTTCGTAACCAACGGCAACAGAACCGGTGAAGGGAACAACGCAGACGGGATCCTCAATGATTGGAGCCTTGGGATCATATGCTTCGGCTTGAGAAGCGATAGGAAGGGCAAGGCCAGCCACAAGGGTCAGATACTTTGCGATTTTCATACGAGTGTTTAACTTAGGTGAGTTGAATATTGTGCTCTCTTAACGAGATGGGCCACCGTGACACAAGTGCGCCAGGGATGCAACTCGATTTATCAAGGAAATGTTGCAATTTATAATTCCCTGATGGTTTAGAACCCTTAAACAATACTCCTTCGTTGCCTCGCACAAAAAAAGCCGCCTCCCGTTTCCGAGAGGCGGCGTTAAGTTTAACCTAACCCAAGTTAATTTTTATTTGTGCCCTTAGGCACGCGGATTAGAAGCCAACGGACACGCTGATACCGCCGTGCACGTCGTCATCTTCACCAGCAGACTCGAGCTCATCGAAGACCATGTTGCCTCCGATATAGAGATCCAAGGCAGCGGTTTCAGTCAGAGCGTAGGTCAGACCAGCAGTTGCAAAGGCGTGGTTCCAGCCTTCAACACCGTAGTATTCCAAGCCGTAGCTGATACCTGCGCCCAGTC
>JBHIXE010000354.1:0-5973 GCA_041984905.1 Verrucomicrobiales bacterium | reverse complement strand
TTGGGAGAACAGCAGTTGACGGCGCCTCGCAGTTCCTTGTCGCCAAAGGCGGAGACGAACATCTTGGACAAATCCGTCATAGAGACCCAAGAAACCCATTGCTTGCCATCTCCGATCCGGCCTCCCAAACCCGCTCCGAAGATGTTTTTGAGCAGGGAGCAGGCGGGACTTCCCTTACCGATGACCACTCCGATTCGGCAACAGACCACCCGAGGGCCCAGTCGTTGGATCCGAAAGGCGGCGGCCTCCCATTCGTGGACCAAATCCGGGAAGAGCCGACCCTTTTCAGGGGAGTTGCGCTCCGTGAGCACGTCATCGCCCCGGTCGCCATAGTAATTGATGCCGGAGGCACTCACAAAGACCCGAGGCCGTTGGTTTTCAGGCAGCTTGCTCAGGTGATCCCAAATGGTCAGTGTCAGGTCCACGCGGCTGCTCCAGACCCGGCGCTCTTTTTGTTTGGACCAGATGGAAAAGATCGGTTCTCCAGCCAGGTGAAGGATGCCATCCAGGCGGGAGAAGTCCGTCACTTCCGGGGAATTGGGATCCGTCACCAGCTTGCGCATTTCCTCGACGCCTTCAGGAGCCGAGGATTTCTCCGATCGAGAGAAGCCAATGACTTCGTGACCCGCCTGACGCAAACTTTGGGCTGCATGGCGCCCGATATACCCTGAGATTCCGGTAATTCCAATTCGCATCTAAGTCCAAGGCATTACGATGCCGCCTCAGGTTTGGGTGCGAACTGTGCTGCCGGTTACTTGGCTTGTCCAGCGGTCTTGCCTTCGGATGCTTGTGTTAGAGCGGGGACGTTGGCTTTCGCGCTGGGGGTGTCACTTTCGCCAGGTGAGAACTTGATCCAGGCCAGGTAACCCACACCGGCCAGGAGCACCGTGATGAGTGAGACGGCCAGGATATCGACCAAGGGGCTGTGCTTTCGCTTGCCCGGGGATGGTGCCTTGGCCGTGCTGGCTTCGGGATTGGTCCCCTTCTTCTGTTTCGACGGCTTTTGCTCGCCATACAGGTTCAACAGGTAGGCTGGCACTTCAGGGGTTGAAGGGGCCTGTGGCAGGGGTGGGGGCGTCGATGACGTGGAAGTCGGCTTCACCGCAGAGAAGGGCGCTCGACCAGACTCTTGAACAGCGGTCGTGTCACCTGCCAGCTCTGGGGAAGATGGGACCGGAAGCTCTTCCGGCTCGGGAACTGGGGGAAGTTCCGGGGATGAAGGGGCAACGGGGGGGAGGGATGCCTCCGGAGTCGGCGCCGGAGCGGGAACCGAAGGGATTACCCCAGATTGGGAGTTGGCTACCGTATCGGGGGACGTTGGTGTAGCCTCAGGGGAAACTGCCACGACCTGGGGCGCGGGCTGAAGTGGGGGTTCCAGCGCGGGGAGAGGATTGGATGGGTTCTCTACCGTTGCGGGGACTTCAGCCCTTGCCGGAGGGATCGATGGGGGAACTTCTTGGGAGTCGGCCACCAAACCAGATGTCGGGTTGGTTTCCGGATCCGTGGGGGCAGAAGGAGCAGTGTGAGTTGAATCGGCCAGGCCGGGAATCGGTCCCGGGACTATGCAGGCGTCCTTAGCAGCCGCCACCACAGCCCCTTGGCCCGCGTCTTGCTGCTTGAGATCCACCGGTTCCGGGGGAGCTGCGTTTGCAAAAGGGCTCTCAGGTGCCGGGGCGACAAAAGTCTGATGGGTTCCACAATGAGGGCACTCGCCCTCCATTGTCATCCCGGGAGTGACATTGGGGACAGCCAGAATGGATCTGCAGGAAGAGCAGGTAAATTCGACTGAAGACGGCATCGAGCTCATTAGATGAAAAACTAATTCATAAAAACCATAATTACCAGAACATTGATCCTTCTCATTTCATTTCTTCTGGCCATGCTTCCTGCATTGCCCGTAGCACCCCCCGAAGCGACGGCGACTTTTTGAGAAAAATCCGTCTTTCCGGAAGTAGATAGGTGGTGTCTGCTCTCGAGGCGGTTGGGAACCATTGGGTTCGTCCGCCGTGTGAAGGCTCTCGCCAAACGACTCCCCGTAGCAACATGGTAGAATGGTTGAAGAAACGGGGAGAACTTGTCATGATTGAAACCCAAGGATGAAGCGCCTCCTCTACCTCCTCATAGCCAGCTGCCTGGGGCTGAATGCTTTTGCGGAGGTGCGTACCTGGACAGACCTGAGAGGCCGGAAAGTGGAAGCGGAGTTAACCGGGGTTGAAACGGGACGGGGAGGAACCCAGGTGGTGTTGAAGTCCACCAATGGAGCTACAAGCAAGTTTCCCTTTTCCCAGCTCAGCGAGGCGGATCAGGAGTATGTCCGCCAGCAGATGCCCTTTGATCCGCGTCGAGCCGCAGCGCAGATCGATCGCCTGGTGACAGAGAAACTGGCGGAAGCCAATCAGGAGATTCGCACCGAGCAATCCATTGTGGCTACCGACCGGGAGATGAACCGGGAAGACCGGCTCAAGCGATTGGACGAGTTGGCGCAGTTGGAAGAGATGAGCCGGCCCACGGACCGGACCACGGACGAACAGTTTGTGCGCCGGATCTACCTGGATATTGCGGGCCGCATTCCCACCTATGAGGAAACCGTGGCCTTCCTGGAAAACAACGACAGAGAGAAGCGCTACAAGCTCATCGACCAGTTGATCGAGTCGGAGGCCTTTGTCAGCCATTTCTTCAACTACACGAGTGACCTGCTGAGAATTCGCAGTCACGTCACCCCGAACGGCGTCGATGGTCTGCAGGGCCGGGCCTATATGGACTGGATGAAGGATCAGATCCGTTCCCGGCGCGGGTGGGATCAGATCGTCACGGATCTCGTCACCGCGCAGGGCACTCTGTGGGAGAACCCCGCCGTGGGATACTTCTACACGGATTACAACATGCTGCTCTGCAACGTCTCCAACACCTTTACGGTGTTCATGGGGACCGAGATTACTTGCGCACAGTGTCACGACCATCCTTTTGAGGAGGTCTACCAAATGGATTTCTTCCGGGCCGCCGCCTTCTTCGGCAATCTGGAGTACCGCTCAGATTCCAAGAAGCTGGCCGCCATTCAGGCCGAGGAGAGTCGGCTGCAGGGGGAGATGAAGAGTCTGGGCGCCACTGGGGGCGGAGGGAAGATGCAGAAGGATGATATGCTCACCAAGTTGGCAGGAGCCTATCGCTACTCTCTGCACGACGGTGAGGTCAACCGCACCCGTCTGCCGCATGATTACAAGTATGACGATGCGCAACCGAATGATCCCGTGCGGCCCGCGACCTACTTTGGCGAACTGGTGGAGTTGGAAAAATACGACACCTCCCGGGAAGCCTTCGCCGCCTGGATGACATCGGAGGAGAATCCACGCTTTGCGGTAAACCTGGCCAACCGGCTTTGGAAACATGCTTTTGGACTGGCCCAGATTGAGCCTGTCGGCAATCTGCCGGGGCACCTGGACGACCATGCGCAGAACTATGCGCTTCTGACCTATCTGGAAACCCTCATCCGGGATCTGGATTTCAACATTCAGAACTTCCTCAGGGTGCTCTACTACACGGAGACCTACCAACGGGAAGCCTGCCACAATTCTCCGACCATGGCCCAGGTTGCCAAGGGTCAATACCACTTTCCCGCACCGGTTCTCCGGCGGATGACCGCGGAACAGCTCTGGGATTCCATGGTCACGCTGACCACGAGCGATCCGGATGCCTTTGAATCGCGAGTTCTGGAGAAATACCGCGTTCTCATGGATCGGGACTGGAGCCAGATGAACGGTCAGGACGCGGTGAAGTTTAAGGAAGAGTTCCGGAGTTTAGGACGCGAGGTGGAGGCGATGGAAGCCGGAGAGTTGGATATCCCCGGACAGACCGTGATTAATGGGGAAGCAATGGTGCGAGCCTCGGAATTGACGGTGCCGGCTCCTCCCGGGCATTTCCTGGAGATGTTTGGTCAATCGGACAAGAACCTGGTCGAGAACTCGACCCAGATCGGCTCGGTTCCGCAGGTGCTCATGCTGATGAACGGCAGTCTCACCAATCAGACCCTGACCGCGGATACTTCCAAGATCATGCAGGATGCCCTCAAGATTCGGGGACGGGGGGACACCGTGGACGCCATTTTCCTAAGCATCCTCAATCGGGAACCCACCGCCGATGAAAGAGTACGCGCCCAATCCGCAATCCGGACCACCCGGCGTGACGAAGAGTCAAAGAAGCTCTCGAATTATGGGAACCTGATCTGGGCGCTGCTGAACACACGGGAATTCATGTTTATCCAATGAGGTAAGGAAAGGAGCGCCGCGGAATGACCTTTATCCCTAATCCACGCACCCTTCGCTGGAACGAAGTGACGCGCCGGCACTTTGTGGAGCGCACCGCTTTGGCGACACTGGGCGTGAGCCTGTCAGCGGGAGCCAATCAAGCTCTGGCGGCCAGTCGGCCGGGTGGGAAGGCCAAGCAGGTCATCTACCTCTACATGGGGGGCGGGCTGAGTCATATCGATACCTTTGATCCCAAGCCTGGCACTGAGATCCAGGGACCCCGGGACGCGGTCAAGACTCCCAGCGGAGAGATTCTGTCTGAGAATGTCGCGGCCCTCGCACCGCATTTCTCCAAGATGGCGGTGATCAATACCCTCACCCAGCGCACGGGTGATCATCGTGGTGGCGCCTACACCATGCACACAGGCTACAGCCAACGCTCGACGGTGATCCATCCTTTCCTGGGATCCTGGGCGCACAAGTTGCTTGGTCCCATGGAGTCCTCCGTAAATCTCCCCCAGAGCGTGGTCATTGGTGGAGGAGGGAATCATCCAGGAGCCGGTTTCCTGGGCCCTGCCTTTGCCCCACTTCCGTTGGGAAGTGCCACAGGCGGCTTGCCGCACGCCAAGGCAACCGTGGGTGAAGAGATGCTCAAGGATCGAATCGAGCTGTTGAACGAGTTCAACACCAGCTTCACCCGGAAATATCGCACTGAAGAGGTGTTGGCTTACAGCGCTTTCTATGACAAGACCCTGGAGCTCATGCGTAGCAAGGATCTCGATGCCTTTGATCTGGCCAAGGAGCCGGAGGAAGTGCGGGAGCGCTACGGCAATCACCCTGCAGGTCAAGGAATGCTGCTGGCCCGCCGGCTGGTGCAAAACGGGGTGCGATTTGTCGAAGTGAATGTGGGCGGTCACGACAACCATTCGGGTATCTTCGATCAGGGCCCGACCCAGAACTTCCGGGATTCCGCCCAGGCCTTAGCGGCATTGCTGGAGGATCTGGAAGCGTCTGGATTGCTCAAGGAAACGCTGGTGGTGATGAGCACCGAGTTCGGGCGCTCGCCCCAGATCAACTCCAACCAGGGCCGGGACCATCACCCGCTCTGTTTCTCCGGGCTGCTCGCTGGCGCTGGTATTGCCGGTGGGCAGAAATACGGCAAGTCCGACGCCAACGGCTACGCGGTCGAGGACAAGCCGGTGACCCCGGCAGACTTCAACGCCACCATCGCCAAAGCGACAGGTATGCCCCTGGACAAGGTGGTGTTCTCACCCTCAGGCCGACCCTTCCTTGTGGCAGGGCATAAGGAGGATCCAAAGAGCAAAGACATCGTGCCGTTGGGGATTCCGATTGAGGAGGTGTTGGCGTAGATTGGCGAAAGTAGCAGGCACACTCCGTGTGCCGTGGCGTGCCGGGCTATAGTTACGCCTCCACATAGCAAGCTATGTTCCACCGTAAAAATCCGGCTGTGGAAGCTAAACAGGCGCTTTGCGGCTTCGACGCCACCGTTTCGTTCGAAGGATTTTGGATCTCTTCACACCGTGCTCCCTTCCAGACCAACGGCACACGGAGTGTGCCTACTACTATACAACAAACCCGGAACCTTGCGGCTCCGGGTTTGCAGATTGGACAGTCGTAGTTGGTAAAATCGCGCGACTCGCTTAACCGAAGAACGGAGCGATCGGCTTGCCCACGGGGATGATCTCGCGGGTCTTGGGGTCTTCCTTGTGAC
>JBHIXE010000353.1:0-5996 GCA_041984905.1 Verrucomicrobiales bacterium | reverse complement strand
CAAGACGGCTCACTTCTGTTCCATGTGCGGACCGACCTTCTGCTCCATGAAGATCACCGAGGAAGTGCGGGAGTATGCCGCCAAGCAGAACCTGGACGAGGAGACAGCCCTGGAAGCCGGCATGGAAGAAAAGGCCAAGGAGTTCCAGAAGCAGGGTTCAGAGATCTATTCGTAATTCCAAGCCCTGGGGTGAAGCTAAGGAAATCCCCTTGGCGAGCATCTTGCGTTACCCGATTCTCCACGCTTGACGGAGAGGCGGGGTGGAGTCTCTTGATACTATACCATGAAAATCTCCACCCTTGCTCTCTGCGTCTCGCTGCTGAGCCTTGCCTCCTGCGCGACTCCCAAGTTCAACCACCAGTGGGAAGCGGCACTGGCTTCCAGTGATCCTCCTTACACCGATATTACCGGTCCCTGGGAAGGCACCTGGGAGAGCGGCCACAACAAGCACACGGGCAAGCTGCGCTGCATTGTGAGCGAGGGCGAAGGAGAGAACGATTACACGTTCGATTACTGGGCCACCTGGGGTCCCGGCATGAAGGGCAAGTTCCGCTTTGATGGCACCGGAGAACAGGTTGGCAACGCGGTCAAAGTGACGGGTTCCAAGCGGCTCGGCCCCACCAAATACAATCACAAAGCCACCATCACACCTACTTCCTTCACTTCTGAGTTTGGCTCGGACAAGAAGAACTTTGGGGTCATGGAACTGCAACGCCCGGAATAATGCGTTGCTTCATCCCCCTTCTCTTGTTGGCCCTCACGGCAATTGCCCAGGGGGACACCCCCAATATTGTTCTCATCATCGCGGATGATATGAGCTGGGATGATTCCGGCGCTTACGGGCATCCCACTATCCGCACCCCCAACATTGATCAGCTCGCCAGGGAAGGCGTCGCGTTCGACAACGCCTTTCTGACGATCAGCAGCTGTTCTCCCAGCCGGTGCTCCATCATCACCGGACGCTATCCCCACAATACGGACGCCGAGGAACTGCACTGGCCCCTTCCCGCGGAACAGATCACCTTCACGGAGAAACTGAGAGACGCAGGCTACTGGTGTGGCGCCGCCGGCAAATGGCACCTGGGCGAGGCGGCAAGGCATCGGTTTGACGAGATCCGCGAAGTGGATACCTCTGGGTTTCAGCTTCCCACTGGCGACGCCGGCAAGGCGGGCAAATTCGTGGAAACTCTCGAAGGTGAAGCGCAGAGCGGCTGCACCGATTGGGTGCCCCTGCTTCAGGCACGTCCCAAGGACAAACCCTTCTTCGTCTGGCTGGCCGCTTTGGATCCACACCGGGATTACCATCCCAACATCATCCCGGAACCTCACCAGCGGGAGGACGTCCGGCTCATGCCTTATCATCTGGATACTCCGGAAACCCGCTACGATTACACGCTTTACTACGATGAGATCCATCGGCTCGACAAGTATGTGGGCCTCGTCATGGAAGAGCTGGATAAACAGGGAGTCGCCGAGAATACGCTGGTCCTCTTCATCAGCGACAATGGTCGCCCCTTCCCCCGGGACAAGACCACCCTCTATGACAGCGGTATCAAGACGCCCTGGATTGTGCGTTGGCCCGGTCATGCCAAACCCGGCACCCGCTGCAAGCAACTGGTCAGTTCCGTGGACATCGCTACCAGTTTTCTCACGGTCGCCAATGCCGAAGTCACGGATTCCTTCATGGGCGTCAACTTCCTGCCCTTGCTGGAGAAGCCGGACGAACCCGTGCGCGACTATGTCTTCGCGGAGAAGAACTGGCACGATTTCGAAGACCATGTCCGGATGGCTCGCAATCAGCGCTACAAACTCATTTTCAACGCCTATGTGGATCTCCCGCAGACCCCTTCGGCGGACTCCGCCCGCAGCCTCACCTTTCAGGATCTCATGGACAAGCGCCTCTCGGGAGAGCTGACCAAGGAACAGATGAGCTGTTTTCTCCATCCGCGATCTCCGCTGGAGCTCTATGATACGGAGCAAGATCCCCATGAACTGAACAACCTCATCGACCTGCCGCAGTTTGAGGAGGTGCAGAAGGAACTCACTCATGCGCTCGATTCCTGGACCAAATCCACGAACGACTACGTGCCTTCCCAACGCACCGCCGACGAGTTCGACCGGATTACCGGAATCCCCACGGCAGCTCGCGTTCGCCCTCGCCTTTCCAAGGCCGAGATGGTGGCCAAAGGGCTCGTCGCTCCTTGAGAAGATCTCCCAAATGCCCTTGCGGCAAACTTGAAAACCTTTAGATTCTAGAAGTTAATGAAATTTATCGTCGCTATTCTGGCTCTCGCTTGTGGAGCCTCCACGATCGTTGCCCAAGAGAAAGGGTATGCCTGGATCGATAGCCCCGGCTCCTTCATGGACCTCGTTTTCGACGGCAAGAAGGTGGTCCGCTACGTTTACGAGACCATGGATCCCGAGAACCGGGAGGCGACCTACAAGCCTTTCCATCACGTGTATGATGCCGCGGGAGAGGATTTCATTACCAAGGGTCCCGGAGGTAAATTCACGCACCACCGGGGGATTTTCTTTGGCTTCTCCAAGTGCCTCTTCACCGCACCCAGCGGAGAAGATGTGAGCATCGACTCCTGGCACTGCAAGCGCGGTTACCAAACTCATGAGGCAGTCCTGGAATCCAAGGCGGACAAGGAATCCGCGATGCACAAGGTGCTGATCAATTGGCGCATGGATGACGGCTTTGTCTTCCTCCGGGAGGAACGCCAGCTGAGTTTCTCCCCGCTGGAGAACGGTCTGGTGGTCGACTTCCACTCCAAGCTGAATACCGAACTGGAGAAAGTGACCCTCGATGGCGATCCGCAGCATGCCGGGTTTCAGTTCCGCGCTTCCAATGAAGTGCATGACACCACCTTTGCCGATACCTACTACATTCGCCCCAAGACGGGAAAAAACGCGCCCGGCAAGTTCATCAACTGGAGTAAGAATGACGAGGATCTGAGCGTCACTAATCTGCCCTGGAAAGCGATGAGCTTTGTCGTCGGCGGCGAGCGCTACACCGTTCTGTATCTGGATCACCCCAGCAATCCGAAGCCAGCGCGCTACAGCGAACGCAACTATGCCCGCTTCGGCAGCTACTTCGTCGCACCCGTCACTCCTGACGCGCCCCTGGAAGTGAACTATCGCCTTCGGATCATCAAGGGCGAGCTCACGATGGAAGACTGCGAGCAGTTTCATAATGAATGGCTGGAGGCGGTTCCCCCGTCCAACTAGCCGCAAAACCCGGGACCTATGCCAAAACCACCACCCCCACCCCAGTTCAACCTGTCCTTCAGCGGACTGGTCACGATCATCGTAGTGATCCTGGCCGGCTGGCTGGCAATCACCAGTTTCTATCAGGTGCCTACGGACTCGGAAGCCGTCGTACTACGCTTTGGAAAGTTTGCTGCCAAGAAAGACCGTGGGTTCCACTTCAAGCTGCCCTTCGGCATCGATGAGGTGGAGATCGAGCAGACCCGTCGCCAGAAGAAGCTGGAATTCGGGTTTGGCACGGTAGGTAATACCAATGCGTATCAATATGCCGAATCAGCCACCGAGCAAGCGGAGGAAAAGAACATGGTCACTGGGGATCTCAATGCCGTGCTCGTTGAATGGGTGGTTCAATACCGGATCGATAACCTGGAGAACTACGTCTTCAATGTGCGCGAGCCGGAGAGCACACTCAGAGACGCGTCCGAATCCGTGATGCGTGAGATCATTGGGGACCGGACGGTGGACGAAGTGATTACGGTGGGCCGCGCCGAGATTGAGAGCGAATCACTGCTCAAGCTTCAGGAGCTGGTGTCCTCGTACGAGATGGGCCTGAAGATCGATCAGATCCAGCTCAAGGACGTGGATCCTCCCAAGGAGGTGCAGCCTTCATTCAACGACGTCAATAGCGCTCAGCAGGAGCGCGAAAATACCATCAATGAAGCCCGCCGGGATTACGACAGCGCAATTCCCCGGGCCAAGGGTGAAGCGGAAAAATCGATCAGCGAAGCGGAGGCTTATAAGAAGCAGCGCGTGAACGAAGCCGAGGGTGACGCCGCCCGATTTAATTCCGTGTTCGCGGAGTATCAGAAAGCACCAGAGGTCACCAAACGACGGCTTTATCTGGAGACCCTCTCCGATGTCATCCCCAATCTGGGCAACAAGGTCATCATCGATGAAGAAACCAGCCAGTTGCTCCCTCTTCTCAACCTTCAGAACGAAGCCAAATGAAACATCTCGCCCAACTTGGCATCCTTCTCGTCATCTGCGCCGCCGGTATTCTCGCCACGGACGCTCTCTTCACGGTCCGGGAGACTGATCAGGTCATCCTGACTCAATTTGGCTCGCCCGTGGGAGATCCCATCACGGATCCCGGCCTGAAGTTCAAGGTCCCCTTCATTCAGAAGGTGAATCGCCTCGAAAAGCGCGTTTTGGAATGGGATGGCCAGCCCAACCCGCAAGGAATGCCCACCAAGGACAAGACTTATATTGTAGTCGACTCCTACGCACGCTGGCGGATCGGCGATCCCCTCCTCTACTTCGAGCGACTCAAGGATACCCGCAGCGCCCTCTCCCGTCTTGATGACATCCTGGGGAGTGAAACCCGGACCACCATCAGTAGCCACAACCTGGTCGAAGTGATCCGCTCCACCAAGGGCCGGGTTGCCGAGGTCAGCGACGAATTGGCCACGACCGACGAAGATAGCGGCCTCAAGCCCATCCAGGATGGACGCAGCAAGCTGGAGGCGGAAGTGCAGCAGCGCGCTGACACCAAGTTGGCCGATATGGGGATCGAACTCCTCGACATCCGCTTCAAGCGGGTGAATTACCGGAAGGAAGTCGAAGTCAATATCTACGACCGAATGATCAGTGAGCGTCAGCGAATTGCTGAACGGATCCGTTCTGAAGGTCAGGGTGAGGCCAATCGAATTCTCGGCCTGAAGGCCAAAGAGCTGCTGCAGATCGAATCCGAAGCCTACAAGCAGGTTCAGATTATTCGCGGTGAAGCCGACGCCGAGGCCACGAGCATCTATGCCTCGGCTTTCAACCAAAGCCCTGAAGCGGTCGCCTTCTATGAGTTCATGCGGACCATGGAGATCTACCAGAACGTGATTGGCCGGGACACCACGATGATCCTCTCCACGGACAGTGATCTGTTCCAGTATCTGAAGGGCGTGGAACCGCAGAACCGGAAGGACTTCAGCGTGCCTTCCGTAGACCCGGAACTCCCCCTGTTCCTGCGAGATCCGTGATCGGTGGCGATTTCGCCTTTTGATTTGAAGGAAGGGCGAATCCACGGCAGGCTCAGAGCTTGCTATGATCAAGTTCCTCCACACCCGTATCCGCGTCAGCAGCCTGGAAAAGACAATCGAGTTCTACGAGCACCTCGGCTTTGAGGTCACTCGCCGCACGGACAAGTCCCCCGCGGGCAATGAGCTGGCGTTTATGGGTCTGGAAGGCAATGAACACTTCCTGGAGCTCTGCTATTCGCCGGATTTCAAGGTGGAGTTCCCCGAAGATCTCATGCATACCGCCATCGGCGTGCCGGATATCATGGAGTTCTGTGACGGTCTTGAGAAGGCGGGCATTGAAGTCTGGCCCGGCGACTGGCGGGAAGCGTTTCCCTCCGGCGCCAAGCAGAAGATGGCTTTTGTGACCGATCCGGACGGCTACGAGGAGTGCGTCATCCAGGCCAACAACGCCGCCATGGGCGACGACAGCCGGCACGCGATCAGCACCGAACTGAAGGCGATCTACGCCGGCCTGCTGGACCTGGCCAACAGCACCGACGGCGCCGGACGCTACCTGTTCGGCGGCACCAGCGACGGCAGCGCGCCGTTCGCGATCGCCGGTGGCAGCGTGATCTACAGCGGCGACCAGACCCAGCGGCAGGTGGAAGTGGCGCCGGACATGTTCGTCGCCGACACGCTGCCGGGCAGCGAGGTGTTCCTGCGCCTGCGCACCGGCGACGGCCGGATCGACGGCCAGGCGGCCGCGGGCAATACCGG
>JBHIXE010000352.1:0-6013 GCA_041984905.1 Verrucomicrobiales bacterium | reverse complement strand
CACGCCGCTGTTGTGCCCCGTCTGATGCGCGGCGACCTCGCGCTCTTTCTCAAGCACCACCAGCGATAGGCCCGCGTAACGGGCGCTCAACTCCATCGCCGTGGCAAGACCAAGGATCCCGCTCGCAAACAATTGATCTGGAACCTGAGAGCCAACGACTACGGCTGGTCGCTAGTCCCCATCGAACGTAGCATCTCCGCTGGCGGCAAGCTGAGCAAGGGACGCAATGTGGCGCTCAAGAGGCTCAAGGAAAAGTCGGCGGAAATCCGTCACCTGACGGATCAGGACCGGGCTGTTGCCTCTTACATCAAGGAAGTACGGGGATGGAGCTACAGCACAAGTTTTGAACTCAGAAACCCCAAGGCCTTGCTGGAACTGGCGGGGCATCCGCTCATTTTTGCGGATGCGGAGGGGACCAAACCCTTGGAATTGGTCAAGGAGCAGCCTCACGTGAGCTTGCAGGAAAGCAAGGCGGGAACCATCCGGGTGCAGTTGTCTCCCAAAGCGGACTACAACACCACGGGGCTGGAACTGATTCGGGAATCCTCGACGCGCTACCTGATCCTGCAGGTGACGGAAACGGTGGTACGGCTGGCCAACGCATTGGGAGGCTTGAAAGCGGAGTTTCCTTCAGGCCTTCGTGACCGGGTCACCAAGGCGATTGGTTCCCTGGCGGGCGATGTCCTGATCGAATCCGATCATTTGGACCTGACCTCGGAACAAGCGGAGACTTTACCGGCAGATGCGGTTCCCATTTTCCGGCTTTACCCGCATGGCGAGGGGCTGCATGTCCGCCTACTCGTGCGCCCCTTACCTTCTGTGGAGACGGTCCACGCCCCCGGGGAGGGCAAAGCCGTCTTGTTTGCCATGCTGGACGGCAAGCCGGTTCGCGCCCAGCGCGATTTGAAGGCCGAGAAATCGGCCGCCATGAAACTCCTGGAAGCCTGTCCTACCTTCGCGGAATCGCGGGGCGAGAATGGTGAACCTTGGGCGGCTCTGCTGGAGAGTCCCCGCGACTGCCTGAACCTGCTGGCGGAACTGCATGAACTCAATCAGGAGCAGGAACTGGTCCGGGCGGAATGGCCAGAAGGCCAGTCCTTCCAGCTGCGTGCGGTGGCGGACGGTTCCCAGTTCCACCTGTCTCTGGGTGGGAGCACGGACTGGCTCACGGCAACTGGAGAGCTCAAGATGAACGACGAACTCGTCCTCTCCATGCGCCAACTGCTGGACTTGATGGAGTCTTCCTCGCCCCACCCAGGGTTTCTCCAACTGGAGGACGGTCAGTTCCTGGCTTTGACCACCAAGTTTCAGCGTCAGCTTGAAGATCTCCGCTCCTTCTCCCAGCCCGGCAAAGGCGATGCGGTCAAGATCCATCCCTTGGCCGCCCTGGCGATGGAGGACCTGACGGAAACTCCAAATGCCAAGATCGGTGCGGCTTGGAAGAAGCAGCTGAAACGACTGCGAGAATCCAGCTCCGCCAAGCCTCCCCACCCCCCCTCCACTCTGCAGGCGGAGTTGCGCCCTTATCAGTTGGAGGGATACCGATGGCTGCGTCGCCTGGCGGACTGGGGCATGGGAGCTTGCCTGGCGGATGACATGGGCCTGGGGAAAACCGTCCAGACTTTGGCACTCCTGCTCGACCGAGCCAAGGATGGCCCTGCCTTGGTCGTCGCCCCCACTTCCGTCGCAGCGAACTGGCTGGAAGAAACGATGCGTTTCGCCCCTGCCTTGAGCCCGATTCTCTACGGTCGCAATGGCGAGAACCGGGAAGAGGTCCTTGCCGATCTGGGCCCCTTTGACCTGCTCATTGTCTCTTACGGGTTGCTCCAGTTTGATTCCGAGGCCATTTCCCAGATCTCCTGGCACACCGCCATTCTGGACGAAGCTCAGGCGATCAAGAACCGGGCTACCAAGCGCTCCCAGGCCGTCATGAAGCTCAAGGCGGATTTTCGGCTGGTGACTACTGGCACTCCGGTGGAGAACCGGCTCGCCGAACTGCATAACCTCTTCAACTTCACCAATCCAGGGCTGCTCGGATCCTGGGATCGGTTCCGGACTACTTTCGCGGATCCCATTGAGCGTCAAGAAGATGAGAAGGCCAGAGAACGGCTACGCCGTCTCATCCGCCCCTTTATGCTCCGCCGGTTGAAGAGCGCCGTGCTCCAGGATCTGCCATCGCGCACGGAGATCGGCTTGCAGGTGGAACTTTCGCCTGAGGAAGCCGCCTTCTATGAGGCCCTGCGCCAAAAGGCGGTCGAGGAACTGGAATCCGCCAGCCAAGAGGCGGAGCCGGGACAGGTCGCCATCCGCATTCTTTCCCAGTTGACCCGGCTCCGACGCGCCTGTTGCCATCCCAAGCTTGTCGATCCAGGTACCAGCCTCGGAGGATCCAAGTTGAGCGTTTTTTCGGATACGCTGGAAGAGATCCTGGCGGGCAATCACAAAGTCCTGGTCTTCAGTCAGTTCGTGGATCACCTGCAGATCGTCCGGCAACACCTGGAAGCGCAGAAGATCTCCTATCAGTACCTGGATGGCTCCTCTCCCGCTGCCAAGCGCCAACAGGCCGTGCGAGATTTTCAGAGCGGGATTGGTGACGTGTTTCTTATCTCCCTAAAAGCGGGCGGCTTCGGCTTGAACCTCACTGCAGCGGACTATGTCATCCACATGGACCCGTGGTGGAACCCCGCAGCGGAAGATCAGGCAAGCGACCGAGCCCACCGGATCGGTCAGACTCGTCCAGTGACCGTCTATCGCCTCATTACCACGGGCACGATCGAGGAAAAAATTCTCAACCTGCACCATCGCAAAAGGGAGTTGGCCGACTCCATTCTTGAAGGAACCGACTCCGCGGGCCGAATCACTCCGGAAGATATGCTGGAGCTGTTGCGCAGTTAGTTTCGAAGGGACGACAAACCACAGATCGCGTCATTGCCACAAAATTGGCGCAGGGATTCGCATCGCATTCTCGTCTAAACTTCGTTAAAGTATCCCCAAGATGAAGACTCCCGCCCTTTCCGTCTCCCTTGCCCTGATTCTGACCTGGTTGCTCGGCGCCCTCAGCCACGCCCAGGAAGGGTCCCAGATCTTTCGCAAGACCGGCGAGTATGCGGTGGGGAAAGACAAACTGGAAATCACCGAGTCGGCCAGCCGCATTTCGATCGTATTAACCCGGGTCAAGGACTCTGGCGGCCATGTCAGCGGGGGCCCCAGGGATTATGCCGACGCATCGGCCAAGTGGTTCGCTTACGTGGATGAGGAGGGGAACCTTTGGACCTATGACGGCTCCAAGCTGTCCATTTATCTCATCACGTTGGACCCGTCCTCCGTTCTTGCCGTCAGCGAGGATTCCTTTGAGAAATACGAGATTGAGGTGCCTGCCAAGGTGAAGTCCGCGAAGGCGGGTTGAACTCGTTTCGCCCGCAACTTCTGGATTGCGTTGTTCCCGCGTTTCTCTAACGATGTGGGAATGAAATCCCCTACTACCACTTCTCGCCGGAAGTTCTTCAAGGGAATTGCCGGCTACGGCGCCGCTCTGGCGCTTCCTCACTCCAAGGTTTTAGGCGCCAATGAAGACATTCGTGTGGGTGTCGTGGGCGTCAATGGCCGCGGGAATTCCCACCTGAGCGCGTTCTCCGGGATGAAGGGTGTCCGCGTCTCCGCCATCTGCGATATCGATCAGAAGGTGCGGGATGCGCGAGTCGTTCAGTACACCGAGAAGCAAGGCTTCAAGGTGAAGGGCTTCAATGACATGCGGGAAATGCTGGAGGGGAACGAGATTGACGTCTTCACGACGGCAACCCCGAATCACTGGCACTCTCTCGCCGGGATCTGGGCCATGGAAGCCGGCAAACATGCCTACGTCGAGAAGCCGGTGTCTCACAATGTCTGGGAAGGCCGTCAGCTGGTGAATGCTGCGCGCCATTATGGGAAGATCTGCCAGGGCGGAACGCAAAGCCGCTCCATGGAGACCATCCAGCAAGCCGTGCAATACGTGCATGAGGGAAATCTCGGCAAGATCCAGTATGTGAAGGGTCTCTGCTACAAGCCGCGCAAATCGATCGGCCTGGGCGGCGGCGGTGAGATTCCGGATTACATCGACTATGATCTCTGGTGCGGCCCTGCAGCGCTTGAGAAGCCGCTGCGCCGCAAGAAGTTCCACTATGACTGGCACTGGTTCTACGCCTACGGCAATGGCGATATGGGCAACCAGGGCATTCACCAGATGGACGTGGCCCGCTGGTTCCTCGGCAAGAACGAGTTGGCTCCCCGAGTGATCTCCGTCGGTGGCCGTCTGGGTTATGAAGACGATGGCGAGACGCCAAACACCCAGATCGTCTATCACGACTACGAAGGCGCTCCGCTGATCTTCGAAACACGCGGTCTGCCCGTGAGCAAGGAAGCACAGGAGGACGGCTGGAAACCCATGAACACCCCTGAGGAATTTCCAGATAAGTCCGGAATCGCAGTGGTGGTTCAGTGTGAGAATGGCCGTGCCTACTGCAGCGCCGGTGGCGTCACCAGCGTGACGGATAATGATGGCAACCCCATCACCACCTTTGATGGAAAGTCGAGCGCCAACCTCCACTTCGAGAACTTCATGGACGCCGTCCGCAGCGGCAAGAAGGAGGACTTGAACGCGGACTGCGAGGAAACTCACTACTCCTCTGCCCTCTGTCACACTGGCCTCATCTCACACCAGCTTGGCCAACTGACCCCTGACGGTGAAATCCGGGAACGGTTGCAGGAAGACAAGACCATGGTCGCTCGATATGAAGCCATGGCGGATCACCTGGCGAAGAACGGGGTGAAGATCGAAGAGAAGACGCTGACGCTCGGCCCCTGGCTGAAGATGAACCCCAAGACGGAGATGTTCGAAGGGAACGGCGATCTGGACGGCCCCGCCAACGCTCTGGCTAGAGGAAACTATCGCGAGCCCTATGTGGTTCCGGATCTTTCCTAAGGTCCTCAGACAGAAAAGAATCCTATGAGACGGCCGCTTCCCCTTGGGGAGCGGCCTTTTTCGTTTGTTCCTTGTGTCTTCCCATATCAAAGGATCATTGAGGGAAACCTGCTTCCCTCGCACGACACCACAGCTCTGGCTTATTTGGTGACAAGTCAGGGGAAAATTGCTTTAAAGGAAAAGCAGTTTGTCCCAGACTGGAGGTGCCTCCAATTAACGACGAACTCCGCATTCAGCTCGGTCGTGGTACGCAAAAAGGAGATCTCCAGCCAGGAATTGGCTCTCGCTCGTCTGCAAGCCAGTGAGGCTAGGTATCGTGCTGTCGTGAACTCGCAAACGGAGTTCATCGTGCGATGGAAAGGACGGGGAATCCGCACCTTCGTCAATGATGCCTATTGCCGCTTCTTCGGTTGTTCGGAAGAAGAGCTGTTGGGGACGTCCTTCTTCGACCACATTCCGGAGAGTGCGCAGGCGGCCGTGCAGGCGAAGCTGGATGGACTCTCCGTGGACAACCCCATCGCCACAGATGAACACCAGGTGCTCCTGCCGGATGGGTCCACCGGATGGCAGGAGTGGACGGACGTCGCCATCTTCGATGAAGAAGGCGAATTGTTTGAGTTTCAGTCCGTGGGACGGGACATCACCGAGCGCAAGCGGCGCGAGGAAGAGTTGCGACGAGCTTACGAGGAGATTCAGACGCTCAAGGAACAACTTCTGGAAGAGAACGTGGTGCTGAGAAAGGAGATCCGCCAGATCAATACCTTCCAGGGGATCATTGGAGAGAGCTCCACGATGCACGAGGTGATGGCGCTTGCCGAACAGGTGGCTCCGACTGCTTCCACGGTGCTCATTCTGGGAGAAACCGGTTCCGGCAAGGAGATGGTCGCTCGCGCCATCCACGAAATGAGCGATCGCAGGGACAAACACATGATCACGGTGAACTGTGCCGCCATCCCTGATGACTTGATCGAGAGCGAGCTCTTTGGAAGGGAGAAAGGAGCCTATACAGGGGCCATGCATTCCCAGGCAGGCCGATTCGAACTGGCCCACGAA
>JBHIXE010000351.1:0-6037 GCA_041984905.1 Verrucomicrobiales bacterium | reverse complement strand
GCGGGAAGCGATCTTCATCACCAAGTCTTCATTGAAGGGATACAACTGCTCCACCCGAATGATGGCGGAATTCTTCAACTGGTTCTCATTCCGATACTTCAGGAGGTCGTAGTAGACCTTGCCACTGCAGAAGATCAGCCGGGTCACACGATCCGGTTCCGCGACTAGTTGGTCGTCATCCATGATCTCCTGGAAGTGGGAGTTCTCCGTGAAATCGGCCTCGTGGCTCACGCAGACTGGATTGCCAAGCAGGCTCTTGGGAGTCGCCAGGATGAGCGGCTTGCGCATCTTGCGAAGGGCCTGGCGGCGCAGCAGGTGGAAATACTGGGCTGGAGTCGTCAGATTGCAGACTTCCATATTGGCCTCGGCGCAGAGTTGAAGGAATCGCTCAATCCGGGCACTGGAGTGTTCCGGTCCCATGCCCTCATAGCCGTGAGGCAGCAACATCATGATGCTGCTGGGCTGCGCCCACTTGGATTCCGCCGAGGAGATGAACTTATCGATGATGACTTGGGCGCCATTACTGAAATCGCCGAACTGTGCTTCCCAGAGCACGAGGCAGTCCTTGGCCACCAGGGAGTAACCATATTCGAATCCCCACACGGCAAACTCGGAGAGCAGGGAGTTGTAGACGTAGAAGTTCCCCGCGCCTCCTTCCGTCTCCGTAAGGTGCCGCAAGGGGAAGTGCCGCTTGCGCTGGTCCGTGGACGAGTCATAGAGGACCGCATGGCGCTGGTTGAAGGTCCCACGACGGCTATCCTGGCCAGAAAGGCGAATACTGCGGCCTTCCATCAGTAGCGAGCCAAAGGCGAGAGACTCGGCAAAAGCCCAGTTGATGGGGCCTCCATTCTCGATCGCCTTACGGCGCGGTTCGATGAAGCGTTTGTCCAGTTTGTCGTTGGCATCGAATCCTTCCGGCAATTCCGTGAGACGCATCCCAATGCGGCGAAGGAGTTCGGCGCTGATGCCGGACTTGAAAATCTTGTGGGTGTAAGAGCCCTGAAACACGGCCGACGAACCGGCGAACACATGGCTGTTTCCAATCGCTTCGTATTGTTTCAGCTGCTCATACTCGTCATTCATCCGCGCCTCGAAACGCTCGCGGAGTTCGTCCGCCTCATCCGACGTCAGGTTGCCTTCTTCGATCAGCTGTTGGGAATAGTGAGATGAGACGGAGGGATGCTTCCGGATGTCCCGATACATTGTCGGCAGCGTGAACGAGGGCTCATCCCCCTCATTGTGACCATGACGGCGATAGCAGACAATATCGATGACCACGTCCCGGCGATAACGCTGGCGAAATTCCAGGGCCAGTTGCGTCACGAAAGCCACTTCTTCCGGGTAATCTCCATTCACGTGGAAGATCGGCGCCTCAATCATCTTGGCCACGTCCGTGCAGTAGGACGAGGAACGTGCATCCTCCGGCGTGGTGGTGAACCCAATCTGATTGTTGATGATCAGGTGAATGGTGCCGCCCGTGCGATAGCCGGGAAGCTGGGAAAGATTCAGCACTTCCGCTACGCTGCCTTGACCAGCAAACGCGGCGTCACCATGGATGAGGACTGGCAGAACCGCGGAGCGGTCCACGGCGTCTTCCTTGGTCCCGTCCCGCTGGAAAGCGCGAGCTTTGCCTTCCACGACGCCGTTGACGGCTTCCAGGTGGCTCGGGTTGGCGGCGAGAGAAATCGTGACTTCGTGGCCTGACTCAGTGGTGCGAACGGTCTCGAAGCCCAGGTGGTATTTCACGTCGCCATCGCCCATGGCCACGTTGGGCACATAGTTTTCGCTGAACTCGTAGAGAACGGTCTTGAGCGGCTTGCGCAACAGATTGGCCAGCACATTGAGACGGCCGCGGTGAGCCATTCCCATAACGAGGTGATTGACTCCCGCTTCCTGGCTGCCTTCGAGGATCGTCCCCAGGGAGACCATGAGGGATTCACCACCATCGAGGCCAAAGCGCTTCTGCCCCACGTATTTTCGGTGCAGAAAGCTTTCGAAGGTCTCCGCCTCTTCCAGCCAGCGCAAGAGCCGGAATTTCTGTTCCACGCTGGGGGCGGGAAGTTCGATGCGCTGTTCAATCCGGTCCCGGAGCCAGTGTCGCACTTCCGTATTGTGGATGTGCATGAACTCGAACCCAATCTTGTCGCAATAAATCGTTTCGAGCAGCTGAATCAGTTCCCGGAGCTGCATCTTTTCCGCCCCACGGAAGAAATTCGTGCGGACCATCGTATCCAGGTCTGCTTCGGTGAAGCCCAATTGCTCCATCTTGAGCCGGTCATTGCGAGGAGCGGCAGGGCTCAGGGGATCCAGCCACGCCTGGGTATGCCCCAGGATGCGGTAATTGTAGACCATGCTGACGATCTGAGCGCGTCTTCCCAAATCAAGCTCATCGGAGACGGGATCGGCGGCTTCCCCGTCCGTCACGGCGATTTTCTCGGCTTTCTTCTGGCGTTTGGACTGGGAGGAACCAATCTCATAACCTTCAAAGAAGGCAGACCAGGTATCATCGACAGAGCGTGGATCGTCCTTCCACTTTTCGTAGTTCTCGTCGAGTAAATCCGCGTTCAGGCGGGCCGAAATCGATGCATGCATGGGCAGTGTGGGGGGAACTAGGGCACCATGGCAGAAAATCCCTGAGGTTTCAGGGCAATTTCGAAGGAATTTTCGTAATGATGGCTCCTACGTCTAGAAACGCATCACTCGGACGAACGGATGAGATTCTCCATTTCACTCTTCGAAAGAATCCGGGAAAGAAAACGCCGGTCCGTCTTGCGAAGGTCGGTAATGATCAGCCCGTCCAGGCAGTTCGAAAATTGGCGATCCACGTTGAAACTCATCATCGTGGTGTGCATGCGCAGATAGTGCTTCAGCAGAATAGGAATGCCCTTGCCGTCCGCTTCAATGTCCGAGATCAGGGTGGACACACCTTCCACGCCATCCAGGAGCTGGCTCACATCTTTGCCTTCCAGACCAAAGATCCGCCGGCGGTGGCGGAAAGGGCGTCGAGGCCGGACAGAAGCGGCGATCTTCATCAGATCTTCACTGCGACCCTTGGCCAGATACCGGGTCATGAGCGCCTTGGAGGCTTGAGAGTAGGTATTGCTGATGCTGACCGGGCCCCATAGCAGATTGTATTGGGTCTCCCGGGTTCCGATGGAGAAAATGGCTCTAAGTAAAAGGGCCAGAGGCAGCAGATTCTTCTGATACTCCGGCGAGACGAATGACCTTCCGAGTTCCACCCCAGGCGTGAGATGCTCCAGGAAGGGATCCTTGAACTTGAAGAGGGTGGAAGTGTAGAGGCCTTCCTTGCCATACTTGGGCAGGATCAGGTCCGTTTTCCCCACCCGGTAGGCACCGACGATCTTGCGAGCTTCCCGATCCCAGAGGAAGAGGTGCTCGTAAATCTCGTCAAAGCGATCCAGATCACAGGATTTGCCGCTGCCTTCGCCTTCCTTGCGATAGCTGACTTCTCGCAACCGGCCGATCTCCCGCAGGATCTGGGGAATCTGATGGCGTTTGCAGTAGTAGAGGTCAAACTTGCCTCGGCTGAACCAGAGATTCTCTTCCGGAAAAGCTTCAATCTCGGCGCTCAAAATATCGGGATCGATCGGATCGATGAGCGGCTCGAGGCGCTGGGGCTTGGCGGGGATGATGGTCGCTTTGGTGTCCTTGCGAACCTGGCGATTGGCCAGGACTTCCGTTCGCATTCGGACATAGCGGGTGCGCTGTTGATTGTTGGGCAGTTTGTCCAGGTCGGATGGGAAAATGGGTTTCCCAATGGAAACGGGGATCTCCATCCCGCTCTTATTCACGATTTCCCTTGGCAGAAGCAGGGTACGCATGCGCGGATGCAGTTTGCCGACAGACTGGAAAATGAAGCTGTTTCGGCCGTGGACGTAGATCGGAATGACGGTCGCACCACAGCGGCGCGCCAGGGAGATGGCGTGTTCGTGCCATTCCGGATCCCTTACTGCACGATCCTTGAAGGTGAAACGGGCAACGTCCCCTGAAGGGAAAGTGCCAAGCACGCCGCCTTCCTTGAGCCACTGCACGCACATCCGCAGTCCCCGAGCGTTTTCGGACGAGTTTTTGGCGGACTCGTAAGGATTCACCGGGATGAGCCAGGGCCGGGTCGGCTCGCAACTGGCCAGCATGAAGTTCCCGAGCATGCGAAAGTCCGGCCGGATCTCCTCCAGCACCGCGCCCATGATCAAGCCGTCCAGTCCGCCGAAGGGGTGATTGCTGACCACCAGGACGGGACCGGTCTGAGGAAAGCGCTCCAGGTCCTCGTTGGTGACCTTGTAGGAAACGCCCAGACCCCGTAGCGCCATCTTGAAGAAGCTGCCGTCCTGGACCGTGTAGTCCTTGACCCCATTCTTGTAGAGATCGTTGAGATACTTGATGGATAACAACCGGCTGATGGGTTCCGACAAGCCAGTTAGAAATCGTGTCGACGGACTCATGGAAAGCAGAGCCTTCATGTCAAACAAGTCCGTCTCTCCCATCTTCATCGATGGATCGAGTTCAGTAAGGGGATCGTGAGGCATTTTGGGGTGTTTTTGCCCTGTAAGAGTCAACCCAACACCGGACCGGAAATTAGCGGGGGATGCAATGAGATTCTTTCAAGGATCCACAAAATTTCGCAGGTTTGAAACCCCGATGGGGCCAATGCCCTATCCCGTCCCAAAGGTCGCGTCTCTACTGCCGCACGTGTCTGGCGTCTGGATTACGAAACCCAGGGCAGGTCCACGTCCTGGTTCTGCAGATTGGCAGGGTTGCGGGACTTCGGCGCGGTCAGAATGGAATCCTTGTCGTCGACTTCCCAGCCCTGAAGCACGGTGTCATCAGTATAGACCTCGTCGGAGTGGCCAGCGTATTCCGGACCCAGGACTTCCAGAACGGTGGGGTGACGTGGAGGTCCCTCATTGGGAATCACATAGTTCTCCACTATCTGACAGTTTTCCGCGTATTCCGGGTGCTGCAGCAGATACTCATGCAACGCCTTGAGCCGGTAGTGGGGCACGGTCGCATACATGTGATGGGGCAGGTGGTAGTCCATGCCAAAGGGGAACACTGCATACCGCAGAAAAGGATTCATGTGGAAGACGCGGGTATTCGTGAGCCAGCCCCGATCACCATTCCCGTGTTGGATCACCTGGCGCAGGATCATGAAGAAGGGAAAGACCGTCAGCGCCGGCACATAGAAGAGCAGGGAGAAGTAACGGAGACTGTAGAAGCCCGTGGCCGCCTGGATGTAGCCCAGGGTACATAACAGCACCGTGAGGAATCCCGTGCGGCCAATGAACATGAGACGTGGTGAGACCACCGGACGGAGTTTGGCGCGATCAAAACTGTCTTCCGGCAACCTGGCGTAAATGATCGCCAGCACCGCCCAGGACATCATCGGAAACAGAGCAATTTGCCAGGGCTCACCCCAACCTTGAAGCACGATGAGCAAAGTCACGGTCAAGAGGAACTGGGCCAGGCCGAGGCGTGCTGGCAACAGCTTCTGCTTCCCTTTCCCGCGGTAGGGGCTGTCCTCGTGCATGCCGATCGTGTTGAAACGAATCCGGGCAAGGACGTAGCGCACTAGGTCGACGACGAGCAACTGGCGCAGGATCTTGCGCATGAACGTCCACTTGGAGACCGGGAAATTGAACCAGTGACCGCTCTCTTTGAGCATCGAGAAATCCGGGTCCTTTTCCGGATCATTCACAAACTGGTGGTGGGCCAGGTGATAGAGCCGGAACTGGTAGGCAGAGGAAAACATCGGATACATGCAGAGCCAGTCCGCCACCAGCTCGTTCAGTTTCCGATTCTTAAAGAGGGTGTGGTGGGCCGCTTCATGACCGGCACCCATCATCTGGTGCTGGGAAGCGCCAACCACGAGAATGGCCACAAGATAAACAGGAAGATTCCACCAGAAACTGATTCCGGAAGCCTGTTGGTACTCAAAGAACGCGACGGCTCCACCAATGGACAGAGCCAGGAGGAGGTAGATTCTCCCAATATAAAGAAAGTTGGTGTAGTTGTCCGT
>JBHIXE010000350.1:482-6041 GCA_041984905.1 Verrucomicrobiales bacterium | reverse complement strand
TGGATGAGCGCTCGTACTGCGTTTCCCGAAGGTGGGCTGGTGAGGCGTTCCCGAATCTCGGCAGACGTGGCCCTGCCAAGAGCAAAAACGATATCCAGGATTTCCCGTTCGCGACGGGAAAGATCGGTTCGATCCGTAGTCATACACTAATTTCTTAGTGCAAATAATCGTCTGGCGCAATGCTAAAACTAAAAAATTAGTGTGTTCGGGGTGGGTGGGTCATCCATTGCTGATTGGAAGCGGTTCAAGCTCGAGTACTCCTTCTATAGCAGTTTAAGTGGAGGTGTAGCTGGGTTCGTCGCACAGGAAGAGGCGCGAAGCGCTGCGTTCTTCAATAGCCGGGGTTGAGCGTTAGCGAGGCCCCGGACAAGCGGTCTCTCGACGAGCCGCGAAGCGGTGGCACAGGGAAGATATCGCGAAAGCAGTGCCAGCGCTGCGCGCCTCGTCGTTCGGTTGACATACCGGGGCCTCGCTTCGCTCAACCCCGGCTATTGAAGACTTCAGCGCTTCGCGCCTCCTCTGATCGTCCTAAGGAGCTAACGTGCCAACGTGCTAATGAGCTAATGAGCTAATGAGCTAATGAGCTAATGAGCTAATGAGCTAATGAGCTGCATCCCCACTTAAAATGCTCTAATAGTTGAGGTAGCTCTATTGCTCGGCTTTCTGCTTATCTTTCTCTTCTTCGGAAGCTTCTTCTTCTTCTTCTTCTTCTTCTTCTTCTTCCTTGGGCTTCTTGCCGAGTCCCAGGCCACGCAGGCCGGGCATGCTTTCTGTTAGTTTGTTAATGGCATCGTTGACCGTTTCGTTATCACCGATCTTTTCGTTGATGCCCTCGACAATCTTCCCGCCGGTCTCGGTTTGTGAAAGAGCTTTCACGAGTCCTTCAGGGCCGACTCCCGCGAGGGAGGGCATTCCGGGAACTTCCTTGAACTTGAAGCTGAAGTCATCAAAAGGACCGGATCCAGCCACCTTCAGGGACTGGCCAGAGAGTTGGGAGATCAGCCCGCCGGGACCCGCTTGAATGGTGGCTTCTGCCGTGAGAGATTCTTCGTTGAAGTTAACGTCCGTCTTGCCGTTCACGGCAATGAGGCCGGTCGTCAGCTTCATATCATCAGACTTCAGGAATCCGTCCTGAAGCGTGTAATTGGCATTCGCGATCGCTCCCTTGGTCAGGCTGCCTGCGGAGACAACTGCCAGGAGAGGTTTCAGCTTGCGGAAGATGGGAACGTCCACCAACTGCGCTTCGGTGATCCCGATCTTACCACTACCATTGAGCGACTTGAGGTCCGGCGCACCTTTTCCCTGAAAGGTGCCGGTGACCTTGCCGTTGCGGTCTCCCTTTGCCCCGGAAAACTTGGAGATCTCGTTGAGCGAGAGTTCGGTCAGCGTCACGGAACCATCAAAGTAGATCGGTTCCGCAAAGGGGTTGATGGAAGCGGCCACGGCGCCTTGACCGCCAAACGTCTCACATTTGAAGTTGGGCAGGTTGAGGACCCCATTCTTCAGCGTGAAGTCCGTCTTCATGTTGGTGAACTTCAACTCCTTGCCACCTTCCACTTCCACGATCATGCCTCCGGAACTGGCGGCGGACCCTGTCAGATTGGCTCCCTCCACATTCGCGACCGGCAGAGTCCCGCTCAGGGTCACTTGTGGTGGAGAGGCGAAGCGGACATTGGAGGACTTGCCCCCATTCATCCGGGAAGACAGGTCCAGAATGTCCACGTTGGAGTTCAGCTCTGCGATTGCCAGCACCTGGGTTTCCGTGTCGAATTCACCCTTCAAGGTCAGCGAGTGGCTTTGGTAAACCATCTTGCCGTCCGTGATGCCGATCTTCATCGGATCGCTTTCCGCCACTTTGACAAAGTCCAGATCCAGAGAATCGATCGGCACCCCATCAAAGGAGAAGTCCTTGCCGCGAACGGTGCCATCGAACTGGATGTCGCCATCGGCGGGCTGAGTGAAGCGCGCTTTGAAGACGGGCGCGTCTTTGGAGGACTCGATCTTGGCGAGTTCCTTGGCGAGGTCCGCGACCGGGCTCAAGTCCAGGTCGGCCAGTACGCTGGGTTTCTCCTCCTTGGTCGGAAGCTCTGCCTCTTCGCCCACATCGACGGGAGAGTCCTCTTCCACCTCGGGATCATCCACCTTTTCCGGGAAGACGATCTCGCCGCCCAGGTCCATGTCCACACCAGCGAAGTGACCTTTGAGGCTGTTGATGACCAGGGACTTGGCACCGGCGGTGAGGTTGCCGGAAAGCTTCTCGACAGGATAGGGCTGGCCTTCATGAAACAATGTCAGGATTGCATCATTGGTGGTTACGTTAGCCGTGGCCGAGCCGGAATCCTTGATCAAAGTGAAAGGATCGTAGCCGATCGCTACCTTGGATAGATTTATTACCGGTTCCTGCCGCTCCTTGGTTCGATAGAGGGTGACGTCCTCCATGACGATGCCTTTGAGAAGGTCCAGTTCGCTGGCCTCGTAGCTCAGGTAAACTCCGTTCTCGCTCAGTTGAGCATCTGCCAGGGATAGCACACGCTCTCCAATGGCGCCGCGAAAGAGGTAGGCTCCTCCGAACAAAAGCAGGAGCAGGACAACGATCGCGCCGAGGCATCCGGGAATGAAGCCGAGGCCCTTTTTCTTTTCCTTTGCCAATCCCAGGAGCGGAATCAGCCCGAGTGACAGCATGGCGAAACCGGCGCTCAGAAGAGTGGCCAGAGGGCTGTCAGGTTGAATGATGGGGTCAAACATGAGTGGTGTGGGTTGAGTGAAAGTCTCTTACAAGGGTTACGGTCGGGGAAGAGAGCGGATTCAACAACCTGAAGCCCTATTCCAGATCCTTGCCGGAATCCCGAATGTAGTCCAGGGCCCGGAGATAGCCTTCCAAAGCCTCCGTTTGGGTTTTGCGGAATCCCTCCAGCATATCCCGGCCGCTCTCTGAACTCTGGGCCGCCTGGGAGCGAAGATAGGAGTCCAGATCTTTGCCGTGGTGGTAGTAGTCACTGAGAACATAACGGGCCACCAGTTCGCCGCATTGCGCACAGCGCACATAGACGACGGCGGGTTCCCCGGCTTCCCTTACCAGGATGTCCTGGACCTTGCGGGATTGGCAGTTCTGACAGGTTTGGCGATGAACCTCCATGGGACTTGTAACAGCTTAGAACACTCCGACCACTCTCCACCAGAAATATCCGACGGTGAATGTCAGGATGACGCCTATTATTGTGAGGATGAGCCCGGGCCGCACCATGTCTTTCACGCTCAACTCACCTGAACTGAAGGCCATGGCGTTGGGCGGGGTGGAAATCGGCAGGGGCATGGCCACGGAGCAACAAAAAGCGACTCCCAAGAGAATGGGGGTGAGGGATTCGTTCAGCGACAGGCCCAGAATGATGGGCATCATCAGGTTGGCAGTCGCCGTATTGCTCATGACAGAGGACATGATGCAGCCCACCAGGGCAAAGAGCACCATCACCCCGTAGACACTCGCCCCTTCGACCGGAAGTTGACCGACAACCCAATTCGCCAGACCGCTCTCCGCGATTGCCACGCCCAGACAGAGCCCGCCTCCCATCAGGAACAAGACGTCCCAGGAAAGAGACTTCAGGTCCCGGCTATCCAGTGTGTTGGTGCCAAAATACAGGATCAGAGGAATCAGCGCGATAGTTCCCGAGGATAATCCGTGCCACTGACTAGTGACCCAGCCCGCCACTGTGATCAATGCTCCCCCAATGACGATGCTGGACTGGGACCGCCACTTGAGCGCCGGCAAGGCCTCTGGAGTTTCCGCATGCTCCAAATTCCCGCGCGCCTTGAAAAGAAAGATCAAGAGAACCCATCCGCAGCCGATCATGAGGATGACCATGGGCATCCCGATCAGCATCCAGGTGGTGAAACTGGGCGCCTCTCCCAATTTGTTCAGGTATTGGATCGCAATCGCGTTCGGCGGTGTGCCAATCGGCGTGCCGATTCCCCCTACATTCGCGGCGATGGGGATGGCCAGGATGACGGCTTGCCTCGCCAGACGCTGGGTCGCAGGAATCTGGGCGACGATGGGCAGCACCAGGGTCAGCATCATGGCCGCCGTTGCGGTATTGCTCAACCACATGGAGAGGAAGGCCGTGATCAGCATGATTCCCGCCAGCAGTCTCGGAATGGAATCGCCCGTCTTGCTGATCATCCAGCGCGCCATCCTTTCGTCCAAGTGATACTTGTGGAGCGCCGCGGAAAGGGTGAAGCCGCCCAGAAAGAGGAGGATCACATCCGAGAAAAAGGGAGAGAGAAAGGTCGCCTTCGTGACTGCCATCCCTTCACTCTGTAGAACTGGAGCCAGCCAGGACTGACAAAGCAGAAGGACCAGAAAGCTGGTGACATACAGAGGGATGGCCTCGGTGATCCAGAGCAAAGCGGCGACCAGTAGAATCACCAAGGCAACGTCCGCACCCTCCGGAATCCCGAATGAGCGAAACCCACCTGATCCTCCTAGCATCAAGAGGATCAAGATCGCCAATCCTACTCCAATCTTCAGTGCATGACGGATCGCAAAGGTCCCAAAATTTCCCACGCTTCAGCGGTAGCAGATTCAGTGCCCGAAGCGAGTGCGGGAATGAGAAGACTTGCCGAAATAACTCCAGATGAGTTGAATCACTGGAGCGAAATTACTTAAGATTTCTTAAAAACTAAAAATTCTCAATTTACAAGACTGGTTGTATCCACTTAAATGATCGCTAAACGTGTCTCTTTATGTCCCGGTTTTCTCCCAACTCCCAACCTCCTACTCTCTCCGCGCTCGTGAACGGATCTCGGGCTCTCCGGTGGGGAACGTTTCTTTTGTTGCTGTCAGGCCTGGTTGCGACCGCTCCCGCACAGGAGGACGATTCGGTCGAGCAAGGCGCCATTGACGCCATGCCGGAACTGCTCCTGGAAGCGAAGGAACAGATGCCATCCGGCCCCGCTGGAGTGGTTCACAAGGCCAGCTACCGGGTCGAATTGGAAGGGGAGACGGTCTCCATCAAGGGAACTCTGGAGCTCGAAGCATTTCCGGCGCCGGGATCCTTTCCGCTGCAATCCGGCTGGATCGTAGTTCCCTTGGGCGATGCGGGGCTAAGCATCACAGAGACAAACTTTGGGAAGGCCAAACTCAACTACGGAGCCAATGGATTTGAGGTGTTGCTGCCGGAAGCAGGCACTTATCAGTTGGGGTTCGTCGCCCAGGCGCCGGTAAAGAGTGAGGAAGACGCCAAGACGCTGCTCTTTGACCTCATACCGGGAGCGGTATCGAAGGTGGAAGCAGTCTTTCCCGGTCAGGGCTGGCACTTTGACTGGAGCAAGCCCCTGGCTTATGAGCGGATTCCGGAAGGGCCGGATACGCGTTTGGAGTTTTACTTCAGCGGAACAGCTCCTTTTGAACTGACCTGGCAACAGGAAGCGAATGTGATGCCCGTGGTTCACGCGGAGAGCAAATTGAAGAGCCACATTGCTGGTGAGATGATCGAAACCCAGGTTCAGATCTACTACCAGGTTGAGCGCGGCCCCGTGGACACGTTCGAAATGCTGATCCCATTT
>JBHIXE010000350.1:0-472 GCA_041984905.1 Verrucomicrobiales bacterium | reverse complement strand
ATGAAGAATGAGGATGTGCAGTGGCAGGTGGTGCCGGAGGGCGCCGCACGGAAACTGGTGGTGAAGCCGGAAGAGGGCGTGACCGACCGGTTTCAGCTGGAGTTTGTTTTGGGAAGCGGCATTGAGTCGTTTCCAGCCGAGCTTGAGTTAACCGAGCTTTCTCTCCTTCAAGTAGACCGGCACATTGGAAGCCTGAGCGTCACGGCTTCCTCCAAGGTCGAGGCAAAGATCGAGCGCGCGGCGGGGCTCAATTCGGTGGAATCCGAACCGGTCGAAGTGGAAGGCGCCCACCTTGTGGGGGACTTCCGCTTTCTCTCCACTCCTTATTCTCTGGGCTTGAGCCTGGATGAGGCCAAACCGCTTCTTCAGACTACCAGCGCAACGCTGGTCCAGGTGAATCCTTCGGTCGTCACCATGACCAGTGACTTCTCCTTGAGTCCATCCAGGTGGGCGGGCTGCGGCAATCCCGCGA
>JBHIXE010000349.1:0-6049 GCA_041984905.1 Verrucomicrobiales bacterium | reverse complement strand
TGTGGCTGATCCAAACACCTGAACACACCAATCCCCCAAACTTTGGTGTAGAGCCAAGAAGTGGCGGAGTGGACGGGGCTCGAACCCGCGACCTCCGGCGTGACAGGCCGGCGCTCTAACCAACTGAGCTACCACTCCTCTTCCAGGCTCGATGCCCGGAGGATTTCGGGACGGGGATCCTAGTTTGACAGTTCCCTACACGCAACAAAAACTTTGGGCTTTTTCGTTGCTTTCCGCAGACTCCTGGATATTCATTACCGCCCGCAATCAAACGCTCACCCTCCACCGAGCCATTGCCATGAATGTTATCGACAAGATTGAGAAGGAACAGATGAAAGACGATGTCCCGCCGTTCGGCCCGGGAGATAGCGTCAAAGTGCACACGCGCGTCGTCGAAGGTGGCAAGGAGCGGATTCAGATTTTCCAAGGCATCGTGCTGGCCCGGAAGGGTTCTGGACTGAATCAGGCGTTCACGGTTCGCAAGATTTCCAACGGCGAAGGCGTCGAGCGGGTGTTCCAGGTTCATTCTCCCAAGGTCGCGCAGATCGAGGTGGTGGATTACGGACGGGCTCGCCGGGCCAAGCTGAATTTCATGCGGGATCGGGTCGGCAAGAGCGCGACCAATGTTCGCCCCGTCACTGGCGGTTGGAAGAACAAGATCGATCGCCGCAAGAAGAAGTCGAAAAAGGACTAACACTGCGTTAGGATCCGCCCCATGCCGGATCTGGTGTGGGAGACACGACTTCGAGCCAAGGGATTTTCCCTGGTAGCAGGCATTGATGAAGCGGGACGAGGCCCTCTCGCAGGGCCGGTGGTGGCTGCCGCAGTCATTTTGCCGGACCTTTTCACCCACGGGTATCTCAACGATTCCAAGAGGCTTTCCCCTGCCCGCCGGGAGTCTCTCTACGGAGAAATTCTGGAGAACGAAGAGATCATCTGGTGTTCCGCCCATGCGTCTCCAGAGGAGATCGACCGGCTGAACATCCTGAGGGCGACCCACCTGGCGATGCGCCGCGCCGTAGAGGGGCTGGCGATTCAGGCAAGCGCGGTCTTGATCGATGGCCTGGAAGTGAAGGGATTTCCCCTGCCGCAGCAAGCTCTCGTCAAAGGCGATTCCATCAGTCTTTCCATTGCGGCGGCGAGCATCATCGCGAAGGTAGAGCGGGACCGGCTCATGCTGAAGATGGCGGAAGAGTATCCGGATTACGGATTTGAAAGGCACAAGGGCTATCCCACCAAGCATCACCTGACCCAGTTGGATCGCCATGGGCCTTGCCCAATTCATCGCCAGACATTTGGACCGGTCGCTCAGCTCTCCCTGCCGTTTGGAGAAGCCTGATGGAGACCGGCTGAGTAATCGTGAGATCGGCCGATTGGGAGAACGCCTGGCGGCGCGCTGGCTCACCCGGGAAGGCTGGAAGGTGCTCTGGCGGAATTACCGGGCCAAACACGGCGGCGAGGTGGACCTGATCTGCCGCCACGGCGAGGTGCTGGTGTTCGTGGAAGTTAAGACGCGCACGAGCGATTACTTTGGCCATCCGGCGGATGCGGTGAACCTGGAGAAACAACGGCTCGTCATTCGCGGCGCCCAATCCTGGTTGCGGCACTTGGATCATCCGGACGTGCTTTTCCGCTTCGATATCCTGGAAGTGCTGCTTCAGGAAGGAACCCCTCCGCGGGTGAATTGGATCGAAAACGCCTTTCAGTTATCGGGAAACTCGATTCTCTGACCCTTCCCTCCTGCGCGAAGATCGAACCAGGGGGAAGGAGGCGTACATGGAGAGGGCCGGCTAGCTGCCGGCCCTGCACCATTCCAGTCACTCACTTAGCTACTCACTCAAACAAATTTTGCTCGAAAGGCTTTCTTTGCTGATATGTGTCTATTTTGCCTCTTTTGCGGAAATTATCAAGATGAAATCGCGAGCTCTTTAAAATTTTCATCATTTTTTATTCTCGCCACATCTACATAGACGGAAAACTGGCGCAGACTTGCGATTTTTCTGCATTTTGCGTCGGGAATTCTCTTATTCCTGAAAGATGAACCCTTCGATTCCAGTGCGCGCGAGGCCGAATTTGGCTCCGATCCTATAGATGGATGATGTCCAGAGAGCCGAGGACCGCGAAGGCCACGAAAATGAGATAGAGCGCCACGAGGACAATGGCCTTGGTCCGGTTGAGCTGCCGTTTGTGCCAGATGATGGCCACCGTAATGGCGGAGAGAACGAGCAACAGAATCCGCAGCCCAAAGATCCCTTTCATGGGCTCACCGCCCTCTTGAACGAGCTTCACGGGCTCCCAACCCACGAGCCAGGAGTTTACCAGGAGAGGGATGGAAAGGCAGATGCAGATATCGAAGATGTTGGACCCAAACGCATTGGACACAGCCCCGGAATCATCCCCACGCATCCCGGCCCCGATGGAAAGGAACGTATCTGGAACGCTCGAGACTGCGGCGGCGAGCACCAAGGCCACAAAGAAGGTGGGCACATCCAGCAACTCCGCGGTAAGGTGGGTCACCTCCACAAGGAAGTAGCAGGCCGTCGCGGCCAGAGCCGTGCAGACAAACAGGATCAGCCAGGCGCTGACGTTGTTGATGGGCAGGCGGAAGATACCGAAGACGGCCCGGGTTTCCGTCGGCAGATCTTCAAAATCAAACTCTTCATCTCCTTCCAGGCTTTGGCGTTTGCTCAGCACTTCTTTGCGATGCTTGCGCGCATGGCCCCAGAGCGTGGAGACGTAAATGACATAGAGCCCAAGTAAAACTACGGCCATCCACCAGTGCATGGCGTCCTGAAACAGGAAGAAAATGAGGACCACCTCGCAGAAAAGGAACCACATGGCATCTCGGCGCAGTACTTCGCGCCCCACCTCAACCGTGGGATGGCTGGGACGGCGAAAGGAAACGACCAGCGCCACACACGCGGGAATCAGGATCATGTTGTAGATGGCGCTCCCAGCACAGGTAGCAACGGCGGATCCATAGCCTTCCGCTCCAGCCGCTTCGGCCGCGTGCCGGGCTTCCTCACCCACGGTGCCCGTGCCCAATATCTGCAAAGCCACGATCACAAAGAAGATCCCTGAGTAGAGTTCGGGCATGGAACTGGCTACCGCATCCAGCGTAGCGCCTCGAACGGATCCCGGTATATGGAATTTCTTTCCTACCCACTGCGCGACTTCAGCGAAGGGATCGCAGGTCTGCCAGATGACAATGGAGATGAAGGCTGCTCCACAAAGCAGGAAGAGCAGGTTCTGTTCTCCCATGTAACTGAAGAGCGTAACCAGGCCCAATATGAGGAGGACCAACAATCCTTTGAAATCTACCGGAGACTCGGAACCGGGGGCGTTATCCATAAATAGGGGGAGAAATTCTTTGTTGGCGGCCTGAAACAAGGGCATGTTCTGAGAACTTGCAACTTGATGCGTCGTCTCGGGCCCATTTCTTTGTTTTCCACCCTACGTTTCGCCCCGCGATTCCGATTCTTTGAGTAAATCCGCAATTACCACCAATCTGGAGAAGCGCATTCTTCAGCTCTTGCAGAGCCCCAAGGCTCAGAACATGACCCGCTCCGAACTGGCCCGTTCGCTGAGCGTAACGCCCAACCACCGCGTGTATCTTCGCGAAGCCGTCCGAAACCTGGAGGCGGCGAACAAAGTGCATCGCTACAAGGGCGGACGCTACGGAATGCCCCCCGCCAGGGAGAAGTCCCGGGATGGGATGACGGTCACGGGAACCATCCGGTTTCACAGCAAGGACGGATCGCGCAACGGCCACTTGTACCTCGACGACGCGTCCATGAAGATGACCGCCAAGTTGGGCGACTTTGACCGGCTGGCCGTCCCGGCTCGCTATGCCAGCACGGCTTTGGAAGGTGATCGGGTAACTGCTTGTCTGCAAAAGGCAGCACCGCCCACGTGGCAGAAACATAGGAAAGGCCGCGGTCGTTCTCAGCGCCCTGGCGAGGAACGCCTGGAAGCGCGGGTTCTGGAGATCAACGCCCGGAACCGCACCCGGTTCATTGGTGATCTCCACCTGAGCGACAAGTTTGCCCACGTCAGCCTGACGGATCCCCTCTTCACCAAGAACATGGCGGTGGTGCCGGATCAACTGCCTCCGGAAGCGGCCGACGGACAGCGCGTGGTCGTCGAACTGCAGGAATGGGAATCGCCCTATCGCGCACCAAAAGGCCGCGTTGTGCGAGTGCTGGGTTATGCCAATGACCCGGGCATGGACATTCTCAGCATTATCCATCGCTACGAGTTACCGGTGGAATTTCCGCAGAAGGTGCTGCAGGCCGCCGAGGCGGTTCCAGAAACCGTGCAGGAAGAGGAACTCGCCAATCGCGAAGACTGGCGGGACAAGATGGTCTACACCATCGACCCCTTTGATGCCCGCGACTTTGACGATGCCATCTGTGTGGAACGCCTGCCCAAAGGCGGTTGGAAGCTCGCGGTGTTCATCGCGGATGTGGCGCACTATGTGAAGCTGAACAGCGTCATGGACGTGGAAGCCCGCAAGCGTGGCAACAGCGTCTACCTGGTCGACCGGGTGATCCCGATGCTGCCTCCCCGATTGAGCAACGGTATCTGCAGCTTGAACCCGAACGTGGACCGGCTGACCCACGCCGTGATCATGGAGTTCAATGCGGAAGGCCGCCGGACCTCGGCTCGCTTTGCCAAGACGGTGATCCGCAGTCAGAGGCGCTACAGCTACGAAGAAGCCTTCGAGCGGTTGGAACAACCGCGCCCCGAGAATCCCCAGGATCACGAAAGCCGCTATGCTCTCGCGCTGCACGAGGCCTGGGATCTGGCGAGCAAGATTCGCGATCTTCGCATGAAGAACGGGTCCCTGGATCTGGATTTCCCGGAGATCAAAGTGATCCTGAACGAAGACGGCAAGCCGATCGAGTTACGTCAGGTTCAGTACGACATTTCCCACCAGCTGATCGAAGAATTCATGCTCTCCGCCAATGAAGCGGTGGCTGAAGTAACCAAGAACTCCCAGGTCGCTTCCGTCTACCGTATTCACGAGGATCCAGACGTGGACAAGCTCTTCGAGTTCCGCGAACTGGCACGCAGCTATGACTACGACGTGGGCGACCTGAGCCTGCGAACCGAGTTGCAGAAGCTGCTCAAAGCCGTACGAGGCAAACCGGAAGAGCACGCCATCAAGATCGGCTTGCTCAAGAGCCTCAAGCGGGCCGCTTACAGCGAGCAACCCCTGGGACACTATGGCCTGGCCAAGGTGAACTATACGCACTTCACCAGTCCTATCCGGAGATACGCCGACCTGGTCGTCCACCGGGTCCTGGAGAAACTCGCCACGCAGAAGGATCATCCCAATCCCCTGCCGCACATCAAGTTCCTTGCGGAGACCGCCGAGCATCTATCTGTCACGGAACGCACTGCGGCGGACGCGGAGAACGAGTCCAAGTTGCTCAAGCAGTTCGAGTATTTCCTGAACCTCGCAAGGGAACAGGACCAGGCCTCCTTTGAAGGCGTAATCACGGAGATCATGCCCAAGGGAATCATGCTGGAACTGACCCAGTATTTCCTGCGGGGCATGATCAAGCGCAGTGACTTGCCGCATCGACAGCTGTTCCTGGAACCCGGCACCCAGCGGGTCGTGGACCGGCATGGCAAAGGCGTGCTCAAGCCAGGCCACAAGGTTCAGGTCCAGGTCCGTCGCGTCGACATGGAGCGCAAGCATCTGGACTTCGTACTGGCGGACTGGTAGTCCGAAAGCCTTGCTACGGTCGGAATCGCTTCTCCAAGGCCTCCCATTGTCGGACCAGCCAAGTCTTTCGAGGTTCGGGCCCGAGAACGAACTGGCCCTTGTCCACCTCGAACCGGATCTTCGCACCGGTGAGGCGCTCCCAACGTCGCACCAGCTCCTTGGCCTTCACCCCGTTCCCCCACTCCGCCGGAGCATAGCGGGCATCGCCCCAATCATAGTTCTTGGGCCGATTGGGACCTGAGTAGGGGTTCAGCCGAAGATACTGCCAGAGCAAATTCTCAATCTCTCCCGCCTCAAGCGACTCCAGATCCAGGG